>JACPLC010000010.1 GCA_016186695.1 Candidatus Kaiserbacteria bacterium | reverse complement strand
GACTGGCACGGGCACGATCATCGGAAACGCAACAGGGACGACAACAGATGCAACGAACAAGGAGTATGAGGTGTCCGACGGGACGTACTCTGTCGTAGAAACAATGCCTGACGGCTGGGCACAGGTCGGCAACGCCTGTGCCAGTGTGGTGGTACAGGCTGGAGAAACAGGGATATGCACTATCACCAACGTAAAATTGGGAACGATCACCATCGTGAAGGTCGTCGTTAACGATAATGGTGGGACCGCGACATCTTCAGATTTCACTGTGCATCTCCACCAAGCGCCGAGCATGGTTGACGTGCCAGGTTCGCCGCAACCGGGAAGTGCCTCGGGGACGGTCTATAGCAATCTTGCAACGAGCACATACCATGTCGCGGAAAATGCGACGACGACGTATACCACAAGCTTCAGCGGTGACTGCAATTCGGATGGCACCATGGAGCTCGCTGCTGGTGAATCGAAATCGTGCACGGTTACGAACGACGACAACCCGCCGGTCGTCACGGGCAAGCTCTTGATAAATGAAGTACTCTACGACCTTCTCAACGGCGGCTCTCAAGGCTCTGAAAACGAGAATGAATGGGTGGAAATCTTCAATGGCACGAACGCAACAATCGATCTCAGCGGCTACATGCTTCACGACAATAGTTCTGCTTCGAGCACGATCCCAAGCGGGACGATCTTGGGAAGCGGCAAGTACCTAGTCGTAACAGGATCCACCACAACGGCTAGTTTTTGGTCTATCCCGGGAGATGCCATCGTCATTGTCGATTCGAGTGGCACGATAGGCAACGGTCTTGCCAATGGTGGCGATAACGTCCTCCTTATGGCAGCGGACGACACGATCGTTGATGCGGTGAGCTGGGAATCGGACACGAGTTCCTTCGCTCCCTCGGTTCCGGCCGCGCTCGACGGCTACTCGATAGTTCGCACGAGTCCTACGACTGACACCGATACTGCCGCAGATTGGACGCAAACAGCGACACCTACGCCTGGCGCAACTTCTTAACACGATATTGTGCGATGTGTGCGTTGCACAATATCGTCCAGATTTCCCGACGCCGGACTCGTGTCGGGAAAATCTGTGTTGTGCGACACATGCGATAGAATGGATGCATGGCGTCTGATCTAAAAGCGCTGAAGACGCAATTTCTTGAGTACATCGAGATCGAAAAAGGGCGAAGCGTAAAAACGGTCGAGAATTACGACCGGTATCTCTCACGATTTCTCAATTTCGCCAAGATTAGGAAACCCTCGGAAGTTACCGAGCAAAACGTGCGGGAATTCCGCCTGCATTTGAATCGTCAACCGGGCACCGTCCAAAACCTGAAACTCAAAACGCAGAATTACTACATGATCGCGCTCCGGGCGTTCCTCAAATACCTGCGCAAGATGAATATCGAATCGCTCCAGCCGGAGCGCATCGAACTTGCCAAGGTCGGCGCGCGGGATCTCGACCTCATTACCACCGAAGAATTGAATAGACTGATGAAGGCACCACGTGGAGATGAACTAACAGCGCTGCGCGATCGAGCGATCCTCGAACTCCTTTTTTCAACGGGACTGCGTGTCTCGGAGTTGTGCAATCTCAACAGCGACCTCGATCTCTCCCGCGAACAATTTTCCGTCCGAGGAAAAGGCGATAAGGTGCGTGTTGTCTTTCTCTCTCCTTCCGCGAAGAAGGCAGTCGGCGAGTACCTGAAAAAGCGCGGTGACATGGGAGAGGCTCTCTTCGTTTCTTACGGACGAGCCGGCAAGGAATCGCAGCGCCTCACGCCCCGCTCCGTCGAGCGCATTGTGAAATACTTAGCGACCAAAGCGGGTATCACGCGGAAAGTCACGCCGCACGTCATCCGGCATTCATTTGCGACCGATCTTCTCGAGAACGGTGCCGATCTGCGCTCGGTGCAGGCGCTCCTCGGGCACGCGAACATCGCAACAACACAGGTATACACGCACGTCACCGACAAACACCTACTCGAGGTGCACAAAGCTTTTCACGGAAAACGGAGAAAGCACTAGTGTGCGCCGCGAAAACGAAATTCGTGCTGGGGATACACAATGCGTAAAACATGATGCGGTTCGCGCAACACGATTGGCCGACGGGGTTTTGCGACTCGATACGCGTCCACCCGATCATCGCGAATGATATTAAATGTGTTCCATTCCCCGCTTCCCTTCTCCTCCGGTTTCCCAAACAGGCTAGCATGCTTTTCTGAAAGGATTTCTTTTATGTGTTTCATATGCACGCGATTGTCCTAGTAAACCCTCACCCATGAAGACGTTGCGCGTCGTCTTCAGTTACATAGGCTACGCCCATGGATCTGATTTCCTGATGAAGAGCATGGTATGGTATCGGGGTGAAACTTATCTCTTGGAACGTCAACGGTATCCGTAGCATCCACAGGAAAGGCGAATTGGTGCCATTTCTCGAGCAGGTGAAACCTGAGATTGCCTGCTTTCAGGAGACGAAGGCAGAGGAGCATCAATCGGAAATCGATCTGCCTCATTATGAGGAGTACTGGAATTCCTCAAAAGGACGCAAGGGATATGCGGGAACCGCCATATTCACGAAAACCAAGCCTTTGAGCCTTATTTTTGGCTTTCCGGAAGAGATCCTAAAGAAATACGAGCTTAAAGACGGGTATGGTGATCCTAACGAGGAAGGTCGCCTGATTACAGCGGAGTTTGAGGATTTTTATCTCGCCAACACCTATACCCCGAATGCCAAACCTGATCTTTCTCGCTTAACGCTGCGTCACAAGCGTTGGGATCCCACCTTTCTTGCATTTTTGAAGCTTCTCGAGAAGAAAAAGCCCGTTGTTTTCTGCGGAGATCTCAATGTCGCTCATACCCCGGACGACCTTGCGAACCCAAAGGCGAACGAGGGTGAGCACGGTTTCACGAAAGAGGAACGTGAGGGTATCGACAGGATTATCGAAGCTGGATTTGTGGATACATTTCGAATATTTACGAAGGGTAATGGACATTACACGTGGTGGACACATTTTTCAAATGCCCGCGCACGCAACGTCGGCTGGCGCATCGATTATTTCTTTTTGAGCAGGGCTCTTTTGCCGCATGTTCGTTCCGCACAGATACATAGAGAGGTATATGGATCAGACCACTGTCCTATCTCTTTGGACCTAGAAATATAGCTTTTCTGGCGATGACCTTTATCCACACATTGTCCTTTACATTGTCCTTTACTTCGATATCGTAATGGACAGGGATCAGGGAAAAGTCTCTGCATCCTATATAGTTTTGCGTTCAAGTTCTTTCGTCTTGCGTTCAGCCGCGAGGATTACATTCTTGCGATAAGAAACAGCAAGAGGGCTTCGTGCCCAGGAGCATCAACAGGTACACTCCATCTAAAAGGTGACGCATAGCGTCCCAAACATTGGGAAAAAGTACCCTCGTTCGACTCCTGAAATAAGCGCAAAACATCCGGGCCGTCTCCAGGCTTGGGCACAGATCCCCAAAGAGAGTGATCCGTGTCCATTAACTGGTGACGGCCTTTTGGTTTTTCCGTCGGTATATGCTCCCTGCCGAATCCGGTCGTTCTCTCCTGCGGAGAACGACCTCAATCCTCGGTGCCTCGCTGTCAAGAGCTTCGCTCTATGACAGCACCAAGCTCGGCACCTGCGGAAGATTCGTCAGAGAGCATACCCCTCCTCCTTTATTGTTTTACGCGCACTTCGTACACGAAGTGCGTTCGAAAGGGGTCGGGAAAACTGTAGTTTTCCCGTGTTGGAGAGCAGGTCGGAGACCGTTGAGAACCGAGGGTTCTCAAGGAGTGAAGCGCAGCTTCACGACACGTGGTGTTTCTTTCTTAATTCTTGAATTTCGGCTTCGTCCTCACCCTCTTTTCGCTCCTTGCCGGCCTCGCCGAGTTTGCGAAGCTCTTTCTCCGGTAGCTTTGACAACTCCTTCGCACGGCGCGCCAGATATTCATCAGTATTTTTCTTCGGGTCGTCTAAGACTTCTTCGAGGAGCGCGTGGAGAATCCAGCCGATACGCGGGCCGGGGACTTCGCCAAGCTCGATGAGTTTGGTTCCGTCGATTTCAAGCATCGAGACAGAAATCGGGTCTCGGAGAGCTTCATCTACCATCGACATGTATTTTCTCAAGCGGAAAGGCTGCTCTTTCGGCCGGCCGGTGCCAATGCGGTCGCAAATGCGCAGTGATAGGAGGTCCTTGATGTTTTCCTGCCCGACATTCCGTATCGTGCGTCGCACCGCAGAGAGTGTGACCTTCTCGGGATCAGAGAAGAACATGTGCCACCTCACAAGCGCAACGACCATGTCCGCAGTTTCGCTTGGCATACGGAGATCCCCCATGATTTTTTTTGCCATTCTTGCTCCGATGACCTCGTGGCCGTGGAATGTCCAATCGTTTTTCTCATCCGACCAGCGCCTGACGCTTGGTTTGCCGATGTCGTGGAGAAGCGCTGCAAGGCGAACACGAAGCGGCCATCCCTTGTCGGCGGCATGCTGGAGCGCGCGCACGCTGTGCTCGAAGACGTCGTATGCGTGTGCCTGATTTTGCGCGACGCCGATACCCTCTTCGAGCTCCGGAACGATATTTTTCAGGAGTCCGAGTTTTTGTGAGAGGAAGATCGCATGCATGGGCCTCGGGCTTTCGATGATTCTGACGAACTCATCCCGCACGCGCTCGCGCGAAATCTTTTCGAGGAGCGGCGCGTCGGAGGCTACTGCCTGGGCAGTCTTTGCTTCTATCGTGAAATCGAGTTCCGCTGCGAGCCGCACGGCGCGAAGCATGCGCAATGCATCTTCTTTAAATCGCTCATCAGGATTCCCCACCGCCGTGATCGAGCGTCTTTTGATGTCCTCTCTTCCCCCGTGTTCGTCGACGAGTGTGCCGCTTTTGGGCTCGTAGGCGAGGGCATTTACCGTGAAGTCGCGGCGCCTGAGGTCATCCGAGAGCGTTTTTGCCCAGCGAATTTCGTCTGGGTGGCGCACATTTGAGTACTTCCCTTCCTCGCGATACGGCGTGATTTCGACGACCTTGGTACGCGGGTCTTCAGAGTTTGTAACGACGCCAACCGTGCCGAATTTGTTTTCGTAGAAGGTTTCCGCGAAAAGTTTTTGTATCTCCTCGGGTGTTGCATTTGTCGTGATGTCCCAGTCTTTTGGCTCGTGCCCGAGCAGGAGGTCGCGCACGCACCCGCCCACGAGGTATGCCTCAAATCCCCCCTGTGTCAGCCGTGTGTGGAGTTCACGAACCTCGGGAGGAATGGGCAAGTTCTCCTTCATGACGGCATTCTAGCATCGTGCACCTGCCGATGCGCTGTATTATGATGGTCTGCCTGCTCCCGTGGCCACGCCTTCGCTCAAAATGTCTTTGAGCTTCGGCGGGCGAGTAGTGGTGAATCTGCACCACTGCTTGCTCTCCGAAGCTCCGAGGTATCTCGGAGCGTAGGAGAGCTCCCGTGGTGAAACGGATATCACGGCAGTCTTCGGAACTGCTATTCCAGGTTCGAATCCTGGCGGGAGCGCAATGAATGCTGTGCGGATACGGGGACTAGGCCAAGCGCTTGCTCGTCGCCGTCGCTCCTCGCTCCGCTCGGCCCTACTCGCTCGACCCGCTCTGCTGAGCGGGTGCCCGCGCTCGCTTTCGATTCCCCGTATCCTGCCACTCGCCCACTCTCGTGGGCTTCATGTGCGGATACGGGGAATCGAACCCCGATCTCGTCCTTGGCAAGGACGCGTTCTACCACTAAACCATATCCGCCTTCGCTCGCCGGGGCGAGCTTCGGCGGACAGGTCCGCTAAGCAGCCGCTATAGGCGAGTTCGGGAGATTATACCCGAGACACCATCCGGAGCAATTTATTTCTTTGCTCCCGGCGGCAAATTGATGATCGTTTGTGAGGTCTGTGGACCCCTTGCTCCCCGCTCCCAGAATGCGATTGAGAGGCCTGCAAGCGCGATGATCGTTGCTATCACCGGTACCCAGGGAGATGTCCTGCAGCTTTCTGCGAAATACCAGAGACCGAAGAGAAGGAGGAAAGGTACGACGATGGCCGCCGCTGTCCATTCTTGTGTGCGCATTGCGGGCGGTAGTTGAGATTGTCCGAAAACGGCGAAGGCGACAATTGCGACAAAGACGGCAAGGAGAATGAACCAGAGGCGGTCAGCACCCGCACCCGCGCAGATGTCCTTTAGAATATTCTGCGTCGTTGCAAACGCCGCGCTTGTCGCCGTTGCCTTAGCAGTTGGGGTAGGAGTAGGCGCAGGTTTCACGGTAGGCGTCGGAGTAGGTTTGGGTTTCGGAGCAGTAGTACCCGTAGTCGGAGGGGTCACCGGCGTTGGGGCAGGTGCGGGAGGCGTGAGCGTGAGATCGCCCGAGGGGGTCACCGTCGTTGCAACAGACGTAATACAGACAGGCTGGGGGCTCGCCTTTGCGGAAATCATCGTGACTGATATCGGAAGACCATTGCGGACAGGTGTCGTCTGCAAATCAGCGTGAATCCGGAGTGCACCGGATGCGTCAACTTTCCTTGTCATTTGATTGAAGGGAATGTT
>JACPLC010000006.1 GCA_016186695.1 Candidatus Kaiserbacteria bacterium | reverse complement strand
AGCATCGCCCGAAATTGTGTGCCTCGTGCTTGTAACGACTCAACGAACTCCTTTTGAAGCCTAGCACCCTCTCTCGAATTGCAAAGGTACTTTTGCACTGCGAGTCGAGTTTGCTTTTTTTGCAAATGACACGTGCAACCCGCCTTCGCCAAGGCTTCGGACGGGCAAGTGGGGTTTTGCCTGCCCGTTCACCAACATTGCGGAGCAATGTTCGGTGTCGGGTGGTCAAATCACGAAATAGTTTCCAACATGACCTCATCGTGCAAGTCAACGACGCGGCCGAGTTCTTCGAGCGAAGTCACACCCTGTAAAACTTTCACCGCGCCATCCTGTGCCATGCGACGGATCTGCTGGTGACGAGCTGCGTGCCACAAATCCCGCTCGCTCGAGCTTTTGCGCACCGTCTCCTCGATCTCCTTGTCCATGAGGATGACCTCCACGACCGCGATGCGGCCCTTGTAGCCCAAGCCGCCGCACTTCTCGCAACCTTTCGCGACCCACATTGCGTCGCGGTTTTTCGGAAGGTCCTCGGGGTGCGGAATATTTTTGAGAAGTGGCTCCACCATCTTCTTCTCCTCGGCGGTCATAATTTTGGATTCGCGACAGTTTTGGCAGAGACGCCGCACGAGGCGTTGTGCCATCGCGGTCGTGACGGCCGCGCCAAGGATGTCGGCGTTCACACCCATGTCGATGAGGCGGGGGAAGGTACCTGCGGCGTCGTTGGTGTGGAGCGTTGAGAAGACGAGGTGGCCGGTCAAGGATGCATGGACGGCGGTCGAGGCGACCTCGCTGTCGCGGATCTCACCGACCATGATGACATCCGGGTCCTGCCGCAGGGTGGAGCGCAGGCCTTCGGCGAAGGTGTAGTCTTTCGAGACCTGCGTTTGCACGATGCCCGGCAGATGGTATTCGATCGGATCCTCGATCGTGACGATCTTGATGCCGGGGTTGTGCACCTGCCGCAAGAAAGCGTAGAGGGTCGTCGTTTTCCCACTTCCGGTCGGGCCGGTGTTCAAAATCATGCCGTTGGGTTTTGCGATCTCCATCCTGAAAATTTCCATGAGGTACTTGTCGAAACCGAGTGCTTCCATCGGGAGGGCGATCGTGGTCGGATCCAAGACGCGCATCACGATTGTTTCGGCGTAGGCACCCGGCAGAATCGAGGTGCGGATCTCGATCTCTTTTTCATTCACGACAATGGAGAAGCGTCCGTCCTGCGCGGCGTTCTTGATATTGAGTTTTAATCCGGAGAGGAGCTTGATGCGGGAGGAGATCAGTGCGTAGGTCGGTGCATCGAACATGAGCACTTCGGTGAGTACGCCATCGAGGCGGTAGCGCATACGCACACTGCCCTCTTCGGGTTCGAGGTGCACGTCGGAAGCGCCGAGGGAGAGCGCACCGCCCATGATGATCTCTAAGACACGCGAAATCCGGTGCGTATCCTTGCTTCCGGCGTGACTCGCGATCTCGACACGAACATCTTCCAGTGTTTTCAGCTTCTCGAGCATCTGCTGGATCGTTTCGTTGGAGAGTGTGAGAACGCCGGCCTCCGTTTCGGTTGCATAGGAAATATCGTGGTAGCGGTCCCATGCGTGCTCGAGCGATGCGCGCGAGACGATGAAGCGCTGGGCCTCGTAGCCGAGGCGCTTCACCTTCTCGAGTGCCTGCAGGGTGTCGGGGCGCTCAGGCGCGCGCATCGCGACAAAGAGTTTTTTGGCGATTTTTTTGAAGGCTGCGAGCTCTGCGGCGCGCGCCTCCTTCTCCTCTATGAGCCGCAAGGCGTCGCTGTCAATCGATTTTTTCGTGAGGTCGACGTAGTCGACGCCGTACTTGTGCGAGAGCATTTCCGCGAGCTGTTCCTCCTCTTTCTTGCGCAACTCCTCCAAACGCTCGTCCTGCTTTTTTTCGTTGAACTGTGCCATTCATGCCATTGTAACGCATCACGGTGCTATAGTTTTTGCATGAGAGAAGCCGAAGGGTTACACAGCAGGGCACGGCAGGCACCCGAAGGTGTTCGCGGGGCAAATACTCCAGAAGAAAACCGGACAGGTTCTCAGGATATTACCGAGGGAGATGCCCTCGACCGCGCTTTTCAGGATTTTCTCTACGCCGCGAGAATGAAGAAAGTTCCCCGTGAACGTGCGGCGGCGCAGGTCGAGGTTAATCTAAATCCGGTTGATCGAGGGACCTTTCGCGCAACAGTCGACGAATACAAACCCGTACTGGACGCTCTCGATGAGTACGATCAAGCAGCACGCAAAGGCGCGCGGCAGCCTGATGCGCGCGGGTGGGCGGTACAAAAGCACCGACTCACGGAAGCGGGCATCGCAGAATTTGATCGTCTGCGGGGAGCAGAGCTCGAGGTTGCGCAGGGCGAACCCCTCGGTGTTGAATATCGTCGAAGAAGTCAGGACATTAGCATGCCGGCACCGATCGCCGGCCCTGCGGCAGTTGAACGTATCCCCCGCTCACCCGGAGGAGAACGAGTTTCTCGTAGGCGTGAATCGGATTCAGGCACGAGTGCGTGGAGGCAGCAACGAAGGCGGGCGGCGGGTGAGAAGCGGGAGATCGACGACCGTGCCGAACCGAACGGGAATGAAAACAGAAATGGATACGAGGCCGATCAGGTAGAAATAATGCAGCCCAAGAATTTGCGATCGACTCCTCCCTTAACACCGTTTGCCGTAGTTTCGGAAGGAGAGATGGAAGCAGCGCGACGGCTGGGACCGCCGCTGCAGGATTTTTTAGAGCTCGCGGTTGAGCGAGGCGTACCAATGGGTGAGGCGGTGCAAAGAGTTACCGCGAACATGAATGATCCTCAGCGTGAAGAGTTTATTGCCGGACTTGTTGAAGCTACTAACCTTGAGCGCGATGTACTCCTCGACCGGGGACGGCGCATGGACCCGCGAGGTGCAGGAAGCGCCGAGGTGCAGGCGGCAGATACGGGCACTCCACGGAATGTTGAAGCTCCTGTAACCCAAAGTCTCTACGAAGCACAAGCGCAGCCGGCGAGAGATAGGGACAAACTCGTTGAATACAAAAGATTTATGAATGCGAGGTACAGTATCGACCCGGAAACAGGCAATGCGAAGATTATGTTTCGCGACGGACGGAAGATAGAGGTGGAAGATGGGCGCTCTCTCAAATTTGTGAACAAGAGAGGCGAAACGAGAAGGATGGTCTTTGATGCGGGAAGCGGCGAGTTCATAGATAGGGATAGGTACGAGCGAGTGGTGCGCACCGATACCGCGCGTTCCGAAGAATCTTCAGCACAACGACGAGACACCGAAGCCAGTCCTGCTGAAGAGCCGAAAGCCACATTGGAGTCCTTCCGCAGGATTAAGTCACCTGACCCAAAGGAGTTCAAACAGATCGGCGATGAGCTTTTGGCTGATACGAGCGCGCGTTTCGCGGAAGGTTCGAAGTTACTGGCTGAAATTGCCGCAAAAGAAAAACCGGAGAAGCTTGTACAAGCGATTCAGGAGCAGCTGCCGAAGATAGCAGAAGTTGATCGCCGAGGATTCGAACGCATTAAACTGCGCACCAATATTCTTGCCTCCTTTGAAAAAGGCGAATACAAGAACTGGGGGGCTTCGATCACAGCATTAGGACGCCGCTTTGGAATACGGGCCGAAATTTTTGACCGGATAGCCGATGAGAAAGACGCAAAGGCACGACGCGCGGCGTTTCGAGTAGAGATTGAGTCATCGCTCGGTGCACTCGGCCGCCTCGCGAATTTTCTTACGAGAAGTCTGTATTCGCGTTTACGCGCACGGAACTTCGATGCTACAAGTCAGGCGTTGTACAAACGTGCCGAGAATACGTTGAACAACTATCGGCGAGATGTGGGTACCGAACTCGGAACCGTTATTGGGAGAAACAGGACCCTCCGCGAGTTTTTCAGCGCTCTCTTGAAGCCGAAAAAGGAAGAAGTCGTAGAGAACGCTGAAAACACGGACAGTGCTAAACTGGCCGCATGACGGCGCGTGTAAGCACGACAAAGCGGGAAAAAACCCAGAGGCTCGTGATACTCGACGCGCACGCGATCCTGCACCGTGCCTATCACGCGATACCGGATTTTTCTACCTCGAAGGGCGAGCCCACGGGCGCATTGTACGGACTTGTCTCGATGCTTCTCAAACTCATCGACGATTTGAAGCCCGACTACATCGTCGCCGCGCGCGATCTCCCCGGAAAAACTCAGCGCCATGAACTGTTTGAAGCCTACAAAGCGACACGAGTGAAGACCGAACCGGAGCTTGTCGCCCAGCTCGAGAAGTCACCGAAAGTCTTTGGGGCGTTCGGCATCCCTTTGTATGAGGCAACCGGCTATGAGGCCGATGACGTGGTGGGGACTATCGTTCGCCAAGTGAGCGGGCGCAGTGACGTGGACGTGATCATCGCTTCCGGTGACCTCGACACCCTCCAGCTCGTCGACGACAAGCGCGTGCAAGTCTACACACTGCGGAAAGGTCTCTCGGACACCATTTTGTACAACGAAGAGACGGTGCTTGCGCGCTTCGGGTTCGGTCCTAGGCACATCGTCGATTACAAGGCCCTGCGCGGCGATCCTTCCGACAACATCCCTGGTATCAAAGGTATCGGTGAGAAGACTGCAACCGAACTCATCCAGCAGTTCGGCTCTGTTGAGGAGCTGTACCGTGCGCTCGAGCAGGATCCGGACGTACTTCCGAAGAAAAATTTCAAGCCGCGTGTCGTACAGCTTGTAAAAGAGGGAAAGGCTGCCGCGACGTTCTCGAAATCACTTGCGACGATACACACCGACGTACCGTTCCACTTCGAGCTGCCGAAGCAGCATTGGCATATTGAAGACAACGCAACCTCTATCGAGGCTCTCTGCGATGAGCTCGAGTTCCGCTCTCTGAAAGGACGCGTACACGCGGCCGCGAGGACTGACGAAGGACCGTCCCCCAGAGGTTCCAAGGACGTTCCTCGGTCGGAAGAAACGATCGACCCGCGCACACTCGCGGAAACGTCTGTTGCGCTGTGGCTTTTGCACTCCGACACGACAAACCCGTCACGCGAGGATATCTTTCGCTACACAGGCACCGAGGATTTCGAGCGGGCGCGGGAAATCATCTTTGATGAGCTGCGGAAGACGGGCAGACTCAACGAGGTCTTTGAAAAAATCGAGCGGCCGTTGATTCCTGTTGTTGGGCGGATGAACGAAACAGGAATTCTCGTCGACACAAAATATCTAAAGGAGCTTTCTCGTGAATACGGACGGGGCTTAGGCGAAATTGCCGGCCGCATTTTCAAACATGCAGGGCGCGAATTCAACGTCAACTCTCCCAAACAGCTCGCGACCGTGCTCTTTGATGAGCTCAAAATCGTTCCAGCGCGGCACAAGAAAACCTCGACCGGTGCGCGCACGACACGCGAGTCTGAACTCGCGGTGCTCTCGCCTTTGCACCCAATAGTCGGCGACATTCTTGCGTACCGTGAACTGCAGAAACTCCTCTCGACCTACATCGAGAAACTGCCGGCGCTCGTAGGGGAAGACGGGAGACTGCACGCGGAGTTTCTGCAGGCAGGGACGACGACGGGGCGGATGTCGAGTCAGAATCCGAATCTGCAGAACATTCCCATAAAGAGCGAGTATGGCCGGCGCATCCGCACCGCATTTGCTGCTGAAAAGGGATTCATGCTCGCGGCGATCGACTACTCGCAGATCGAATTGCGAGTCGCAGCGGGTTTATCGGGCGACCGGAAACTCATCGAGGTTTTTAAAAAAGGTGGCGACGTGCATGCCGCGGTAGCCGCCGAGGTTTTCGGTGTTCCGCCAGAGCACGTCGACTACGAGATGCGGCGCAGGGCGAAAGTCATTAATTTCGGCATTCTCTACGGCATGGGCGTGAACGCCTTGCGGCAGGCGCTCGGCGAGAAAGTGTCGCGCGAAGAGGCGGCGGAGTTTCTCTCGGAGTATTTCAAAAACTACGCAGGCCTCGCGCGCTTCATCGAAGAGACGAAGGCAAATGCCGCGCGGCTCGGCTATACCGAAACGCTCTTCGGCCGGCGCCGCTATTTTCCCGCGCTCAAATCCGCCCTGCCGAACCTCAAAGCACAGGCAGAACGTATGGCGATCAATGCACCGATGCAAGGCACGCAATCTGACATCATCAAACTCGCAATGGTGGAAGCAGACACACTCATCGAAAAGAATGGGTGGCGCCCTTCGACGAGCTCAGGGCAGGCGAAGGCGCGTCTCTTGCTTCAGGTGCACGATGAACTAGTCTACGAATTGGAAAAGAGCGATGCGGAGATGATGGCTCGCGAACTACGGCACGTGATGGAATCAGTCGTTTCTTCGGAAAAGCTCAATGGAGTACCGATTGTGGCGGAGGTATCATTAGGCGCCAACTGGGGAAATGTAAAAAAGATTGCACGTTAGTATGCTCTACGTATTTAGTGGCACTGACAGGGAAAAGGCGCGTGCAGAAATGAATAAAGCCCTTCGACAAGCTCAGGGCAAGCGGGAGGTCATTCGGATAACGGATGCGAATTCACTCGACGATCTCAACGCGGCGCTCTCCGGTGGAGGCATGTTCGGGGGCAAACGGGTTGTTATTCTCGATGGTGTATTCGCGAATGAGGAAATGAGGAATGTTGTTCTCGATGCACTTCAGCGCATAAAAGAATCGGAGGATATCTTCTTTGTTCTCGAAGAAAAACCCGATGCAGATACGCGCAAAAAGCTGGAGAAGCATGCCGAGACAGTCAAAAAATATGACCTGCCTGCCGGCAGGCAGGCGCGGGAAGGCGGCGGCATTTTTGCGCTCGCGTATGCGCTCAAGGGCGGCGACAAAAAGCGGCTCTGGGTGGAATACCAGCGCGCGCTTTCGCGCGATGAGGCACCGGAAGCCATCCACGGCGTGCTTTTCTGGGGAGCGAAGGACGCCTATCTAAAGTCGTCCGGAAATGCCCGCGAGCGGGCAGGCAGGCTTGTCGCAGAGCTCGCCGAGCTTCCTCATGAAGCGCGCCGCCGCGGCTTTGAGCTCGAATATGCCCTCGAACGCTACATTCTTAGCGTTGGAAATACTGAGCGAGGTCGAAGTATCAACAAATCCTGAAAAATGCCGTTGCGGATTGGGGTTTCTCTTGTAGCATTGATTGCATGAGTCTTCGTCTCCCAGTCGTTCTCCTTTTTGCACTCACTGTTTCTACTTTTCTCGCATCGTTTGGGTTTGCACTAGCAGCTGCTGACGTCTGTGCACCTCAGAACATTAAATGCACACCAGAAGCCGTCAAAATCAAACTCATTCAAACATGCATCGATCGTACTAAGTGTATGTGTGTGACGGTAGGTCAATGCAAGGGCATTTCATATACCGACCAACAGGGACAAACTAAATCGCCCGGCGATGCGGGCGGGTTTCAGGAGATAATGAAGCAAGCAATGGGTATGCTGCAGCAGCTCATGCAGGCGAAACAGCAAAAGCAGCCACCGCCACCACCTCCGCCGCCGAGCGGCGGCGCAGGAGGAGCAGGAGGTCCGGAGGGCTGTACGCAGTACTATCAGGTGACTGCCCCTTCGACGGATAAATGCGCCTACTATGTCCCACCGACATCGAGCTCGCTTTTGGGCGACACAGGCGCGGGTGGCATCGGCTCCGGTGCTTCCGACGCGCTGACACAAGCTCTCTCGGGCGGGGACTCGCTCAATGTGAGCGACGCACTCATAGGATCGCTCGGCGGTCTGCCAGAGCAAACGCAGACTGAATCGAATACTGAAGCTGCTGGGTCAACGAGCACCGCATCCTCGCCGCCCGTCGGTGAGAATATTTCCGGTCAGCAGGTGAATCTGCAATCGGGCACGCGCGGTGACATCGTCGTATCGGAGGGAGGGGCGACCATTGTTGCGCAGGCACGCGATGCCGGAGCCAACACAGAAGTTGCAGGCTTTTACGGTTCCGACACCTTCGGCGGACAGCCGCAGGGCATTATCTCGGGCATGTGTCAGAGCAGACCGTGGGGGAGCTCTATTGTCTCGTTCGTGATACCGCCGGCATTCTTCGACAGTCTCTGCGCATGGCGCGGCTACCAAGTCGGTTCTCCCGCTCCACCCTCGCAACCCGTCGTCGAACAGCCGTCACCAAAGCCGACGCCCGCGCCTGCGGCCGCTCCGGCATCCCAGACGCAGACCCCTACCGTACCGCCGCAGGTCGACATCTGGGCCGTGCCCGAGAAAGTTCCGCTCGGAACGCGCACTTCCGTCTTCTGGAACACAAAGGGCGTCGAATCGTGCTCAGTCACTTCGCCCGACGGCAGCTTCAACGAAGACTCGCTCTCGGGAGGCGCTGCAACGGTGCCACTTTCCGGCCCGACGACATTCACCATTTCGTGCCTTACGGCTGGTGGCACACCAGTTACCGACTACGTGACAGTCCAACTCGCGATTTAGCACTTACCCACCGCGGTGCACACCATTGCTTCCAATAGGTTTGTACGACGCTATTGCGCGCTCAAGCAATTCGCGCTTCTCGAGCGATTCTTTCCAGATGCTGTTTGGGCGGTTCCCGTTGATCCGAACGCCTGAGGAAAAGTTAATTTCCCTTTGGAATTTCTCGAGGTTTTCTTTCCCTCTGATGACAACTTCGTTCGGGCGTTTTACATCAGCACCGATACCGAAGTTCCCTAAAAGTCTTTGGACGAGATACAAAATGTCCATGTTCTTTTGGTAGCCGCGAATCTGCCGTAGGTTTCGCGATGGACGAAAATCCATGCACCCCTCATCGTCGAAAAAAGCTCGGATAAACTCCCGTTTCAAATCTATCGGGAGTTTCAATATGTTATTTTTCAGATCTTGAGATTTACTTTCGAGGTAACTGGCGAGGGCTACGTTGAAGTAACTTATTCGCGAAACACCTGTAATTCTATCTGTCCAATATTTCGGCTCATGATGGTAAATATCTTTCATGCACCTTTCCACGTATTTTCTGAGCGCATCGCTTCTGTTGTAGTACACACAGGCGTCTCGCCGGATTTCCCCGTCAAAAATTAAGTGCGCAACTAAAGCGACACTTTTTGCATTCCAAGCAGTGAAAGTTCTGTGGGCTTTGATACTTTTCCCTCGCCGAGCAACCGCGAATTTCCTTATGCGCAGCCCATTTATTTTTCTGATCTCTTGCCATCTGGTCCGACTCAATGGGAAATGCCGAATGTGCGCATAGATAGACGTTTTGGGACGTCCCGTGATCTTGCCGATTTGTGACAACGTGAGCCCCTTTTTACGCAGATCAATACACTGCTGCTTAAATGTATTCACAGGTCCGCCCGCCGCGAATCGAACGCGGAACCAACGACTTAAAAGGTCGCTGCTCTACCAATTGAGCTACGGGCGGTTGCCTTAATATCCTAGCAGATGGAGGTTCGATAATCCATCGTTCCCTACTTACAACGGCAGATCGAACGCGAAGGCGCCGGCGCCGGTGACGATAAACCGAGAGTCGCCGGTAAATTCTGATGGGCGGACAAACACAGGGTGAGATCGTGTGTCTTCGCCGGTGCTTTGCGTGGGGATAGTGTCGGTTGCATCCCAAGAGGCGCTTGCTAACATGCATGTATAATGTACCTCACTATGTATGTCTCCACAATTCGAGGACAATAAGCTCCGGACGCAAGCGCCACGGCAGCGCCGAGACATACACGATGCCCGCTGGCATTTGAGCGGTGACGAGACGATCATCGACGCGGCCGCACATAAAGAGGCTGATATCGGACTTTCGGCTGTGTATCGGAATGAGAGACAGCGCGAAGCGTATAGGAAGGTCGGTTTTGAGAAGAAGGGCGATGCGTTCCTCCGGATGATGGAAAAGTGGGAGAAGGACAAAGATGATCCCACGAAGGAGCAACTAACGGAGGATGAGCGCGATATGCGCGCTGAAGTCTACGGAGTGTTTGCCAATCGCATGGGTCTCGCCAAAGCCTGCGAGAAATATCTTACGCCAGTAGTTCTTAAGGGTCTCAAAGACAAGAGCCACGTGGTGAATCGTTTGGTGACCGAACTTCACGACGAAGAGCGAGTGCTCGATCTCATCAAGCCGCGGTTGATCAAGCTCGTTGAGACGCCCGACGGTGAGCAGGATCTTCAGGAACTCTATAATGCGCTTAAGGAATTGCATGGCGTCCACGAGACTAGCGGATTTCAAGAAGTGTATGGCCGCATCGAGCGGTATCGCTCACAGTACAACATCAAACCCGAGAAGTGGGTCGAACTCCAAGAGGGTGGACACCGCGCGACTATCCAAGACCGTGCATTTAGACAACTGCAAGCGCAGCATGGCTTTTTGGGGAAAATCTGGCACGGTATTCCTAACTACATTGCGGCGCAACGCATAGGTTTTGCCGGCTGGAGGGAGGATGCGAACTCCCAGATGCAGCGATTTCGTGAAATGCGCACAGGCGCACTCGAAATACTCGGAAAAGTTTTGGGATCCGATTTCCAGGCTATCATCGACGAAGAGATCAAGACAGGAAACAAGGTCGAGACCACAGCAGGTCTCAAGCAGAAGGATGAACAGGATCGAGAGTTCGCAAAAGGTGTGACCAAGACAGATATCCAGACGAGACGCGATACGGAGTGGGCGGCAAAGGTGGCGGCGGATCCGAGCGTCAATACAACTGCCGGGTATGACACGTGGGTCGAAAATGAATTTAAGCCAGCATATGAACGGGAGATCAGCTCCCGCGGCTCTGGTGTTGTGATGCGCATGCTGGCCGCCTTGTTCGGCATTCGTCTTGAGTCGATAGATCGGCCTGCCGGTATATGATCTAAATATGGAACTTGTTGAGATACTGGAAACGTTCAGACAAAAGATTGCCGACGGCAACAAAACCGACGCAGAGAACTTTCTCGTGGAGCATTTCAAGGAACTCCCGGAGAGTCTTCAAGGTGATCTTCTCATCGAGCTTATCAAGGATGCTGGTTCAGAGCACAAGTTGGAAAGTATCGCGACGGATGTCGCGGATATGGCAATGAAGGTTGTCGACCGCACCGAGACTGCAGAAGAGGAGATGAAAAAGATCATTGCGGACCGGGAAGCAGAGGAGGCACGGAAGTGAGGAAGGCAGATGCCGCGATGCGGACACTCGATCGTGTAGCAGAAATCGAGAAAGAATTGGAGAAAATGCCGCCCGAAGAGGCGAAAAAATAGACCTCAGGCTTTTTGGAGCGATGCCTTGAACGCCTCGATCTCTTCGAGTGCCTTGATGCCGAGCTCTTGTATCTTTGCGATCTCTGCCTCGGCTGCTTGCCGCTCCAGCATTTCTTCGACGAATCCAAAGAACACTTTCTTTTGCATGGCTTCAGGAAGGCTCTTGAAATTCTTCACAAAAAATTAGCGTAGTTGCTCCTCGTTTCCTGTCTCTACAAACCGGTTAATCTCGGTGTGTATCTGTTGCGTCGTCATTGCCATAGCTAGTTAATACTGTTGACCTTGGTTTCAAGGTCGGTGTCGTACGTTGCGGTAAAGATTTCATCAGTCATCACTTTGAACAAGCCTCGCGCATTCTCTCTTTCTTTCTTTGTTTTCTTGTCTTTGAGGTACGTGTTTACTATTTTTTCTTTCTGCCTATCGAGAAGGTTAGTAGTGTCGTCGTCGTTCCAATATTTCCCCCTTCCCAATTTTCGCGCTTCTTGGGCACGGTAGCGCTTGAAATCCTCTTCTATCTTGTCGAGATGGAATTCTTTATGGAACCGACGGTAATCCTGGATTGACATGACTGTGTACGACGGAGCTTGCGTTCCTTCGGCAAATCCCTGATTCTGATATGCCCGCTTGATCTCGTCTCTCGAAAGCGTGCCGTGCAGGACCTTTATTACCGAACCAAGGTGCCCGTCTGCTTCCTCGAGGAGCCGCTCTCGCTCCGCGAGGGTGTTGTAGAGATTTCCCGCTCTCCATTTCGAAACCCTGCCGAAGCTGACGAAGTCGAGCGCACTCCGCCATCCCGAGAGCTGTTTTTTTGTCAGCTCGGCAAGTCTTTGAGGGGTTGCCCCCGCAAGTCCTTCTACTGTTGCCTCCTCGTACTGCTCCTTGGTGATCCCGTACTTCACAAGGTACTGTGAAATGCGTTTTTCGTTCCGTTCGGCGACCTTGCCGCTCTGCACCTCATCGGCAGCTTTCAGGGAGTCGATCAATCGTCTGAATCTGGGTTCCGCTGTGAGCGCGAGCTCTTCCAGCTGGTCACCGAGAAAAGCAGCAGCGCTATCGGCGCCGATCATGCCGACGATCTCGTCAACATCTTTGTCCGAGCGCTTCATCCGTATGAGCTGCTCTCCATTGAGGAGATCGCGCATCAGGTCGGATTCCGCGCGAAGCACGTTGAACGATTCGCGATTGTCTTCGAGGAACTTCTCCTCGGCTTCCAAGAGTACTTCGGGCTTCGGCTCGATTGCTCTTTTTCGGGCGATCTCTTTAGCCATCGTCGGGTTCTTTTTGTGCAGATAGAGATTGAGGAAAAGGTCTGCCTCTCGCCCTCGCCGGTCGGAGAAAATATCGTTCAGCGAGCGGTCGTGGGTGCCGAGACCGACTGCTTCGCCGGAGATGGGGTGCTTTACTTTCTCCCGCTTTTTGAGCTCTTCGTGGCGTTCCCGCATCCGGTACGCATCCTCCATCTTTATCGCCATGCTGTCATTGTGCCAAAGGGCTGCTCCTGTGCAAGGACGCTCGTGGGCGAAGCCAAGTGTGTCTAGAGAGGCAGATCGAACGCAAAGGCACCTGCGCCGGTGACGATGAGTGAGAGCGACATGACGAGTGCAAGCAAAACGGTGCTGAGCTGATACACACGGCTCGTGGGCTGGAAAAGCCAAACCGCGGCCACGATGCTTCCGAGCAGTGCCGCAGGCTGCGTCCACGCGCCGGCAAGAAGCGCGGCCGCGAGCGCGAATTCGAGGATCGAAAGACCGCGCGATGCGATGTCTGTTCGTCGTATGTGAGCCCATGCCGTGGAAGCGAAAAGAACGCCGAGTGCAACGCGGATGAGAAATGGCGCGAGCGGCGAGAGAAAGAGAATTTCCGGAAAGACGGAAAGCATGAGGATAGTATACCCCGAAGGACAACGCAGCTGCCTACGGGGCAGGCAGTGGACAGTGTACAGTATTTGCATGACAAATGATGTTGCGGTGCTTTTGCACAACGTGCGCAGTGCGCACAATGTCGGCTCCATATTCCGCACTGCCGACGCGGCGGGTGTCTCGAAGATATATCTCGCGGGCTACACGCCCGCTCCACGCGACAGGTTTGGACGAGTACAAAAAGAAATTGCAAAAACAGCTCTCGGCGCGGAGAGGTCTGTTCCGTATGAGCACGTTGCGTTATCTCGCACTGTCATACTGCGATTGAAGCGCGAAGGGTGGACGATCGTCGGTGTCGAACAGGACGCGCGTGCCCGCGATTATCGGCGCTACCGCGCAAAGGGGAAAACGCTATTCGTATTTGGCAACGAAGTCCGCGGTATCCCGCGCTCGCTCCGCGCGCTTTGCAACAAACTCATCGAGATACCAATGTATGGAACAAAAGAGTCGCTAAACGTGGCAGTTACCGCAGGAATAATTTTGTTTCATGTGCGTCAGTAACTCACCATGTCGACGGTTCTTCCTTCTGCGTCAAGCAGGCGGATGATGTCGTGCGAGTTGCGCCACAGTTCGCCGCCGGCGTTCAGGTAGATCCGCCACGAATCGCGCGTGAAGCCGCTCTCGTGCTTATGGTTTTGTACACAGCCGTTGTATGAAAGATTGTTGGAAAGGAAAATGCGGCATGCAGGTGAAATCTCCGGAGGAGTATTTGCGGGGAATGTGCACGAGGGAATTGTCTGCACGAAGTCGTAGCAGGCTTCTCCGTAGGTTCGTATGTTTTCGGGCGTAAGCGGCAGTGCATCGGAAGGTGCGGGGCAGGAACGCTCAAGCGGAGGTGTGAATGTCTGCAATCCTGCGAGATAGCCGGTGCACGCGTTTTCTCTGAATGACGTACCAATGGGAGAGACACCGGTGGAGACAATGCTGAAACTCCCCGGATCGAGGAAGATGTCGCCCTGCGTGTTGACAGAGCCCAGAGCGAAGGTCTGGGCTCCCCGCGGAATATGCGCGCGCACTCCCGTGAGCGCGCTTTGGAGAGACCAGCCGGTCACTTGTACTGGCGCGGTATTGTCCCACGCCGCTTCGAGCTCGAGATATTCGGCAGATGCTGTGCGCTCCGTCGCTGCCCCCTGCGCAATCGTTACTTTGCCGCGGTGGGGCGAGGGCTCGCCGAAGGCCTGCGCGTCCGAGAGGTCCCGCATAATGGCGTCGTAGTCTTTTTGCGCGGTCGAGAGCTCTTCTTCGGGCGTCTGTTGCTCTCCTGCTTCTGCTTCAGCCGATGCTCCATCAGAGTTTACGATTGGGCCGCGCACGGCATTTTCTGGTTGCCACGGCAGGCGGAAGCTGCTCAATTGCCCCGTGAAAATAAAGCTAAAGGGGTTTGTGATTCCGCGGGCAATTTGTGCAACCTCGCGTGCGCCTCCGGTCGCGAGCCACACAAGGAGGAGAATGATGAATGTCGCTGCAGCAAAGCCGATGAGGATACGTACTATCATAGAATCATTATACCGGCACCGCGGGACGGACAGAGTGCCGCCTGCGTAACTCCCCGCCAGCTGGCGGGTCAAACAGTCCTCGGCGGCACCCGTGCCTGCCCTGCGGCGCCACCCTGTATGAGTTGCTCCAACTCCTCACGCGCGACCTGTGCGTCGCTCCACGGTGTCTTTGTGCCGCGGGGGCCGCATATCGAAGGATCCGTTCCTTTGCCGGTTATGAGCACCGCATCTCCGGCGCGGGCACTCTGCAGTGCGCTACGAATCGCCTCGCGTCTGTCCATCACGATCTCGGGCCGCTTGGTCATCCCGTGCGCGACATCCTCGACGATCTGCCTCGGATCCTCGTCGTAGGGATCCTCGTCGGTGAGAATTATCTCGGCGCACTGCACTTCGGCGATGCGTCCCATGATCGGCCGCTTCCATGTGTCGCGGCCTCCTCCTGTTGCGCTCAACACACAGATTTTTCTCACGTTGCGGTACGCGTCGTACAGCGCAGAGAGCGAATCGGGCGTGTGCGCATAGTCAACGACGACCGCGAAATTCTGGCCGGCCTCGATCCGCTCCGCGCGGCCGGGAACTTTCTTCAGTTTTTCGAGCGCGCGCGCGATTACCGGCGGCTGAATGCCGAGCGCCCGCGCGAGCCCCGATGCGGCGAGCGCATTTCGCAAGGAAAACGCGCCGGGCAGGCTGAGCGAGATCCGTGTTCCTTCAAGCATGAAGAAGCCGCCGTTTTCATCGGCAGAGGCGTCTTCGGCAGAAAGTGAAAAGGGGAGCGCATGCTCGACGGGAAGGGTTAGGTAGCGCGTAGCCTCTTTGTCCTCAATGTTTGCGACGACGATGCGCGGCCGCTTGCCGGAGCGCACAAGCTGTTTCCCGATTTCAAATTTCGCATTCGCGTACGCTTCGTAGGAGCCGTGCGATTCAATGTGCTCGGGTGCGAGGTTCGTGAAGATGAGCGCATTCATGTCGATGAAGCGATGGCGGTGCTGGCGCGCGCCTTCGGAGGTCATCTCAAGAATCGCGGCTGTGCATCCCCCGCGCACTGCATCGCTCAGGAATTTCTGGACGAAGAAACGTCCGGGCATCGACATGCGCGTGAGATTCGACACGGATTTCACGCCGGTTTTGAAGCGTATAGAGTTTAGGAGAGCGGTCGTGTGCCCGGCTTCTTCGAGAATTGCATTTACCATCTCGGTCACGGTCGTTTTTCCTTTTGTGCCGGTGACGCCGACGACAAAGATGAAGCGCGACGGGTAACCATACAACGCGGCCGCGAGAGCGGCGAGCGAGAAGTGGTATGCAGAGAGAACCTTCGCGAGGATCGGAGCGGGGACGATCGTCCGGACGAGTTCTTTGAGAGCTCCCAGCATGTGTTTCTATTTCACGCCCAGAATTTTGAGCGCCGCGCGCAGACGGTCGCTCCCCTCAGTCACTTCGTGCGGCACTTTCCTCAAGGCATCGCGCGCCTCGTGGAGCGAGTAGCCGAGACTCCGCATTGCCTCAAGTGCATCTTCATCGCCCTGCAGTGAAGCATCCGCCACTCCCTTCCCGACCTTTTCGCGCAGTTCGAGCACGATTTTCTCTGCGGTCTTGCGGCCGACGCCGGAGACCTTCGTCAGGTACTGCGCGTTCCCCTGTGCGATTGCAGAGCGCAGTGTTTCTACGGGTGCAAGATCAAGAATCGCGAGCGCGGATTTTGGCCCGACGCCGGAAACGGTGAGGAGCATCTCGAAGAAATATAATTCTTCCTCGGAGCGGAATCCGTAGAGATCGAGCGCATCCTCGCGTACGACGAGGTGTGTCCAGAGCGCGGCTTTCTCCCCCGTCTTGAGAGTGGCGAGGGCTTCGCGTGTCGCCGCTATCTTGTAGCCGACGCCGCCTGCCGAAAGTATTGCGAATCCAGCACGCTTCACTGACACCGTGCCCTCGATGCGGCTGAGCATTTCCACATCATACCGCGATTGCATATCGGGAGCACTTCGGGTAGGATTTCACGACTGTGGCAAATACGTCATCGGCAAAGAAGGCTCAGCGTGCGGCGGAGAAGCGCCGCGTTTTCAATGAGCGCCGCAAGAAGGCGATGAAGGATGTCGTGAAAGACGTCTCAAAACTTATTTCTGCGAAGAAGGGGAAGGAGGCGGAAGCGATGCTCTCTACGCTCTACAAAGCGCTCGACAAGGCTGCGAAGGGCGGGACCATCAAGAAAAATACCGCGGCACGGATGAAATCGCGGATCTCAAAACGCATCCGCGCGATAGCTTCTAGCTAACCGCTTGAGCCCCGAACGGTAGAGGTTTTTTCGTTGAATGTATTCACAGCCCTCTGTTCCATAAAATGTCCGGTCGGACATAATAAGGAATATGGGAAGAATTGAGGACCGGAGTGCACAGCGAGCCAGACGCGAGAAAGTTCAGAACACACTTTTGGTTGCCCTATACGCGACGACAGTCATCGGTCTCTTGTTTACAGCTCCGAATGTTATCCAGCTCCTGAAACACGTTAATCCGTATCTCAAGAACAAACTTAACCCCGGAGGCAGAACACGTCAGGCGATTACTCGACTTGTGCAGCGTGGTCTTGTCGAGCGAAGAAAAGAAGAGGGGAAAGTAACTCTACGTCTCACTAGGAAAGGAGAGCAGAACGCAAGCCGGTTGTACCTTGAGAACTTTTTGACATTCGCAAGACCGCGACGCTGGGATGAACGTTGGCGCATTGTCATATTTGATGTGTGGGAAAAGCGGAGAGAAGTCCGCCGCCGCCTTCGTGAAATTCTCAGGAACACCGGCTTTGTGCGGCTCCAAGACAGTGTTTGGATCTTTCCGTATGACTGCGAGGAGCTTGTCGCATTCATGCGCACCGATCTCCGCCTTGGTAGGGCAGTACTGTACTTTGTCGCTGATGGCGTTGAGAACGACAGAGATCTTCGTGCGCATTTCAAATTACCGTCTGCGCGGTGACGTTCCATAAATCGTCCGGTCGGACGGAATAAGGAACATCAAATATTCGGGACGATATCCTGGCCTGTGAGCTTGCAGTTTCCTGTCTGGTGCCCCCGTGAGGAATCGAACCTCAATCACGACCTCCGCAAGGTCGCATCCTATCCGTTGAACGACGAGGGCGTCGCAGGAAATGTATCATATTTCAATGCTTTTCCACATTTCGCGGGGCGAGCGAACATAAAGGGGGTATCATGGAGGCATGAACGAATCCCCGCATGCGGGAGAGCCCCGACACTACACTTTGGCATGATTTTGCGTGACGATTTTCCTATGGAAGAACACAACAACGGCAAAATGAGAAAGACGCCAAAGTTAGTACGGGGCGAGCGTGGCGTATCCATACTCGGCGCGCTCGTCGTCGCCCTCATGCTCGGCGCAGGCGCCGTTGCCACCTTCGAGCTCGCCACCCCGCCGCTTTCCTCGGTTTCGTCGGATTCGCAGGTTGCTGCTCTGACCGCCGCTCAGATTGCGGCCCAAAAAAAAGCTGCGGCACAAAAAGCTGAACTCGATAAGAAGATAGAAAGGCAATGTACTTTTCTCAGAGCGCCCCTGTACAAGCCTGAGGAATCAAGGGGCGGAGGAGAGACATCTTTGGAGAAATTCAAGGGGACAATAGAGAAGGACACGTGCGTCAGTGCGTTCTATATGGGCAAGGATTCGAAGGGCAAACCGATCACAAAGTGCTTTGGCTTGAAATCAAAGATTCAGCTAAATAGAGAGCCTAATAAAATCGAGAATGGGAAGAGGGTCGGTATAGGAAAGGTGGTTTCTGTGCCAGACAAAGGTGTTCCGAAAGGTACATGTGAGACCGAAGTTGCCGGAGAGGATGGAAAGAAATTAAGCCCGGAAGATTTGGCCACGATTTACAAGGGCTCGTCTGCAGAGGAGCGGAAGGCCATATCGAATAGCCTCGGTACCCCTGGGACCAACCTCGACAAGGCCCAACGTGACGTTTTTGCCAGAGTTTTGGGCGAGGATGTTGCGGCGGCAAAGGGATACCTGGGTGAGGTGGCTGCCGATCACGGAAGGGCGATCGATGCGATCCGAAAATACGAGAAAGATAATGGTTGTACGGTTGAGGACCCTTGCGATGATGCGACGTATGAGGATTTGCTAGAGAAGGAAAGCGTGCTCGCGAACAAGAGAGCAGAAGCTCTGAAAGAATACAACGATCTAAGGGATGCGCAGAAGTCCCTGGCCGACGTCGCGGCAAAAGGCCCGCCGACAACAAAAACAGAAACACCTGCTGAAAAAGAAGCGAGAGAGGCAACCGAAAAGGCAGAAGCAGAAAAACGCTCTCAACAAACATTCAATGATAAAGGCGGCGGGGGTGGTGGAGGAGACGGAGGGCCGAAGTTTACACTGCCGAGTAGCGCAGGGCCGCAAAGTTTCGGGGGAAGACAGCCGCCGGCAGGCAATGGCGTGCCGCAGCCAGCCGGTACGTGCAGTCCCAGCGTGATTTGTGGCAACAACACGCTCTACTCCCGCAACAATCAATGCGTGGATCAGGTGATGCAGCAGTGCCAGTACGGCTGTTCCGGCACACAGTGTGCGCAGGCACCCCAGCAGGGGCAAGGCTGCCAGCAGGCTCCCGCACAGCCCGATCCTTCCGGTTGTCAGAGTGGTTCCTGGCGCCCCACCTATACCGGCGCATGCGTAAGCAGCTGGCAGTGTGTGCCGACAGGTAGCGGTGGCACTTCGCAAATCACGGCAGCTCTCTCGTGTCAGCCGCAGATTGCGGATGTCGGCATGACGATCGCTATTACCTACTCGTGCTCCTCGGGAACGAGCGAGGGCTCGGGTTTTGATACAGGCGGTGCGCAGACCGGCTCGACAACGGTCACCATCGCGAATCCTCCGGTGAACGCCAACGTCGCGACGTATGCACTAAAGTGCACGGAGGGAAGCGTGAGCGCGACGAAGCAGTGCAATGTGCAAATCGCAAAGCCTGCGATCGTGCTTGTTGCAAATCCGAAGGCGGTCCAATCCGGTAAAACATCCGCCATTGGCTGGGTCACCTCGGGAATGCAGGCATGCGTCATCTCAAGTCCCGATCTTCCCACTTTCACCGAACAGCAAAAAAATACAACGAATGTAAACGGCACGGTCACCACACCGGCACTCACTTCCGGCGCAACATTCGTTCTCAAGTGCACGACTCTCGGCGGTGGCACCAAAGAGGCAAGCACCGTGGTGACGATTCAGTGAGCTGAATTAAAGCCCGAAGAATTCGAGGATCTTGTGCCAAACGGGCTCTTTCATTGGCGTCTCTTCGGTGCGCTCGGTGAGGTACGCGCGCACGAGCTTTGGGTCCGCGCCGTCTAAGGGGATCACAAGATTTGGCGAGAGCCATTTAATCGTATCGACGAGAAGAATCGGCGGATTCGCATCGTGATCCTCGACCCAGAAAGAGATAATTTCCTCATAGCGGTGCATCGTCTCACCCACCTTGATGCCACGATCGGAGAGCTCGAACTCGACCAAGGGCGGCGGCGAAGAGGCGAGCGCGGCGAGCGTTCCGGCAGCGACAAGAATGAGGAGACCGAAGAGGATGTTGCCGAGAAGCGCACTGATGAGGGCGACAGCTACGGCAAAGATACCGAGTGCCCAGTACCAGTCGCTGCCGCGCTCGATGTGCTCGTGCTCGTATGCTCTCCAGCGTATGGGAGCGGATGACGGCATGTCAGGTATTTTACTACGGATTCAAAACAAAACCGCCCCAGCAAGGAGGCGATTTTGGTTTGTCACGCTTTTCTCACTACGGCCTTACGTAGTTGTCGCAGCCTTGCGCGAACCCTTTGATAGAGCTCGTTTCGAGGCAGAAGTTGATGTTGTATGTCGTTCCTGTCGAGTTTGAGACGTAGTAGTACTGCGAACCATTTGGGTCCGTCGGGACTGTTGTCATTGCACCGGAGGAGAGAAGCACCGCGCCGACCGTCGAGGTCGCAGCGAGGGTCGTTGTTGCCGTCGCGATAGGAAAGGCTCCGTTGTCGACAGAGTAAATAGTGAGACCCTTCTTAAGTGCATCGATGTCCGCCACGCGTCGCGCGTCACGCCCCTTTCCCTGCACCGAAGCAAGCGAGGCTACGACAATGGACGCAAGGAGGCCGATAATGGCGATTACAACGAGTAATTCAATCAGCGTAAAACCCCTGTGTTTCATATGAAGGCATTGTACACTGTGCGCAAGCCTTCATGCGAGGGGCTGTGAATAGCCGGCGGAGGGGGTGGGATTCGAACCCACGGTGCCTTTCGACACTCTTGTTTTCAAGACAAGCGCGATAGACCAACTCTGCCACCCCTCCCACGAGAGTACGATACACTGACTTTTCTCAATAATGAAGCAATATGGAGACTTTTTCAGGCACCGTACAAAAGGGCACGAAGCGGGCAGCTGCTCTCGGATTTCCGACGGTCAACATTCCCCTCGATGATTCTGCTGTATCAGGAATCTATGCGGCACAGGTTGTCGTGGGAGGAAAGTCGTACGACGCCGCGGCGTTTGCCGACCAGACCCGAAGCGTATTGGAGGCGCACATTCTCGATACTGATCTCGATCTCTACGGAAAGGAAATTACCGTCGAACTCCTCAAAAAAATCCGCGACAACAAAGAATTCGAAGACGACGACGCTCTCCGTACCGCAATCGCAGATGATGTCGCGAAAGTCCGTACGTATTTCTCCGAATCGGTATGATTCGCATCATGGTGTTTGGGACGTTTGATGTTGTCCACAAAGGGCATGAGAATTTTTTTGAACAGGCACGTGCCCTTGCGGAGGATCCGCGTCTTATTGTTTCGGTTGCACGCGACAGCGTCTCAACGCGTATCAAGGGATTTTCCCCCCGCCATCACGAATCAGAGCGGCTCGCAACCGTTGCGGCGCATCCGCTTGTAGACCGCGCAGTACTTGGTGACGAGGTTGGATACATTAATCACATTCTCGGGGAGAAGCCCGGCATCATTGCGCTCGGGTATGACCAACACGGGGAATATGTCGACCACTTGGAACAGGATCTCGAGCAGGCGGGATTTTCCGTGAAGATCGTTCGTCTCAAGCCTCATCAACCCGATCTCTACAAGACCTCGAAACTTGCAAAGCATTGATACTCTATACTTCATACTCCATACTTCCTGCATGAGATATCTCGGCATAGACTACGGCGCAAAACGTGTCGGGCTCGCGGTGTCGAGCGAAGGCATTGCATTCCCGCATGACGGTGTCGAAAACGATGGGAATCTTTTCGCGGCTTTATGTGACATCATCGCAAAGGAGAAAATTTCGGAAGTTATAGTCGGCGACACGCGCTCCTTCGGGGGGAGCGAGAATCCGATTACCAAAGAAGCCGAAGCATTTATCAAGAAGCTCAAGAGGGAAACCGGCCTGCCTGTCACGCCTGCGTGGGAAGCGGGAAGCTCGGTAGAGGCGTCGCGGTATGCTCCGGAGGGAAGGCTCAAAGATGACAGTGCCGCGGCGGCAATCATTTTGCAGAGATACTTGGATACGCGCGGCGATGCGATACACTCCTCTCATGTCTGAGATTTCGTACGAAGATTTTGCAAAGCTCGATATACGTATCGGCACCGTGGTTGCGGCGGAGATGGTCTCCGGCGCGGATAAGCTCATCAAATGCACGGTAGATTTCGGCGACCCTTCGACAGGCTCAGGGCAAGGACTGGGAGAGCGCACGATTGTCTCGGGCATTGCAGAGTGGAAAAAACCGGAAGAGCTAATCGGTAAGCAGTTTCCCTACGTAGTGAACCTCGCCCCGAGGACGCTTCGCGGTGTCGAGAGTGAGGGGATGCTTCTGGCGGCGAGCGATGATGCGGGCGTTGCGCTCATTATTCCCGAGCGAACAGTTCCGACAGGCACCAAACTTCGCTGAAAGGCGCTATAATTTGGTGGATGGAACGTTCTACATCAACAGCGTTTTTGTTGCGTGGCACGCGTGCGGCGGCGCGCGTATTTTCGAAGTGGTTTCCGCGTCCACACGTCCTCCTACCGCCTGCAGCCGGCATCGATATCTCTGACGCTTCAATCAAGTGGATCGTGCTCGAAGAAGGCGGCTCTGGGAAGGAAGTACGCGCGTGGGGTCGCGAGTCACTTCCTGCGGGCATTGTGCAAAACGGCGTCGTTAAGGATGTGGGAGCACTTGCGCAGATTCTCGCCGCGGTGAAGGCAAAGGCGGGCATTGAGTGCGCACACGCAGCACTTCCCGAGGAGTCGGCCTACGTCTTTAGCATGCACGTGCCCGAAGGCTCTTCACGTGAACAGATACTTTCCATGATCGAATTCGAACTCGAGGATCGGGTCCCGATCGCTCCTGCGGTGGCCGTCTATGACTTTGACAAGATCATGCGGCACGATGGCGGCGCGGGTGAGGAAATCGGCGTCACGGTCTTTCCCCGCGAACTTTCCGAAAGCTACGCCACGGTTTTTTCCGCAGCAAAGATCGAACTTCTCTCGCTCGAAGTGGAAGCGCGCTCCATAGCGCGCGCGGTCGCTTCCAGCGCAGCTGATGAGCCAATCACCCTTGTCGTTGATTTTGGGGAAATGCGCACGGGTCTTTCTGTGCTGAAGCGGGGTATTCCCATTTTTACCTCGACGGTTGCGGTGGGAGGTGGAACGATCGACCACGCGCTTGCCGGAAAACTCTCACTTCCGGCGGATGAGGTACACAGGTTCAAAAACGAGGAGGGACTGCTCGCGAAAGATCCCAAACACTCTGCCGGCCTTGAAGCGATAACCGGAACGGCTTCGGCGCTTGCCGATGAGGTCGCGCGGCACTTTCACTACTGGGACACGCGCAGGAACCAAGAAGGCGATCGGGTAACGCCGCTCGAACAGGTGTTTCTCCTTGGCGGGAGCGGGAATCTCAAGGGGCTCGGAGATTATATTGCGGCGCGGGTGCAGGTTGAGGTCGTGCGGCCAAGTGTCTGGCGGAATGTCTGTTCGTTCGACGACTACATCCCCCCCATCGATCGTCGCACCTCTCTGCAGTTCGCAACTGCTGTCGGTCTCGCGCTACGGAGCGTCTAGCATAAATTTCCATGGCAAATCTTCTCCCACCCCAATCAATCAGGGCCGCACAAGGTTTCTACCGAAGCCGGTTCGTGTTTACGGGTTCTCTGGTCACGATCGTGTGCGGCGCCATCGCGCTCCTCGCACTTCTTCCCGTGTACGCGATGGTACGCGGAGCTCCGACGGAGGCAATCCCCGAGTCCGCAACACAGGCTCTGCCGGAGAGCTCCGACAGGGAAGATCTCGCACGCACGCGCCTCATGTTGAAAGAACTGCAGCCCATCGCCTCTTCGACGGTTTCAGTTCTTTCGATTTTGGAGGAGATTTTCGTCGCGCGGCCGATGGGTACGACCATTACCAGCATTTCATTCACGCGCGGGGAAGACGGCGAGATCGTCCTTGGGGGCACGAGTCCTTCGCGCGATGACATCAATGCGTATCGTGAGACACTTGCCAAAAGCCCGAGGTTCACGAGCGTGACGGTCCCGATCGGCGTTCTCGCAGGCACGGTAGGCAGCCGCTTCACGATAACTTTGAAAGGAACGTTCTAGTATGCGCATTCCATTTACACGCTATAGCTCATGGGCCGCACTTCTCGGTGCACTTGTGCTCTCTGCAGGAGTTGGCTACTTCGCGTGGATGATCACTGTCGCAGCCGAGGAGCACGCGTTGAAGATCACGAGCATGGAACAGGAAGAACTGGAGCATGCATCAGCGCTCCGCCTCCATGCACTTGCGCGCGAAACGAAAGATGCACGTACAAGACTCGAGCAACTTTCCGATTCCGATCTCGTGGAGATTCTCGACACTATCGAATCGCTTGCACGAGACACCGGTATTCCGATAGGTATCGGGCAGGCGCCATCCATCTCCTCGACCGAGGCGTCTCCCATTCGGGTCGCGTCCTTTATAATAGAAGCGCAGGGCACATTTTCGCAGGTTGCCCAGGTGGTCGCTCTCCTTGAGTCACTTCCCACCCCATCCTCTCTCGACGAGTTACAGCTCGAGCGGCAGGGAAGTGTGGAGGGTGGCAAGTCGGCAAAAAGTTGGCACATGGTGACGCAGATGCGCTTTTTCACGACTGCTGACATTCCCGCGATATGAGATGGGTAACATACATCTGGGGCTCCATACGTGATACGTGGCAATACCGGCACGAACCGGAGAAACTCCGCACTCTTGCCGATGCCTACTGGCGTATCCTCCTTTTTATTGCAGTCCTGGTGCTCGCCGGCCTCATCTTTTATGCAGGCCTGAAATTTTATTCGGTGTTTGCCGGAGAGGAGGAAAATCCGCTCCTCTCGGGCGGTGGCGGCATTTTCCTTAATCCCGCAGATTTGCAGATGACGATGGAGGGATTTGATCATCGGCGTGCGGCCTATGAATCTTTCAAACGCAATCCGCCGAAGATTGCCGACCCTTCAAAATAGACCCAGGAAGTTATACGATGCAGGCAAGCCCCCATAGCTCAATGGATAGAGCAGCGCTCTTCTAAGGCGTTGATCTGGGTTCGACTCCTGGTGGGGGCGCACGGCGTTTCAAGACGCACGCGCGTGGTTAGCTCAGCGGTAGAGCGGCGCTTTTACACAGCGAAGGCCGGGGGTTCAAATCCCTCACCGCGCACATGGAAGTCGAAGAAGTGCGATGTGTCGTGAAAGGAAAAGTACAGGGAGTTTTCTACCGTGACTTCGTTGCAAAGCACGCGCGGCACCTTGCACTCACCGGCTTTGTGCGCAACATGCCCAACTTTACGGTGGAAATTGTCGCGCAGGGCTATAACGACAAACTCGAGAAATTTCTTGAGCATGCGCGCAAAGGCCCTTTTCTCGCCCGCGTTTCGGACATCGACGTCGAGTGGCGAACACCCTCACAGAAATTCTCTTCGTTCGATGTTGTTTTCTAGGGACGCGAATGGTATAGTGCCCCGTCATGGCAGTAAAAATTTCGCCCGTTGATATGGAATCGCGCAAGAATCTCGACCTCCGGCCGGGAGATACGGTGCGCGTGTGGCAGAAGATCGAGGAGGAAAAAGGAAAATACCGCCTGCAGGCGTTTGAGGGCCTCGTACTCGCGCGCAAGCATGGGGTGGAGGCCGGCGCGACCTTCACAGTGCGGCGTGTTCTCTCCGGTGTCGGCGTCGAAAAGATTTTCCCGCTCTACTCTCCGATGATAGAAAAGATCGAAACCCTGAAGCGCAGCCGCGTGCGCCGCGCGAAGCTCTACTACATCCGCGAGAAAGTTGCGCGCGAAGCGCGCCGACAGCTTCGCCGTACGCGCCTTGTAGGCAGTTCTCTCTCGGCTGAGCAGGTAGAGGCGGCACGTCCCGAAGAGGCAGAGTCCGAGGCAAAAAAAGCTGAGCCCGTTACCGCAGAAACTGGTACTCCCGAGAAAAAGTGAGTAGAGTTCTCGAGTATAGGTTTTTTTATTTATCAACAATTGGTAGACGCTATATACTTGAGCTGCCATATAATTACACTGATGGCAAGACGGGGAAGGAAGCCGAAAGGAAAAAGGATTGAGTGGACACCTAATCTTGCGTACGCAATCGGACTTCTCGTGACAGATGGCTGCTTGTCCAACGATGGCAGGCATATCATTTTTGTGTCTAGCGATGCTGAACAGCTCAGAAATATCATGCACGCCTTGAATATTGAGGTTTCAGTCGGCGCGACATCCTCGGGCTACACTGGCACAAGAACTCCGCGTATTCAGTTTGGGAATGTTATTCTGTATAGTTTTCTCTTGTCCATAGGGCTCATGCCCAATAAGACAAAGATTATTAGAGAAGTGCAGATTCCCCCAAAATATTTCTGGGATTTTCTTCGGGGTCACTTAGATGGAGACGGAACATTTTATTCATATTGGGACCCTAGGTGGAAATCAAGTTTTATGTTCTATACAACTTTTGTTTCTGCAAGCGAGAAACATATCACCTGGTTGCGCTCTTTGATTTCGAGGAAGATAGGGGTAGAAGGACACGTAACTCGGGATGCGAAGGGTACGACGATCCAGCTCAAATATGCCAAGGCCGATTCTTTGAAACTGCTCAAGAAAGTCTATTATCAGGGGGACGTGTTGTGCCTTAGGAGGAAGCGCTTGAAGATAGAGAAAGCACTGCGTATAATCGGCGAGCAGTTGTAATGCGCGGGTGGTGAAACAGCAGACACGCTGGCTCGAGGGGCCAGTGCCCTTACGGGCGTGGAGGTGCAAATCCTCTCCCGCGCACAAAGGATTTTCTTGACGCGCCGCAACGGCGCGTGTATACGGAATGCAGTCAGTAACAGTTGTGTGAGGTGTGCCATGTACACTCCGGCAGTTCCGGTGCTCGCGACACTTGCGTTCGTTATTCTCGCACTCATCGGAGGCGAAATGGCGCGGCGCGGCCACATGGGAACAGCGTTTTTGATTCTGCTGACTGCGATGATCGTAGTTGTTGCAGTTTATTAGGGGGCTCTGCGTGAGAAGCAGGGCCGCCTTCTTTTGTTATGATGCACGCATGGCCTGGACACACGAAACAGCATACAAAAGTGTAGCGCGAGTAAGGCATTATATCTTTACGTTGTTTACTAGATTTATCTCGAAAGGGCAGACTTCTGCGAAGCCATGCCGTTTCGTGTGACAGGCATGGCGCTCTTTACCGGAAAGGGAGACAAAGGAACAACGAAACTTTTTGATACGCCGCAAGGGCAACGAATTTCCAAATCTTCTTCTATTTTTGAATGCTTGGGACAGCTTGATGAGCTGAATACGGTCGTCGGATGGTGCAAGGTCGCGTGCCCGCAAGATTTCGAAGTTATTGGTCGGAGTGGCAGAGAGCTTCTGCACGAAGTGCAGGATTACTTGTTTACGATACAAGCAGAAGCGGCTGGTGCGCCGAAATCTGTATCACAAGCAAGCGTCGAGACCTTAAGTGCGCTCATCAATGAGATAGAAAAAGAACTTCCGGAGATAAAAACTTTTTTGGTTCCTGGCGGGACGGAATTTTCCGCGCGGCTCGATATCGCGCGGGCGATTTCGCGGCGCGCGGAGCGCCGACTCGTGACGCTCCATGAATCGGGAGAACGTGCCATCTCGGAGTCGAGCCGCGCGTATGCCAACCGGCTTTCCTCGCTTTTCTACGCGCTTACGCGGCTCGCAAATCACCGTGCCGGCATTGTCGAAAAACCGCCCGCCTACCGCGACGTCGCGTAGACTATGGTCAGAAAGTACCTGCAGAAACTCCCCAAAAACGTAGAAGAGCTGGCGCATTGGTACATGCGCAATATTTCGCCGCTTGCCCTGATCGCGGCTCTTGTTTTCGATTATTTTGTGCTTTTGCGGCGGGTAGATCTCTGGACAACGAACGCCGTCCTCTTTTTCTATCTGGCGGTTGCCGCGTCCTCGATCGTCGCGATGAACTTGATCGAAACAGGGCGTCTTTCGCGCCCGTGGATTCTCAAGGTGTTGCCGCTCATTCCCGTCGTTGCGCAATTTGCATTCGGTGGGCTGTTCACAGCCTACCTTTCTTTGTACTCGAGGAGTGCTGCCCTGCAAATCAGCTGGATTTTCATTTTCATTCTCGCCGCGCTTCTCATCGGGAACGAACGGTTCGTACGCCTCTACACGCGCTTTGTCTTCCAGTTCAGCATGTTTTTCGTAGTCCTCTTCTCGTTTTTCATCTTCTTTCTGCCCGTAGTCTTTGGGAAGATAGGACCATACGTGTTTGTCGCAAGCGGTTTCGTAAGCCTTCTCGTCATCGTGACGTTTTTCTATGGTCTCTCGCGCCTTGTACCTGAGCGTGCGAGGTCCGAGCGAACGCGTGTTGCGCGCTCCGTAGCGGTGATCTTTCTCATTTTCAACGCGCTCTACTTTACCGGTGCCATTCCGCCACTCCCGCTTGCTCTCAAGGACGCCGGCGTGTATCACGGAGCGGTGCGCATTGATGACGAGTATCGGCTTCTCGCGGAGCCGACACCCTGGTACGAAGCGTATCTCCGATACAACACGACCTTTCATCGGTCACCGGACGAACCCGTGTACGTCTATACGGCAATTTTCGCACCGACCGGACTTTCAACGACAATCTCCCACGAGTGGCAGTACTACGATGGGCGCTCCGGGAAGTGGGCAACAGAGGAGACAATTCCCTACTTTATCGTGGGAGGGCGTGATGGCGGCTACCGCGGCTACTCAATCAAGTTCCAGGCGAGCGAAGGAAAGTGGCAGGTAAACGTCGTGACAGAGTTCGGACAGCTTATCGGGAGGGTTACATTTGAAGTTGTCAACGTTCTTGAGCCGGTGCCCATAGAGCTCGTGGTACGCTAGGGGTGAAAGGTCGATTTAGCGGCAGACTAGATAGACCATGTATGGTTCAGAAACTCGCGTGGGTTTTCGGGATCGTGTTTGTTGTCGTCGGCGCTTTAGGTTTCGTGCCGGCTCTCACGCCGGGCGGCAGCCTCCTCGGGATATTTGAGGTGGATCCGCTCCACAACATTATCCATCTTCTCTCGGGAATTCTTGCACTCGGTGCAGTGCTTGCAGGGAACTACGCCCGCCTGTACTTTCAGGTATTTGGCGTTGTATACGCCGTCGTGGCGGTGGTGGGCTTTCTACAAGGCGACACCGTTTTGGGGCTTATCGCGACCAACACGGCCGACCACGTGCTGCACCTTGTGATCGCGGCCGTGGCTCTTTGGGCCGGCTTCGGCTTGAAGGAAGGAAGCAGTATGGCAAGCGGAGCGCAACCGGCAACAATGTAGACCTCGTGCTTTTTGACGTCGCCCCGTGCGGAAAGCGTACGCTTCTCTCACGGGGCGGCGTCGCGTGTTCCGGAAATTTCTGCCAAGATGTTCACATGGTCTTCTGAAAAATTCAGAAGACCATGTGATATGCTCTAGGAGTGGCTATTTACATATGTACAGTCTGCCGGCAGGAGTTTAAAAGAAAGCCTTTCTTAGTCAGAAGAGGGGGCGGCAAGTATTGTTCGAATGCTTGTCACTACGCTGCGATTCGCTCCGGCAAATACGTCGCATGTGGCACATGCGGCAAAGAACTTTATAGATCCCCTAAACGCTTGCGGCTAGCGAAGCACAAGAAATATTTTTGCAATAAATCATGCCAGACGATTTGGAGAAATCAGGTCTTCTTCGGACCGAATAACAAGAGTTGGAAGGATGGGCATTCGAGCTCCGCTTCGGTTACAGCGCTCAATCGAACAAAGCGGGAGAAAGTTTGCGAGGTATGCAAGACTTCTGACACGCGAATTTTGGCTGTCCACCACAAAGATCGTAATCGACTGAATAATTCCGGAGATAACCTTGCGTGGCTCTGTCATAATTGCCATTTTCTCGTTCACCATTATGATGTGGGACGTGATCGCGGTCTCCTAAAGCCCCGATCGTAATGGTGGCCGTAGCTCAACAGTAGAGTTCCTGGTTGTGGTCCAGGCGGTTGCGGGTGCAAGTCCCGCCGGTCACCCAAGTTTGAAGTTCAATTTTCGACAGTCGCCCAAGTTTAGGGTTCGACCTGCCCGTTCACACGATTGCGTGTGTCGGGTTTCCGGCGATTGCCCCAACTCGGTATAATGCAAGTGTGATCCAGAAGCTTATCTTCGCGAAAGGTCCAGGGGTTTGCTAGATAATCTTTAATGCCGACATCACATATGAAATTGAGCTTCGTGATCCCCGCATATAATGAGCAAGACTATGTCGGCGAGTGCATAGAATCCATTAAACGCGAAGGCAAAAGCAACCCCTATCCTATAGAAATCATCGTAGTTAATAACGCTTCGACGGATAAAACGGCAGCTGTTGCTCGTTCGTACCCTGAGGTAAAAGTTATTGACGAACCACACAAGGGGTTAGTGTGGGCTAGGAGCGCAGGGTTCCTTGCCTCTTCGGGAGACCTCGTCGCGAATATCGACGCTGACTCAAGACTTTCTACGGGGTGGTTAAAGAAAGTGATGGATGCATTTTCGAGTGATCCCAGCCTTGTCGCGCTAAGCGGACCTTTCATTCACTATGATCTCGAATCGCGAACGAAGAGGTTCTTAGTGTGGTTTTGGTATGTTCTGGTCTTTGTTTCTCAGGGAATGACCAAGGCGTTGTTTGGCACGGGCGCCTTTCTTCAAGGGGGAAACTATGTGGTACGACGACGAGCTCTGCAAGAAATCGGTGGGTACGACAGGCGTATTGAATTTTATGGAGAAGACAGTGATATTGGCCGGCGAATAGTCAAAGTTGGGAAAGTTATCTTTACATTCAAACTTCCCGTATACTCGTCTGCGCGCCGTATACAGCGAGAGGGCATGATTGTCACGGCGTTTCGCTACACGATCAACTATTTCTGGGGTCTGATTTTCGGGAAATCATTCCACAACACTTATCAAGACGTGCGACACTAGGGTATTTTGAGCAATGTAAACAGTATTTTGCGCAATGTCTTCAACACTTAGAGCTGGTCTTGCCACCATTATTTTTGCGATCGCCGGACTCGCTAGTTTCTACTTTGAACAAATCTGGTGGGAACCAACAGGAATTCCACTCGCAGTTTTTTACGCTCTACTCATCCTCAACACATTCTTTTCCGTGCGATTTTTCTCGTCTCTCCTACCCGCTGACCTTTTACAGAAGGTCATAGATACAGTTCTTCTCGCATTCTATCTTCTGCTCGCTTTTTCCATGAATGATGAGGTCAGGTTCTTTCTTATCGCACTCGGTCTTTTTCTTGTCGCATCAGTGAAATATGTCTTTCTCCTCAAACATACTTCGTACGAAAAAATTCTGCGGCGTAAGATCCGGGTTAATCTCGTAGGAGCTGCCGCATGTGGAGCCGCCTGGGGAGGGGTGGTCCTTGGATATCCACTGGAGAGTGTCTGGATGGCGGTGGTCGCTTTCGCGATCGCTAATATCCACCTGCTTCTCATCAGACCCATATATGTTCTAGAACAAAAGTCATGAGGGAGAACTTTTTTGAGGAACGTGGACTGAGTTTTCGCAGCAATCAATTCCGAGGCGACAGGCCGACGCTCGTCTTTGTCCACGGACTCTCGGGGAGCTGCTCGGCATGGTATCCGTACGAAAGAATCTTTGAAGACAAATACAATATACTCACCTTTGATCTACGCGGTCACGGTAAATCGCGGAAATTCTTTTTCTATAATACCTATGCGCCCGAGTTGATGGGTGATGACATCATCGCGCTCCTTACATATACCGGTATAGAGCGATGTATTCTCGTCGGGCATTCGCTTGGCTCATTGCTCGCGCTCGCAGCGATTAAGCAAGCACCCGAGAGATTTTCTTCTGCCGTTTTTCTTAGCCCGACCTATGGCGCATCGGGGGCGTGGTGGTTACCGATCGGCTTTGCTGCTGTCGCGGTGTTTGGCCTGCTTTCTCTCATACTGCCGTTTACGGAGCAAGGAAGGGGGCGCTTGGATTATGCGAAATACGCACCTACATGGGATTGGAGTCCGCGCCGCATTCTCTCGGACATTCGCCTAACGAGCGCCCGTGTTTATGTTTTTTGCATGCGCCAGATATACTCGCGCGATACAAGAGATTGGTGGTTCGGTATTAAGATTCCCGTGCTTCTGATACACGGAAAACGAGATACGGTTATTCCCATACGTAACGCTAAGGAATTGCTCACGTTGATGCCCAGTGCAAAACTCGTAGTTTTAGAGAACGGTAACCACATCCTTGTCGTGAACAATGTCGAAGAGGTTGCCGCCGAGATCGATCAATTTGCCAGAGCCTCCTGAGCCTGCTTGGATATTCGTTGGAGAGCACCTGGACGCTCGTGGTTGTTTTTGGCATAGCGAATATCTATCTCCTCGCTATCAGGCCGATGTATAAGATTGAATAGCACTTAATGCAAAGATCGCTGCTGCTCGAGCTGGGTGAAAACGCCGTTCAGAATATGTGCCACGCGCGGATCACGGTTTACAGAGTCGTGCACTGCAGTCATTTGGATATCAAGGATGCCAAACTCACGAAGAGTTTTCATATACAGCGCAATTCTTTCTGACGGGAAAACCTTGTCGTCAGTCCCACGAACTATTGCGATGCCGATATCCAGTTCACGAAGTTTTGGGAGGATGTCGTTCAATTTGACGCGAGAAAGACCAGCCCACTCCCGCAGCGAGCGCTTGATACCTTGGCGACTCTCCTTAGAGAGATACGAAAAGAGTCCCTTTTTTATGTTTGCTCTAGCATCTTCTCGGCCCAGTATATACGTCTCAGGGTCTACGAGCGTTGCCGCTTCTTTTATTGATTCCAGCGTTTCTGTGTCGGGGGGACCATACTCTGTGATACCGCGAGCCTTTGCTCGCGCTTTCATTTTTTCTAACTCTTCCCGTATCTTCGTGGCGTCTATCTCCGTATCTATCGGCAACTCTCCTTTCTGCACTTTCTCTAGACGATCCATTGCCACCTTGTACGCAAGATCGTCCATGGAGATCGATGGGTGTCCGAAATCGGGTCCAAAGTTAATCTGGGTTGTATCTTCAGCGAGTGCTCGTTTTGCGACTTCATACATGGTGTCCTCACCCATGAGACCATTCGGGCCCGAGGCAACAATGTTCCGAATCCTATTCAGCCTACCTTCTTTCTTGGCGCGTACGTTATCTATGAGCGCAGCTACAACGCTGTACCCAAAACCTCTCGAATGCGTTAACATGTCGACCTGCACCTCATTTCTTGAGGCGAGCACATCGAGCAATATGCGGGCCGCGCGGACTTCCTCCGGAGCCGTTATACCTCTTTCAGATTCGTTGTTGAGAAAATCTTTAACGGCTTCGTACTCGTCTTGCGGAAGATCAGGCAGTACGCCGCCCGCTCGGGGATGATCAAATGTAAGGGTCGATCTGCCCTCGCTGTAGAGAGCGTGCAATAGCGGCTTGTAGGCCTTCAAGACGTGGACAAATGCCGTCGCGAATACTAGCCTTCGCGGATTCGTGATTTTTTCTTGCGGTGGCGCAACTTCTATAACTTGTACGACGGTCGCATCGTTCGGTTTATTGCTTCTTCCCGGAAGTTCGAGCGTTGTGATTCTTTTGAACTGCTTCTCAAAGTCGTCTCTCTCCTTTACGAGGCTCTCTATCATGGACTTCAATAATAGCAGGGAAAAATTAAATGAGAGTAAGGTGATATGCTGTCAAGGATGAGGGCTCTGTTTAAACGGCGGCTATGATCTCCTGCGTTATCTGCGCTTATAACGAAGCCTCTCGCATTGGCAACGTATTGCGAGTCGTTGTTGGACATCCCTCACTCGACGAGGTTGTCGTTGTTGATGATGGTTCACAAGATGGCACACGAGATGTTGTTCGCGGATTTCCGCAGGCTCGTCTTGTAGCTTTGGAGCGCAACGTGGGGAAAAGCAAAGCGTTTATTCATGGCGTGCTTCAAGCAAAAGGTGATTTCATCATGCTCCTCGACGCTGATCTGGAAAATCTGAGCTCGTCAGACGTTGCGGCACTCTCGGAGCCTGTGCTCTCGGGGAAAGCCGATTGGTCCATTTCTTTACGTCGGAACGCACCGTATACGTTTAGGATAATCGGCATTGATTTCCTCTCGGGTGAACGACTAGTACCGCGTAGGCTCATCACTGACTATCAGAAGGAAATAGCCGCGTTGCCATCTTATGGCCTTGAGACTTTCATGAACAAATACCTCATCAATCGAGGCTTACGATTGGCGATCGTCCCGTTCGATACGGTCCGGAACACAAGAAAGAGGGAGAAAGTTGGCTGGTGGAATGGTACTGTTGCAGACTGGAAGATGGCCATCCAGATTGTTAAGATAACCTCCTTTTTTGGTGTCATTCGACAGATATATGCGATGTTGAAGTTGTCTCAACGTTAGAAAGTCACGGCCGAATACCTCACGTTAGCAAAGGCTCTCGTACGTATCGACCAAAACCCACCAACGACACGAGAAGGAGAATCATCAGTGCACAAAGATAGCCATTTTTTCGAACGCATCACCGACCTTGAGGTAAATGTGCCCGAGTGCGATCACATCAAGGCGCAGAAGCACACCCTCGCTTACCAAGATGATATGCTTGGCAGGATAGCGGCGGATTGGATTCATAATTAGGTATGATTTCATTCATTATTCCCGCTCACGACGAGGAATCTATAATTGTGGAGACCTTGAAACATTTGCGTAAGGGGGCTGTAGGTATTCCATATGAGATTATTCTTTCGGATGACGGAAGTACCGATAGGACAATCGAGTTGTCGGGCTCATACGCGGATCGGGTTGTCCGCTACCGAGGAGAGATCCCGAAAACGATCGGCGCAGCGCGGAATCGTGGCGCCAGAGAAGCGGGTTTTCCAATACTTTTCTTTCTTGATAGTGATGTACGCATTCGCAACCCCGAAACATTTTTCCCCGCAGTATTGAGACACTTTGAATCGAATGCTCGTCTCGTTGCGCTAACGACTAGCGTACGCGTGTATCCTGAGATTGAAACATGGGCCGACAAACTTGTGCTCGGATTCTTTGATGCGTACTATCGCCTGGCGAATAATGTTTTTGGTTTTGGTCTTACCCATGGCAAATGCATGATTGTACGGGCAACGGCTTTCGGAAATATCGGAGGTTTTGATGAAAAGATTATTGCTTCAGAAGATGCCGATCTTTTTATACGCTTGTCCAAAATAGGAAGGACTCTGCTTGATCCTTCCCTACAGATCTATTTCAGTGGCCGACGAGCTCATGCGATAGGGTGGATCCCACTCCTGACGAGGTGGGTGCTGAACGGGATCTGGATTGTTCTGTTCAAACGAGCGTATTCCACAAACTGGGATCGAGCGTCTGGCTCATAATGTTTCTTGAGAAAGGCGATTGCGTAGATAGCGGCCGAAGCCGATGAGTGAGGCGACGATGAGTACGATCAGCGCGAAGAGCGCCACTTTCTCGAACGCATTTCCGACTTTGAGGTAGATGTGTCCGAGGAAGTAGCCGATAGAGATAAGCCCTGCGGTCCAAAGGAATTGTCCCGCGATGTTGAGCATCATGTAGCGGCGAAAGGGAACGCGTGAGAGGCCGGCGGTAAACATGATGACAGAGCCGAATCCGAGTCCTGATGTCAGTTTGGAAGAAAAGATGATCATGTCGTGATGGTTTTCAAAAAGTTTTTTAGCAGAAGAAACGGCTTCCTCTGTTACTCCCACGTAGCGGCCGAAACGGGCGACGAACGTGTCGCCGTAGCGTCGCCCGAGCCAGTACCAGAGAATATCTCCGCCCAGCTCTCCTGTTGCGAGCGCAAGACAGGTCGGAATGAGCGCGAGCACATCAAGGCGCAGAAGCACACCCGCTGCGAGGCCCACGATAGGGCCGAGGGCTAACGCCGCCGGGGCGATGATGATATAGGTATACTCGGCAATGAGCCCCATCAGGAAGCCCGGATCCATGGCAGACAGTATACCGTGCCTGCCCTCCGAAGCATCAGCCCTGCTTCGCTAAAGCTTCGCAGGGCCCTCCTTCTCACACACTCTCGACAATTGCCATATATATGTGTGAGATGCGAAGGAGGGTAATATCCACTTCACACAGACGTCATGGTCATTGATATGCTATCTTTTACTAACCACTATTGGCTAACCACCAGTCACTATCTCTATGGATGAACGTGCTGTTGACAAATTTATCGAGGCAACGCATTGGCCGCGCACGATGGCGGCGACCGCGCTTGGGTTTCTTGCGCTTTTTCTTTTGGTTCTCACGGTTTCGGCGCTGAAAGAGTTCCGCTTCATTGGAAGTGGCGTCACTGCCACAAACACCATTACAGTTTCTGGTGAAGGGGAAGTTTTTGCAGTTCCCGACCTTGCAACCTTCTCCGTGACCATCCAAGAGGAGGCAAAAGAGGTGAAGGACGCGCAGGATGTCGCGACGAAAAAATCGAATGACATCTACGCCTACCTCAAAGGAGAGGGGGTCGAGGAAAAAGATATCAAGACCGCTGATTACAGCGTCTACCCGCAGTACGATTACCTGCAGGCTTCAAGTTGCCGCGACGGATATTGCCCCCCCGGTCGGCAGGAGCTGAGAGGGTTTCAGGTATCTCAAACACTCACGGTAAAAGTGCGCGACACCGAGAAGGCGGGTGATCTTCTCTCCGGAGTCGGCTCTCTCGGCGCTTCCAGTGTGAGCGGTCTCTCGTTCACCATTGATGATCAGGATGCACTTGACGCGGAAGCGCGTGGCAAGGCGATCGACGACGCACGCTCGAAAGCGGCGGAATTGGCGAAGCAACTCAACGTTTCGCTCGTACGTGTCGTCGGCTTCAGCGAAAACGGCTACTACCCGCCGATGCCGTATGCCTATGGCATGGGAGGTGACGTTGCTATGGCGCGCGAAAGCAAAGCGATCGGGCCGGAAATTCCTGTCGGCGAGAACAAGATTGTTTCAAACGTCAGTGTCACCTACGAGATCCGGTAGGTTGACTTCAGCAGCACAAGATATATATTCCCGCTTGACACCGAGTACTGCCAGGGCAACGACCGTGCTCCCGTTCCCGCACTCGGTGGACCAGCTGCGGAGCACAACCATCGGAGACGTCCGATGACGAACCCGTCGAAGCACTCCGTTAAGGTCGGAGGTTAGCCGAAGCGGGGAAAGGGCGGGTCGGTTGCCTGCCCTTTCTCTTTTTCTTGACTTTCAACTTCAGCAGAGTAATATGTTTTTCAAGCCCCGCGAGGGGTTTTTAAAATGGCAAATTTAAGACTATGAGTTTCTTGCAATACTTGAAAGACACGCGCGCGGAGATGCGGCACGTCGCATGGCCGACGCAGATGCAGACCATCATGTACACGATAATCGTTATCGGCATTTCTCTGTTTGTCGCCGCCTACCTCGGCTTCTTCGACTACATCTTCACGACCGGTCTCGGCCGCGTTTTGCAAGTTCTTCCACAAACTCCGACAACTATTGAATCGCCCATCTCGACCTCGACTGAAGACATCATCATAGGAACAGACTCGACGAGCTCGCTGCAGGTGACACCGGTGCCACTTGCTGAATAACGACCATGAGACAAACGTACGGAGAGGACAGGCAGTGGTACGCGGTGCACACGTATTCCGGCTATGAGGACGCTGTCGCGCGCAATCTGAAGCAGCGCATCGAATCCTTCGGCATGAAGGAAAAGATTTTCAATGTCATCGTTCCCACGGAGAAAAAGATAAAGGTCAAAGGAGGCCGCAAGACAGAGATGCGCGAGAAAGTGTTTCCTGGCTATGTGCTGGTCGACATGATCGCGACAGACGACGCGTGGAGCGTGGTGCGCAACACCCCGCAGGTTACGGGCTTCGTCGGCACTGCCAATCAGGCGGTCCCGCTTTCGCCGGAGGAGGTTGAAAAAATTCTGAAGCGTACCTCGGGCGATGTGGTGCGTCATGCCATCGATCTTTCGGAAGGCGATGCGGTCGTCATCATCGACGGGCCGTTCAAGGACCTCGAAGGAAAGGTTGGTGAGATTGACGAAGAGCGCGGAAAGGTTAAGGTATTGGTTCCGATGTTCGGTCGTGAGACACCAGTCGAGTTGGAAGCAGACCAAGTGCAGCGTGTGTAATGAATTTAACTACGAACTACGTTCTACTATCTACTAACTATTCACCATGGCCAAAGAAATCACAAAGATAATTAAGTTGCAGATCGCCGCGGGCGCGGCGACTCCCGCGCCGCCTGTGGGCACGGCGCTTGGGCCTGCAGGTGTGAATATCGGTGAGTTCGTGAAGCAGTTCAACGAACAGACACGTCCAATGATTGGCAACGTCGTGCCGGTATTGATGACCGTGTACAAGGACCGCTCTTTCACCTTCATTGTCAAAAAGCCACCAGCCTCGCGCCTCATTTTGAAGAAGCTCAATATGGAAAAAGGCTCGCAGAAGCCGCAGAACAAGGTGGGCAAACTCTCGAAGCAGCAGCTCAAGGAAATTGCCGAGGAGAAAATGGAAGATTTGAACGCCAACGATATCGAGCAAGCAAAAAAGATAATTGCAGGAACAGCAAGGTCGATGGGAATAGACAGTGAGTTGTAGCTCGATGGCTTTGCCCTCCGAAGCCTTGGCGGAGGAGGGGCGTCGGTTCGGATTTGTAGGCTATAATCAGCTAATGGGTTCGCTCGAACGGGGTTTGAACCGGAGAGAATTTTTGAAGAGAGGGGGAGCATTCGTCGCCTCGATGTCTGCCATGTCACTTCTCGCAGCCTGCGGAAAAGAAGTAGAGCCAGGTGACAAAAGTGCCGAAGTTGTTAAACAGATCGACGAATTTGCTTCTCAAATCTCTGAAGTAAAGATTCAGGTGGTTAATCTCAAGAAGCAAATTGATGCAACACAGGTTGTTTCTGCTAAGGCCAGTACAGAATCGCTAAGAAAAACGACCGAAGGCTTGAGGGCAAACATTGCTCCAGTTCTCGGCCTTCTCGTGGATAATGGAAACCTGATGCAGCATGGTAGGAAGACATTTGCTAATGCCACAGAGAGGCGCGGTACGCTCGGAAGTGACACACGCTTCTCCCCAGATGCACAACAGAAGCTTGTTCAGGCTTGGGAAGGACGTACTCGGGCGATAAATGGAGCTATTGGTCACCTTTTAAATGTTCGCACACGGTTATTCGACTTGTTAAATTCGGTCCAAGGAACTGAACGCTATGTCGATGAATTAAGTGCGCTTGAAAAGGCTGGCAGACCCCCTGAAGACGCTAAACGCGAGGTTAACAGAACTGCTCAACGACTAACGAACGATCTTAAAGCTGCCTCGTCCGGTCTGGACGAACTAATCAAACGATTTTAATTTCGATTGGTATCGAAGCGAGTCTCTAAGGTTCGCGCTACAATACGGGCTATGCAGGTAGCCCAAAGTATCAGAGACGCCTTGAGGCGCACTCTTGCCACGTTCGATGTTTCCGTTTCGGATGATATTGCTCTCGAACACCCAGCAGATCTCGTGAACGGCGACTACTCCTCGAGCATTGCGCTCAAGTATACGAAAGAGACCCAGCGGAAGCCGCGGGAGCTGGCGGAGGAAATTGTCGAAAAAATGGGAGATGTAGAAGGAGTCGAAAAAGTTGAAGTAGCTGGCGCGGGATTCATTAATTTTTATCTTGCTCCTTCGGCGCTTGCAAAAGCGATGGAGGAAGCATGCTCGGAAGACACGTGGGGGAGGAACGATGCGAACAAAGGCAAGAAGGTGATGGTCGAGTACACCGATCCGAATCCTTTTAAGGAATTTCATATCGGGCATCTCATGAGCAATGCTATAGGCGAGAGCGTCGCCCGTCTCATCGAATTCACCAGTGCCGAGGTGAGGCGCGCGAACTATCAGGGCGACGTGGGGCCGCATGTGGCAAAAGCGATTTGGGGTTTGAAAAAACTCGGAATTGTTCCAAGAGACGCAGCTACGCTAGGAAAGGCGTACACCGTCGGTGCTTCGGCCTATGAGGAGAGTGCTGACGTTAGAAAGGAAGTCGACGCTATCAATGCAAAGGCATATAACCGTTCAGATGGTGAGATAAACAAACTCTACGATGCGGGACGCAAGATCTCACTCGACCATTTCGAAGACATCTACAAGATCCTTGGGACGAAATTTGATCATTATTTCTTTGAGAGTGAGGCTGCTCCGTATGGGGTGGAGATCGTCGGCGCTCACCCCGATATCTTCGTCAAAAGCGAAGGAGCGATCGTCTATCACGGGCCGCATACGCGCGTCTTTCTCACCGCAAAAGGACTTCCGACGTATGAGACGAAGGAGCTCGGCCTCGCTCTCATGAAATCCAAAGAGTCTCCGTTCGATCTCTCCATTTCAGTCACCGCACATGAGCAGAGCGGCTACTTTGAAGTTGTATTGGATGCAATGAAGAAAGTGCTCCCAGAACTTGCTCCGAAGATCAAGCATATTTCTCACGGCATGATGCGGCTCGCTTCGGGGAAGATGTCGTCACGCACAGGCGACGTCATCACCGGCGAGTCACTTCTCTACGAGCTTGCAGAAGCTGCGAAGGCGCGCGCGAAGGAAAGCAGGGCAGAAGATCCTGAAAAACTTTCACAAGATATCGCAGTGGGCGCCATCAAATACCAGATCCTTAAGCAGGCATCGGGGCGCGACATCATTTTCGACCGCGAGCGGGCGCTTAGTCTCGAAGGTGATTCGGGGCCATACCTCCAGTACGCGCATGCGCGAGCGCATGGGGTGATGGAGAAAGCGCATGAGCAGAAAGTTTCTGCGCAGGTTGATGAGAATGCCGCGCCGATGGATCTTTCGCGTCTCTTGCACCGTTTTCCCGAGGCAGTCGAGTATGCCGCGCGTGAACTCGAGCCGCATTTGCTAACTAACTACCTTTTGGAATTCGCTTCAACGTTCAACCGCTGGTACGCCAACGAGCAGATACTCGACGGCACTCCCGCGGCGGCGCACAAGGTCGCGCTCACCGATGCTGTGCGCTCGACACTCAAAAACGGCCTGTGGCTCCTTGGCATTCCAGCGCCAGAAAAAATGTAGATTTTCTGCTACGATACGCGAATGAGTGAGGTCGCCAAACGAGAGGAAGAAACACTTGCGTGGTGGAACGAGCGCAGGATTTTTGAAAAAACGCTTGAAAAACCGGCGCCAAACGGCGAATACGTTTTTTACGACGGTCCGCCCTTTGCGACCGGCCTGCCGCACTATGGGCACATCGTTGCTTCCGTCATCAAAGATGTCGTGCCGCGCTACTGGACGATGCGCGGCTATCACGTGCCGCGCGTGTGGGGGTGGGATTGCCACGGACTGCCGATAGAGAACATCGTCGAGAAAGAGCTCGGCTTCAGACACAAGAAAGACATCAATGAGTACGGCATTGCAAAATTCAATGAGTACTGCCGAAGTCGCGTGCTTACCTATGCGCACGAATGGGAAAAAATAATTCCGCGCATCGGGCGATGGGCCGACATGGAAAATGCCTATCGCACGATGGACAAACCGTTCATGGAGAGTGTGTGGTGGGTATTCAAACAGCTTTGGGACAAAGGATTGATATACGAAGACTATCGCTCTATGCACATTTGTCCGCGTTGTGAGACGACACTTTCCCAGCAGGAAGTTTCTGAAGGCTACAAAGACGTCAAAGATATTGCAGTGACCTTGAAATTTAAGGTGAAAAATCCTGAGAAAATTGGCCTATCGGGCGATGTCTACTTACTCGCATGGACGACAACGCCGTGGACCTTGCCGGGAAATGTTGCTCTCGCCGTGGGCGGAACTATTGAATACGTCGCGTGGTCACAAAAAGTTCCCGACGGTCCGGTTGAGACATATGTTGTGGCTGGTCCAGCGTTCAATCGAATGGGAATTCAGGCGGCAACGATCAACATTAACTTGGTTGGAAGAAATATGGTTGGTCTCGAATACGAGCCGCCGTTCGATTATTACGTAAACGACAAGAATTTGAAGAATCGTGAGAACGGGTGGAAAGTCTACGCGGCGGATTTTGTGACAGCGGAGGATGGTACGGGGATTGCGCATGAGGCACCGGCATTCGGCGCCGACGATTGGGAACTTCTGAAAAGAGAGAATCTTCCTTTCGTGCAGCACGTGAACATGGATGGTACGTTCAAGAAGGAGGTAAAAGATTTCGCGGGGATGGAAGCAAAGCCTCGCTCCGAGGATGACAAAGTACGGCTCGGCACCGACATCGCGATACTCAAATATCTGCAGAAGCACGACCTGCTTTTCTCGAAAGAGAATATCACGCACTCGTATCCGCACTGCTGGCGCTGTGACACGCCGCTTCTCAACTACGCGACGAGTTCGTGGTTTGTAGCTGTCACGAAGATAAAAGGTGAGCTTCTCAAGACCGCGAAAGGCATCAACTGGTCGCCTGAGCACATTAAAGAAGGCCGCTGGGGCAAGTGGCTCGAGGGTGCTCGCGACTGGTCGATAAGCCGCCAGCGCTTCTGGGCGAGCGTTATGCCGGTGTGGGTGTGCGAGAAGTGTAAAACGAAGCGCGTGTTCGGTGCTGTTGCCGAGCTCGAAGAAACAAGCGGAAAAAAAATCAATGATCTGCACAAGCACACCGTCGACGAGATCACGGTACCGTGCAAATGCGGGGGAGTAATGCGCCGCGTGCCCGACGTCTTGGACACATGGTTTGATTCCGGCTCGATGCCATATGGGCAGGTGCACTATCCATTTGAAGATAAAGAAAAATTTGACGCCGCATTTCCCGCACAATTTATTGCCGAAGGTTTAGATCAGACTCGTGCATGGTTCTACTATCTGCACGTGCTTGCCGGCGCGCTTTTCGATAAGAATGCGTTCCAAAACGTCATCGTGAACGGCATCGTGCTCGCGGAAGATGGGAAAAAGATGGCGAAGAAGCTGAAGAATTATCCCGACCCGATGGACATTGTGGAGAAATACGGCGCGGACGCACTCCGCTTTTACCTCCTCAGTAGCCCGGTAATGCAGGCGGAAAACCTCAACTTTTCCGAGAAGGGTGTTGACGAAGCGGCCAAGAAACATGTCGGAAGGCTCATGAATGTTCTCGCATTCTATGAACTCTATGCGAACGCAACTGCACGCGGAGTAGGGAGCGTGCATGTTCTCGACCGGTGGATTCTGGCGCGACTCGATGGGCTTGTCGTCGAAGTGACGAAAGAATTCGATACGTATCGGCTCGATACTGCGACACGGCCTCTCGGCGATTTCATCGACGACCTCTCCACGTGGTATCTCCGCCGCTCGCGCGAGCGATTCAAGGAAGAAACACTCGATAAGAAATCTGCTCTCGCAACATTGCGTTACGTCCTCCACGCACTCTCGCTTGTGATGGCACCGTCGATGCCGTTCCTCGCGGAGCACGTATTCCAAGCCGTGCGCGAAGAGGAAGACGAAGAGAGCGTGCACCTTAGTGCGTGGCCGGAGGCGCGGAGTGGAGGATTTTTCTCGCGATTGTTTGGCGCGAGGCCTGATCCGCTTCTCGCCAAAATGGCAAAAGCACGTGAGATTGTCACGAAAGCATTGGAGGCGCGAGATAAAGCAGGCATTAAGGTTCGTCAGAAACTTCCTCCGTTGCAGATTTCAGTGTCTGATCACGTTTCAATTTCAGAAGCTGTGGAAGTCGTTGTTGATGAAGTGAATGTACAAGCAATTGTGCCATCACCGATATTGAAAGCAGGTGAAATCTTACTTGATACGAACATCACACCAGAACTGCGTGAGGAAGGAATTATTCGAGACACGATGCGTCTCGTACAAGACGCTCGGAAAGCTGCGAAACTGCATCACAGCGAACATGGCAAAGTTTCGATACAAGTTCCGGCCAGCGATAGAAATGTTGTCGAAAAAAATCTCCGCTCGATCGAGAAAGAAACCAATACCCAGATTTCTTTGTTATAACATTTTACCTTTTGCCTTATTTCTATGTACCAGAAGTATCAAACGGAAGCGTTGGTGCTCGGCAGTCGCGAGCAGGGAGAGAGTGATCGCGTTTTTGCGCTCTATACAAAAGATTTCGGGCTTGTGCGGGCTCGCGCGTCTGCCGTGCGCAAAGAAAGTTCCCGTATGCGCTACGCACTCCAGCATTACTCGCATGCGCAGGTTGCACTGGTGCGCGGGAAGCGTGGCTGGAGGCTCGGCGGAGCCACAATGCTTGGTGACCGGATGTCTCTGGAAGGCGCTGTCACATTTGCACGAACGGCACGGCTCGTGCTCCGTCTCGTCGCGGGCGAGGAGCAAAACGATTATTTGTTTGCGGCACTCTCTGAAGCGCGAAGTGCACTTTCAAAAAGTTCACAAGAGACGTTCCCGACGATAGAAATCGTCTGTGTCGCGCGCATTCTTTTTGCCCTCGGCTACCTCTCGTCCGAAGCCCTGCAAACGACGCTCTTCGCCCATGCCGCATACGCGGAGCGGGATCTTGTCGAGGCGGCGGCACTGCGCGAAAAACTCCTTTCATCAATCAACCGAGCCATCACTGAGTCGCACCTGTAAATGGTATTATTGCGGGGATGGAACCAGCGGAATCCTCGCACGATGAGGAGAAAATAGAGCGCTTGCGACGCGCGATGTACTCGCGCGACTTGAGCGAGAAGCTCAAGGATCGTCCGCGCCGGCAGATGGAGGAGATCCGGCCTATTGTCGGCGACGACTGGAAGCGTGAAGAGCCGGTGCTTCCCTCCACCATGGTTGCGCCGCGTACTATCGGCGTCGCGCGCAAAGCACTCTGGTGGGTCTTGGGTGTTGCGGCGCTCTTTTTTGTTGCCGCAATGCTGTATTTTGCATACTACTTTACGTTTGGCGGCGGCGCATCACCCGCCTCACCGGGGAACATCGATATTGTCGTATCAGGTCCTCCGCAGATTGCCGGCGGCGATCCGACACAGCTGCAGATCGTTGTCACCAACCGCAATCAGGTACCGTTGCAACTTGCCGATCTCGTCATCACCTATCCGCCCGGCACGCGCTCGCCGACAGACCTTTCGACGGATCTCTCGAGCCAGCGGATTTCTCTCGGCACGATTGAGGCGGGAGGCCGGAGGCAGGGAACGGTAACTGCGATATTTGCAGGAAGCGGTGGCGCGGCGGGCGTGAAAGTAGATCTCGAGTATCGGATATCCGGATCGAGTGCAATTTTTGTTGCGACCTCCAACTATCAGGCACAGCTCAGCTCCTCTCCGCTCACGCTCACTGTTTCCGGCAATCGGGAAACGGTTTCGGGTCAGCCTGTCGAATTTACCGTCACAATTGCTTCGAACGCGAACACGACGGTAAAAGACGTCTTGCTCACGGCAAGCTACCCATTCGGCTTCACATTCGCTTCGGGGAATCCCAAGCCTGCCCGCGGGAGCACATGGGAGATTGGCGACATCAGGCCGGGAGAGAAAAAAGAGGTAGTACTTCGCGGCACACTCGTGGGCGAGAGCGGCGATGAGCGTGTGTTCCGCTTCAATACCGGCACGCGCAAAGATGTAAAGGATGAGGCAATCACGACGATGCTTGCGGAAAACACGTTCAAGATGGAAGTGACGGAAACATTTCTCGGGCTTGGCATTGCGGTCAACAAATCAAGTGGGAATGTGGTCGTCTCGCCGGGCGGGCAGGTGAACGTCGTCATCAACTGGCAGAACAACCTCTCGACCGCGATTCAGGACGCTGTCATCGTTGCGCGGCTCACGGGGCTCACGGTTGACGGCGCGACGGTGCTTAGCCCCGACGGATTCTATCGCTCGAGCGACGGCGTTGTGCTCTGGGACAAGACAACAACCAAGGGGACACTTGGCACGCTTCCTGCGGGCACGAGGGGTTCGGTTTCTTTCTCATTCCAGGTCCCGCCGGCAGACGCGCTGAAAAATGTCCGCAACCCTTCGCTCACGATCACCGTGAACGCGGCTGGCAAACGAATCTCGGAAGACGGCGTCCCTGAAAACCTGCAGGCGGCAAGCTCACAGCGTGTCGCCGTCTCGAGCGCACTCGTGGTGACGGCGCAGGGACTCTACTACGCAAACCCATTTGGAAGCGTCGGGCCACTGCCCCCGAAAGCGAATACCGAGACGACGTATGCGATCGTCTTTACGATTACCAACACGACGAACAAAATAGACGAAGCGAAGCTCACCGCGACCCTGCCGCCGTATGTGCGCTGGGTCGGCATCTACAGCCCCGCTTCGGAAGCGGTGACGTTCAACCAAAGTGCAAGTACGGTGACGTGGGACATCGGCACGATCGATGAGGAGCTCGGCGTCGACGGCACATCGCCGCGGCAGGCAGCCGTCGCGATCGGGTTCACGCCTTCGACGAGCCAGATAGGCCAAGAGCCCTCGCTCCTGCAGGACATTGTGCTCACGGGGCTCGATAGCGCGACAGGACAATCTATCACCAAGCGGCTGGATGATGTGACGTCGGATCTGATACGCGTTTCAAGATCCGAAGAAGGCATTCCGGCTGCACCAGATCCGGGCTTTTCTTCCACACAGGGAACTGTGGTACGGTAGCGCGATATGGCCGATGTAACGATGGAGAAACTCGTGTCTTTGTGCAAACGGCGCGGCTTTATCTATCCCGGCAGCGAAATATACGGCGGGCTCTCGGGCACGTGGGACTATGGCCCGCTTGGGGTGGAATTGAAGAACAACATCAAGGCTCTCTGGTGGAAGATGTTCGTGCAGGAGCGCGAGGACATGTATGGCGTTGATGCCGCAATTTTGATGAATCCGAAAGTGTGGGAAGCGAGCGGGCACGTGACAGGATTTGCGGACCCGCTCGTCGAGTGCAAGAAATGCAAGCGCAGGTATCGCGCCGATCAAGTGGGCGACCTCTCGACGCCGCTCGAGGCAAGGAAGTGTCCGGAGTGCGGAGGGGCGTTTGGCGACGTGCGCCAGTTCAACATGATGTTCAAAACGCAGATTGGTGCTACGCCCGCCCGAACGACTGACAACGTTCAGTCGGGCGGGGATGATGCCTCGGCGACCACGTACTTGCGTCCCGAGACCGCCGGCGGAATTTTCGTTAATTTCAAGAATGTCGTTGATTCGTTCCACCCGAAACTCCCTTTTGGCATCGCGCAGATCGGGAAGGCATTTCGCAACGAGATCGCGCCGCGTGATTTCATTTTTCGCGTGCGTGAGCTCGAGCAGATGGAAGTTGAGTATTTTGTTTACCCTGACGAATGGAAGGGTGCGTTCGAAGCATGGCGTAAGGAAGTGTATCGGTATATCGATGCCGTTGGCATATCAAAAGATCTTGTGCATGAGCTCGAAGTGCCCGATGGTGAGCGTGCGCACTACAGCAAGCGAACGATCGACTTTGAATTCGACTGGCCGTTCGGCCGCAAGGAACTCTATGGCCTTGCGTACCGCACGGACTTCGATCTCTCGGCACATGCGAAGGCTTCGGGCGCAGGGCTCACGATGACCGACGAGGAAGGAAAAGAACCGCTCACGCCGCATGTCGTCGAACCATCCTTCGGTGTGGATCGCACGATCCTCGCGCTTCTCATTTCCGCGTACACAGAAGACCAACTCGGCGGTGAGCCGCGCACGTATCTCAAATTCAATCCAGCGGTTGCGCCCGTAAAAGCCGCGGTATTCCCGCTTCTCAAAAACAAACCGCAGCTCGTCGAAAAAGCACGCGAAGTTTATGCGCTCATCAAAAAAGCTGTCCCGCAGACGATGTGGGACGACAACGGCAACATAGGGAAGCGCTACCGCAGGCAGGACGAGATAGGCACGCCGCACTGCATCACCATCGATTTCCAGACGCTCGAAGACGACACGGTGACTCTCCGCAACCGCGACACGGGAGAGCAAAAAAGAATCTCTATTGACGAGTTAGCATCACATGTTGCATAGTCGTTGCCATAACTTCTCGCTTCCAAGATAAGCTTGTAGCGAGTGGTTTGTTGCTTGTTTGCTGCAAGCTGTTCTGTGGGTAACAAGAGGATTAGCCGATGCTCAATCACAAAGAGTTTGACGGCGGAAATCGACACAGGTTCACGGGTCTTCAATCCTGGAAAGATGAGCCGGTGACCCTTCACGTGGTCGAAAAGGGTGAGTACGAGTTCGGTCCGGCAACAACAGACGGGATTTGTCACCCCCTGTTCGGCAATGTGCAGGTGGATGGCGTTCGATATTCGTCCCATGGAAACGGGCGCATGTTCAAGAAGGGCGAGCGCCTCAAGATTTCCTGCGAAGAACCCTCTGTCTACATCATCTGGGGGAATGAATAGAACACGCACCCATCTGCGGGCCGGCGCGAACGTCTCGCGCCGGCATCTTCTTTTTAGGCTTTGCTATGCTACGATGCGCGATATGGAGGGGCGTCCTGTCACGATTTCCATCACGACCGGTACTATCGTAACGGCCGTCGTCGTACTTGCCGCCGCGTGGCTCATCTGGGAGCTGCGCGACCTCATTCTTGTTCTCACGACAGCCGTCGTGATTGCTTCCGCGATCGAGCCGGCAGTGGTATTTCTGCGCCGCCAGCGCGTACCGCGGATTCTCTCGGTCTTAATGGTCTACGTGCTCATCTTTATCGCACTATTCGGCATCTTCTATTTCTTTGTTCCCGCGGTACTTTCGGAACTGACAGCGTTCATCGCTTCATTGCCCGTGTATATGGAAGCGCTCGACAAAATCAGCGCGTTCGATGAATACGCGCAGATTCTCGGCACGACACCGCCGGATTTCAGTCAGATCGATCTTTTGGCGAGCTTGCGCGGAAGTTTGGAGGCGGCCGGCGCATTCGGGAACGCGCTTACCGCTATCGCGAGCGTATTCGGCGGCGTGCTCTCATTCGTCCTCATCATCGTATTCTCTTTTTACTTTGCGGTCATCGAAACGGGTGTCGATGATTTTCTCGAGGTCGTCTCACCGCGCAAATACAAGGCATACATGCTCGATCTCTGGCGGCGATCGCGCCACAAGATAGGCTTGTGGATGCAGGGACAGCTTCTCCTCGGCTTTATCATCGGCGTTTTGGTCTACCTCATTCTCACCATTCTCGGCATCAAACACGCGCTCCTCCTTGCGGTCGTTGCGGCAGTGTTTGAGCTCATTCCCGTATTTGGCCCCACCCTCGCCTCGCTTCCGGCCGTTTTGATCGGCTTTGTCGACGGCGGGGCGATCACCGGCCTTCTTGTCATCGGTGTGTACGTTCTTCTCCAGCAGTTCGAGAACCATCTCATCTATCCGCTGGTCGTGACGCGTGTCGTCGGCGTGCCGCCGCTCCTCGTCATTCTTGCGCTCATCATCGGCGCCCAGCTAGCCGGATTTTTGGGAATTCTCCTTTCGGTGCCGATTGCGGCGACGGTGCAGGAGTTTGTGAAAGATATCCGTGAGCGCCGCGTGTTTGCAGAAAGCGAATGAGCAAAGCATTTTATCTCACGACGACACTGCCGTACGTAAACGCCGATCCGCATATCGGCTTTGCCTTCGAGCTCGTGACGGCCGACATCATCGCCCGCTACCGCAAACTCCTCGGTGACGATGTATTTTTCAACACCGGCACCGACGAGCACGGCTTGAAGATCTATCGAAAGGCACAGGAGGAGGGTAAAGACGTGCAAGCGTACGCCAACGAATATGCGGAAAAGTATCGAGTCCTCACCAAGAAGCTTGGCCTCGACGAGAAGCTTCTGCATTTCATTCGCACGACCGACTCTCATCACAAAAAAGCGGCACAGGAGTTGTGGCGGAGATGCCGCGGCGATATAGAGTTGCGGAAATACAAAGGCCTCTACTGCGTGGGCGACGAGGCATTCATAAAAGAGAGTGAGCTTGTCGACGGAAAGTGCCCGAGCCATCCGACCATGGATATCGTCGAGATCGAGGAGGAAAACTATTTTTTCAAGCTGAAAAAGTACGAGAAGAAACTACTCGAATACCTGAACCAGGAGGGTGTCATTGTGCCGGAGTGGCGGAGGCAAGAAGCCATCAAGTTTGTGGAAAACGGACTTGAGGATTTCAGTGTGTCGCGCTTAAAAGAAAAAATGCCGTGGGGGGTGCCGGTGCCGGACGACGAGACGCAGGTGCTCTATGTGTGGTTCGATGCGCTCACGAACTATATTTCAACACTGGGATGGCCCTTCGACTCCGCTCAGGGTAAACCCGAGGAGAATTTGTTTGAGAAGTTCTGGGTGAACGGAGAGACACTCCAGCTGGCTGGAAAGGACCAAGTGCGATTCCAGTCGATCATGTGGCAGGCAATGCTCATGTCGGCCGGACTTCCGACTACGAAGCAGATCGTCTATCACGGATTCGTCACGAGCGGCGGGCAGAAAATGAGCAAATCGCTCGGCAATGTCATCGACCCCGTCGCTATCGTTGACGAGTATGGCACCGACGCGCTTCGCTACTTCCTCGCGCGGCACATCCACCCCTTCGAGGATTCCGATTTTACCCTTACGCGCTTCAAAGATGCGTACAATGCCGACCTCGCGAATGGCCTTGGCAATTTGGCGGCGCGCGTGATGCAATTGGCACAAACAAACCTGTCCCGGCCAGTGAAAGTGGAGTTCCGACCGCTTCCCGAAGAATTTACCAGTGCCATCGCGAGATACGAGATCAACGCAGCCGTTGAATATGTTGCGACCCGTATACAAGCTTTCGATCAGAAAATAAATCACACGGAGCCTTTCAAAGTGGTGAAAACAGATCCGGAGAAAGGGAAAGCGCTCATCACGGAACTGGTCCACGAGCTCGCGTTTATTGACCTCATGCTCGAACCCATCATTCCTGAAACAAGTAAAAAGATCATCGAGGCAATTATGATAAACAAAAAACCCGAGAATCTTTTCCCGCGCAAGGAATAGTATGGATCAAGCGACCCTGTTGTGGACGCTTGCGTCTACATTCTTTGCCGGGCTCGCCCTCTTCGTCCAGAAAGTCGTAGCCGAAGAAGGGAGGAGCTCGGCGTTCAATGGGCTTCTCATGTATGGAAGCTCGGGCGTCGTCGCTATTTTTATCTTGTTCTCCATACGAGAGCTTTCTTCCGATTGGCCGTTGATCGCGGCATTTGGCCTCGCAGCCGGCGGCGTTCATGGGCTTGGGAACTTTATCCGGATCGAGTCGCTCAAGTACATCGACAGCGTGATCTTTTTTCCGCTCAACAAAATGCTTGGACCTCTGCTCGTCGTCATTGGGGGCATTTTCGTATTTGGCGACGCACTCTCGATCACCCAGTATGTTGGCGTTGCTCTTTCTCTTACCGTGCCGCTCCTTCTCCTTTCGTCGGCAGAACATAGTCGTCAAAAGGATCTCTCTCTCGGTCTAAAACTCCTTTTTGCCTCCACGACACTGACCGCGATCTCACTCTTGCTGAGCAAGCAGGGATTGCTCTACGGAGAAGTGATCCTTATGCTTTGCATGTCGCAGATCGCCGGCACGGTCGCCTCGGCCGGCATTCTCCTTCGCCAGCATGGCGCGGGGCTTGCGATGATCGCGCACGCAGATCGAAGGGACATCCTTTTGGGTGCCTTGTCCGGGCTTTTCGGCTTCACATCTGCGTTCTCGCTTTTTGTAGCATTGAGCACGGGACTCGTGAGCCTCGTGTATGTGATCCAAGCGCACTACATCCTCATCCCCATCGTCCTCTCGGTGTGGTGGTACCGTGACCATATCAACATGAGAAAATTGGCTGCCGTCGCGGCGTCGTTCTTAGCTATCGGACTTCTCTATCAAGCATGAAAAATAGGGTGCTAAAATTTCTTCATGTCGTCCAATCCCGAAGGCGGGCTTAGCAAGCGAAAACAAAACAGGCTAACGCTCAAAACAGCACTTGCCGCTGCGACCCTCGCGTTTGCGAGTCCCGCTCCTGCGAATGCGCAAGCAACACAGGAAAATCATACAACAGTTCGATCCATCGATACTGAGGGACAGGATAAGGATCTACATCGCACATTGAACGCCGCGCGACAAGTTATTCAAAGGGAAAAGGAAGAATCCCAAGTGCATCGTAGATTGTTCGGCGATAGGGAGTTTCTGCGCCAGATCGACAAAAGTATTGCTGACGCGGAGAATTCCCTATCTAGTAAAGAGTACTTGCGAGGTCTCGAGAAAATCGAACAGTATGGCGGGGATATACGGAATTTTATTGTGAGCACTAGTCCTGAGATTATCAAAGACGGTCAAAAAATAGATGGGCTGTTGACGCGAATACCAAAAGAGTTGAGAGACAATGTACTGCTGCTGTCGCCGGACCTCAAAGATGACCCCGGATATTCCTATGCAAGACCGGAACTGTCGGATACGGCACGAATACTGGCCGAGAACCATATTCGGCTTGGGATTGGTGAGATACACGAAATACTCGATTTCAAAAACAAGTCGCCATCTTTTGTTAGCGACTTCACGTCGATCATTGCATCGTCGCATGGCAAGATCCACCCCCGTCTTCTCATGGGATCCGTGCGCGGAGGCGTACTTACTGCCGAGGATGTATCAAATGAAAAGATACGATCGGGCCTCTCGAAACTAGTCGAAGGGGGTCTGCAGCTCTATCAGGTTGTTCCCGATCAATCAGACGAATCTGCTCGACAGGACATGCTGAGAAAGCTGGGCGATCCTTCATTTATTGAAGCGTATCTGGGCTTGTCACGCCTCGGATATAGGCCAGACCATCGAACGTTCCGTGATATGCCACTCGAAACAGTTATGAGTCCGAATTTTCTTAAAAATGCCCAATTGCTTCGACAAGCCGGTGCCGTCGACTCCTCTCCCGAGAACTTGGTAACGCCCCTAAAGCTCGATGGGCTGGAAGTCATTACAAAGACAATCCCTCCTAATAAGCTCTATGATGGAATGCTCCTTTACTTCATAAAAAAGATTGGTGATGATCCGGAGGCATGGACAGCCGTCCGGAATTTCTACATGCGATATCCGAACGACGACGTTGCTCAGAAAAGTATCCAAGCATTGGATTTGCATCATCTAAAGAGCGAGTCGTTTCTGGCGATATTAAATACCATACTTCAAACAAACAAGGCGCGTGACCCCTTTGGAAATCGATTTGATGCGGAGAGAGCATTTATCAAACAGGAAACGGGCAAAGACAGGTTCGAAATAACTCGCTCTCTAGAAAATTATCTTGGGGTCACACAAGACCCCTCTATTGACCCGTTGGTCGCCAAGATTTTAGAGCGAGAAGAGGGCATCGCATATCTGTCGCCAGTTTTACGTATGAATGAATTGCATGATGAATCTGCAGTCCGACGACTTGAAGTCATTAGGCCTTTCAATGCACGAACCATCTTTGAAGTCATGCGGAGGGCTGGTGCAGATGCATATCTGTCGACGTTCCGATTTCTCTACAACGGGAACGGCTTTACCGGAAGGGAGGCGCAGAACTCTTTTCTTGTGAAAGTTCGGACTGAGCACGGTACTCTATCGACTTTTTTTCAAACCTTAAGACCAGATCATAAGACGTTTGGAACGTTTCTCGAGCTCCTCTCTCAGAACGGCATCCTGGACGCATTTCTATCGGATGTCGGCTCTGCTGATGAGCAGCAAAGTATGCTCCGCGAATTCCTCTTTAACGCGTCTTCAGGGATCTCAAATACGCAGGCGTTAACATTAAGCGATCTATTGAACACAACAAAGGCCGAGCCGATACGCGCTTTCGTGTTCGGAGAGTTGCGCACGATACAAGGTAAGCAACAATTGAGCCAGAAAGACAAAAGTCCGAAAGTTGCGGGGCTTCTCATCGCGGATTATTTTCAAGGCAAACAGAATGTACCGGAGTGGGCGCTCCCTTCAGTACAAGAATATCGGAAATTTTTTCCGGAAATAAGGGAACTTTCAGAGGATAAAGTTTTCAGGAAAGAAGGAGAGATTAAGCGCAACGTACAGGTACACTTTTTTTACGATGATCGGGCACCGGGCAAGCCGGAATCTACATGGGACGGTCACGCTTCCTTTAGAAACTTCATTACGAGTCTCGGGGGTTCAGTCACCTGGGATAAGGATGGCACGATTCAGCGTATTACAGTCAACCAAGGATACGACGTGAAGGATGAGGGCGATTATGTCGTCATACGACAGGCCGACAGTCGAACAAAACGAGAGGTCGTCATGTACGCGATCAAACCCGATCGGACAGATGAGACCGTCGCAAAAGTTGGGGGACAGCTTTTGAAGGAGAAACAAGCTCCGATGGCGACACTGCGGGGTCATAGCTTTCACGCCGGGAAAATGATCGGAGTACTGACACCCGACGTGGTGATGGTTAACCTTGGTTCATGCGGCGGAGCAAAAAACATTTCCGACGTTCTTGCAAAAGCTCCTGAGGCACAGGTCATGGCTACCCGCGGGGTAGGGACGATGCTCGTGAACGATGTCGTCATTCCGTCCATCAACAGAGACCTGCTTCGTAACGGAAATGTGAATTGGGGGAGTTTTAGCGTACAAATGACGGTTGAAATGGATCGGCGAGGTGGACTTGCAAAAGAGCGGTGGCCGAGTTATCAGCCGCCGGACAAAAATAAAACCGCTCATCTAATAGCCGCTCTTAAGGCGCTAGAGAAATGATATATGAAATTTTTTGACGCACATACTCATGTGAATTTCGTTGCGTACAACGAGGACCGCGAGGCGACCATTCTGCGTGCTCGCGACGTGGGTGTCGCGATGAACGTGGTCGGCACCCAAAAAGACACTTCGGCCTCGGCGGTCGCTTTGGCGGAAACGTATAACAACGTGTATGCGACCATCGGCCTCCATCCGATCCACACATCGAAGTCGTATCATGATGCAAAAGAACTCGGCCCCTCCTTCGCCGAGGCTACGAAGGGCAAGGAAGGTGCGGAAGGATTTACCTCGCGCGGCGAGGCATTTGATATGGCGGCCTACGAAGCGATGGGGCAACATCCGCGCGTCATCGCGATAGGCGAGTGCGGCCTCGACTACTACCGGAGCGACGAGAGCAGCAAAGAATTGCAGAAGAAAATATTCATCGAACACATCGAACTGGCGAATACACTAGGGAAGCCGCTCATGCTGCACATCCGCAACGCCTACGACGACGCACTTGAGATATTGAAAGCGCACGTAAAAGTGCAGGGAGATACACACTTTTTTGCGGGGGATTGGACTACGGCGAAGAAATTCCTTGAGCTCGGGTTCACACTCTCGTTCACCGGCGTGCTTACTTTTACTCACGATTACGACGAGGTCGTGAAGAATGCGCCGCTCGACATGCTGCTTTCGGAAACCGATGCGCCGTATGTGACGCCCGTGCCGCACCGGGGAAAACGCAACGAACCCGCATATGTGCCGGAGGTCGTGCGTGCGATCGCGGGAATTCGTGGTGAAGATGTGGAGGAAGTTGCTGCGCAACTCTTTGCTAACGCCCGAAGAGTCTTTTCTATTGCTTAGAGTCGTATTCCTGTGCTACAGTGCCCGTCACCTATGGTAGAAGAGGCAGTCAAAGAAATGGAAACCGACACCGACGGAGGTGTCACACGCATTTATGAAATCGGCTACACCATTTCCCCGGTCGTGAAGGAGGAGGACGTTGAGAAAACAGTCGGAAGTATCCGCTCCGAGATAGAGAAAGCAGGCGGGTCCTTTATCGCCGAAGGCGCGCCGTCGCTTACCCGACTCGCATACGAAATGACGGCAGGTGAGAGTGAAAAGCGCATTGAGCACGATCGAGGCTACTTCGGCTGGATAAAGTTCGAAGCGGACGTTTCCGTTGCCGGCGCGCTTGAAGCGATGCTCAAAAAGGACGAGAGTGTCATGCGTTTTATCGTCTTCCGCACGGTGCGCGAAGACACACGCGCAAAGATGAAAGCACCACAGCTTCGCGAAGTGAAACGGACCGATACCATCAAAACGACCCCACGCCGTGCAGAGGAGTCGGCCGGTCCCGTTTCGGAGGAAGAGCTGGAAAAGGCCCTGCAGGACATCACGAAGGAGTAGTGGTAGAATTTTTGTATGTACATCAACAAAGCGATGCTTTTTGGGAACATCACGCGCGACCCTGAATTGCGCGCGCTCCCCTCGGGCATGAACGTGTGCAACTTTTCGGTCGCAACCAATCGCGTCTATCGCGATCGCGAGGGCAAGAAGCAGGAGCAGACGGATTTTCACAACGTCGTTGTGTTCGGCCGGCAAGCAGACACTGTCGCCCAGTATTTGAAGAAGGGAAGCTCGGTCTACGTTGAGGGACGCATGCAAACGAGAAGCTGGGACGACAAACAGAGCGGCGAAAAGAAGTACCGCACCGAAGTCGTTGCTGATCGCGTTCAGTTTGGGCCGAGAACCAGCGGGGGCGGGGGCAAGCGCGCGGAGCCGGAAGAGGAGGTCAGCGGAAACACTGGTGCAGGGATCGAGTACCCGAAAGATGACATTAATCCGGACGATATTCCCTTCTAAGTATGGCCAACATTCTCACACAAAATGATATACGACATGTCGACTACAAAGACGTCGATCTCTTGAGGCAGTTTATCAACCCGCACGGCCGCGTGATGGGAAGAAAAAAGACGGGATTGACGGCAAAGCAGCAACGCGCCGTCGAAGCGGCGGTGAAGCGCGCCCGCTTCATGGGGCTTTTGCCCTATATACAAAAGTAGGTCGCAGCAAAGATCCTCTCGCGTACAATAGAGGGAATGAATGAACCGCGTCGCTGTGCGCACTGCGATCCGTATGTTCGCGACGGCCGGCACATCATCGAAAAGATCGATATGCTTTTGGCACCCGCCGCCGAAGCGGTGAGCGCCTTCGAACTGTATCTGCGACGGTTCCTGCGCATCAAGAACTCGCTTTTTTTGAAAGTTCTGCTCCGTCTCGGGATCCTTCAGGAGATCGAGGCTGAAGATGATAATGAAGCATTGTATAATCGTTCGCTTGTCGTGGTCCGCGAGGCACGAAAGAGGGGAATCGCGATCAAGGCGATCATGTTTGGGCGCCGGGGAACCAATGTGTATTCTGTGGAGCGCAATGGGCGCAAAGTTTTTTTCGTGGCATTGCCTCATCTTCTCGTTGACGACTATTTTCAGGAACCGCTTGATGATAAATCCGAATTAAAGAACCTCCTCAGCGTATGTGGATTCCCGCATCCGGCGGGTGCGCTGTGCACTCGATACCGGCAAGCATTGAAGTTTGTACGCACACAGGTCGGCTTTCCCGTGGTCGTTAAACCGAATGCTCAATCACTGAGCCTTCACGTTACGTGCAACGTTCGGAATGAGAAGCAGCTCGAAGAAGCCGTTCGCGCCGCAAGACAGATCAGCAAGAACTGCATTGTTGAAGAGCATATCGAAGGGGAAGTCTTTCGCATTAGCGTCCTGAACGGCGAAGTACTCGCGTCCTGCCGTCGCGAGCCTCCCTCTGTGGTCGGTGATGGCAGGAGCAGTATTCGACAGCTTGTAGAGATGAAAAATGCGGAAAGTCAGTGTGGGTGGCAACACCAGAAGAATCACACCCTCCACAAGATTTCTGTCAGTGCTGGGGTATTGAAGGCGCTTCTATCGCGGGGCCTCGGCCTCGATTCGACGCTGGCGCCCGGACAAAAGGTATATCTTCATAATAAATTGATACTTGCGTGCGGCGCGGATATCGACGACGTGACTGATTTGGTGCACCCGGCCAACAAGGAACTTTTTTCCGCAGTGGCGGCGCTCGCGAAGCGTCCGCTCGTGGGAATAGATTTTATCGCGCCAGATATCTCAAGGCCTCACTATGAGCAGAAATGCGGCATCATTGAGATCAATAGTGCGCCATACATAGATATGCACCTCTATCCGACGCGCGGTACTCCTAGGAACGTGGCAGACAGACTTTTAGACTACTGCTTTGCCAACATGCCGGCATACAAGTAATTAAGAAAGGGGCGCTTCATGGGATTGCTTCCGTATATACAAAAGTAAAAAAGCTCGGCAGAACCGAGCTTTTTGTTGGGAGGACGGGTCCCCGTTTCCGGACACCTGGACGAAAGCCTTCCTCCCAGTGGGCCCTCCGTCCAGGTAACTGTTACCCGCAGTGTACATAAGACTCAGACTTGCTCAACCCCAGTACCACAAGTCCTACGGACTTGGCTACGGGGCAGGCGTATTCACCTAAGCTCTCTCGACGTATTCAGCCGTCTCTGTATTTACTCTGATTACGTCGCCTTCCTCTATGAAGAGGGGCGCATTGACGGCTGCTCCCGTTTCGAGCACGACAACCTTCGAGCCACCTTGCGCGGTGTTGCCTCGGGTATTCGGCGGCGCCTCTTTCACTTTGAGATCGACTTTGATGGGAAGCTTGACGCGGAAGAGTTTACTGTCGAATGAGAGAGTCTCGATTTCTGTATTCGGTTTGAGAAACTTGCCGGATTCGCCGACTTTCTCGTCATCGACAGAAAAGCGGTTGGACTTGTCTTTCGCATCGTGGAAGATCCACTCACCCTTTCGTGCATCGTGAAAGACGAAGATGGCCGACTTCGTTTCTATTTCAGCTTCCTGCAGCTTGTCACTCTGCTGGAACGAGTATTCGATGACGTTGCCGCGGATGAGGTGACGGAGCTTCGTCTGGTTGACCGGACGACGCTGCTGCTTCTGCATAATGTTGTTCCACGTGCAGACGTATGGCTCGCCCTCGACCAAGACCGCAACTCCCGGCTTCACCTCGTTGTAATTCAACATATTCGCGGCATTGTATGTATTGTATCGGATTTGTCCACCCGCATCGATTTTTACATCCGTTGATATACTTCAAAGGTGATCGACTCTGGTGAATTCTCCGATTCAATCGAATCGTTCAGACATCCCGACTTTGCATACCTTTTTGACGTGGACGGGACCTTAACTGAACCTGAAGCAAAGCAGGTTGAACTGCCGGAGATCTTCGACGAATTGGCGAGACGTCTTGAGAGACGTCAGCCGATAGGGCTCAATACGGGAAGATCTTCTGAGTTTATTGTCGAAAAGATACTTAAGCCGCTCGAGGCGCATCTTACAGATGCGACGCTGTTGCAAAGGGTGTTTGCTACCGGAGAATTGGGTGCGGTACAGATCACCTATGGGCCTCAAGAGGAGCGTATTGAGGAGCTCGACCAGACATTCAGGGTTCCGGAAACTATTCAAAGCGAAGTGCGCGCGCTCGCTGAACACTCTCCGTATCGCGAAGTGATGTTCTATGATGAGACCAAGCAGACGATGGCCAGCGTCGAACTATTACCCAAGGAGCAGCTCCGTGGCCGGACCCTTGACGACTTTAGGGCAGCGCAACAGACACTCATAGAAGATATGCGGAAGATTCTCGTGGCGCATGACACGGAGGGCAAACTTAACATTACCTCGACGAGAATAGCAACGGATATCCACCACGCTTTGGCAGGCAAGGCGCTTGGAGCTCGGAAGTTTTTGACATTCTTGGAGCAAAAGAACATCCACCCGCGCAGGTTTCTTGCTTTTGGCGACAGTCAATCGGATTACGAGATGTACAGAGGGTTGCGCGATGCGGGCGCACGAGCACATTTGGTGTTCGTCGGCGATCGGGAGTTGCTTCGCGAAGATTTGAGAGAAGAGGTTATCTTCAGCCGAGAGCGTGTTGACAAAGGCACACTGGAGTTTTTGGTGGAACAGAAACTGTGATTCGCACGGGGAATTCTTTTCGCCCTGTAAGATCAGCCCATTCTCCATTTGAAGTCGGTGTAGCTGAATGTTCGGAGAGTTTTTGATTTCCCGTTTTTCCACAAGATGATCGAGGGATGCTGGACGCCATTGAACATCGTCGTCTTTACGAGCGTGTATTGAATCGCATCTTCGAATATGACCTTGTCGCCGACCTTGAGAGGTCGTTTGAACGTGTAGATCCGGTTGATCTTGTCGCCAGCGAGACAGGTACTGCCGCCGAATTTGTATGCATGTCTGAATTGCCCTTTCCTTCCCGTGTCGCGGATGCGGAGCTCGAGCACCGGAGACAAGATAAAATCCGTGAGGTGCGCTTCGAACGAGATATCGAGGATCGCGACTTTGTATGGCACATCTTTTCGCTCGATGACGTCTAAGACAGACGCGACCAGTGTTCCCGCATACCAGACGATCGCAGCGCCGGGCTCGAGATGTACCTCGACGCCGTATTTCTTTTTGAATTTGTTGATGACCTTGATGAGCCCTTCGACGTCGTAGCCATCGTCGGTAATACGCTGCCCGCCTCCGAAGTTGATCCATTTCATCTCTTGAAAATATCGTCCAAAGCGTTTCTCAATCTTTGGAAGCGCCTGTTTCAAATCGGAAAGGTCGCGCTCGAAAAAGATATGGAAGTGAAGCCCGTCGATGCCTTCAAGCGCTCTCGGGTCTCTCTTCAGCTCCCGTTCGAATTCGCTCACGCGGATGCCGAGGCGTGAGTCCGGTGCGCACGGGTTCCATACATGATGTCGCTCATGTGCCGTAACTTCGGGGTTGATGCGAAGGCCCACTGAAATTCGTTTCTTTGATTTCTTTATGTTGCTTTTGAACTGTCGGAACTGACCGAAAGAATTAAAGATAATGTGGCTGCAATTCTTGAGAACAGCATCAAATTCCTCCGGCTTGTACGCAGGAGCATACATGTGCACTTCGGGTCCGAACTCCTCGTGCCCGAGCCGCGCCTCGTTCAGCGAGCTCACCTCGGTGCCGCTCAAGTACTTTTTCACGATAGGAAAAAGCGGCCACGTTGCCCACGCCTTCAGTGCGTGGAGCACCGTGGCTCCGGTCTTATCGCGTACTCGTTTGAGAACTGAGAGGTTGTGCCGAAGTAATTTCTCCTCGATAACGAATGCGGGCGTTCCGATCTTTCCCGCATCGAGCGTTGAGCGTGGGCGTGCCATAGTTCTACGTTTTGGCGCCGAGGTATGCCGGAAGTGGTTTGGAGTTCACGATCTTGAACGGTAGACCGTTCTTTGCGAGCGCTTTCAGGAATGGCTCTGGATCAAGCTCTTCCACATTGAATACGCCCTTGCCTTTCCATTTTCCCTGCAAGAGCATCATTGCAGCTATGACCGGCGGAACTCCTGCCGTGTAAGAAATTGCCTGTGAGCCGACCTCCTTGAAGCACTTGGCGTGGTCGCTCACGTTGTAGATGTATTTCGTGCTCTCCTTTTTTCCTTTCACGCCGGTCACGATACAGCCGATGACTGTCTTCCCTGTGTACTTCGTCGCGAGCGAGGCGGGGTCGGGGAGGAGCGCCTTCAGGAATTCCATCGGTATGATCTTCTGCCCCTTGAAATCTATCGCATCGATACGGGAAATACCGATAGACTCCATCACCCGCAGGTGGGTGAGGTAATTCTGTCCGAATGTCATCCAGAAACGCATGCGCTCCAACCCAGGAAGGTTTTTTACGAGCGATTCCATTTCCTCGTGGAAAAGAAGGTAGCTCTCACGCGGGCCCGCGACGGGATAGTTGAAGCTGAAGTGCACGCTTCCTTCGTGCATCACAGGTGGCGTCTTGATCCAACGACCCACCCCCTTTTTCCTGCGCCAGTGTTTTACCTCTTGTGTAATCTCGCGGATGTTTATTTCCGGATTGAAGTTCGTCGCGAAGGATTTGTCGTGGCTGCCGGCGTTCGCGTCGAGAATATCCACGAAGCGGATCTTGTCGAAGTATTTTTTGAGGATGTATGCACAATAAGCATTCGTAACTCCCGGATCGAATCCGGCGCCGAGAACTGCCATGATGCCCTTCTTCTTGAACTTATCTTTGTATGCCCACTGCCAGCTGTATTCGAAGTGCGCTTCATCTCGCGGCTCGTAGTTGGCGGTGTCGATGTAGTGTACGCCCGTCGAAAGACACGCGTCCATGATAACGAGGTCTTGATAAGGAAGCGCAACGTTGATGACAACGGCGGGTTTTGTCTTTCGTATGAGTGCCGCGACTTCTTTTGCTTTATCGGCATCGACGGTGTGCGTTTGAATATCAATGCCCCAGCGCTTCTTGATATCTTTCTTTATTGCATTCGGTTTCCCGATCGTACGCGAAGCGAGGTGGATCTTTGTGAACACGTCGGCATTCATCGCGCACTTATGCGCGGTGACACTTCCTACGCCGCCGGCTCCGATTATCAATACAGTCGCCATATCACTTTGAGAATATATGACTTAGGAAGGTGTGCACAAGCTTTGCCGCGAGAAAGTCGGGAGCGGGCGCATCTTTCCGCGGCAAAAGCTCGACGACGTCGAAGCCGACGACACTGCGTTTCCCGACAACGTTTTTGAGGAATCGGGTCACACGGTACCAATCCAAGCCACCTGGCTCGGGAGTGCCTGTCGAAGGTACGAAGGCCGGATCGAACACGTCGAGGTCTATGGTGACGTAGACATTTTTTGAGAGCTTCGAGATCGCCTTTTCCATCCATCGATCGTTGTCGTGGATGTCTTTGGCGAAAAATATGCGATCGAGTCGGATGTTCCGCAACTCGCCCACGTCGAGGCTACGAATGCCGACCTGCACGGGCTTAAATTCTTTGACACGCGCCATCGCGCACGCGTGATTATTCTTCGAGCCATGATAGTGCTCGCGCATGTCGGCGTGTGCGTCGAGCTGGAGTACCGAGAGATCCTGGTACTTTTTTGTGTGTGCGCGAACGGCAGGCGGTGTGATGGAATGTTCGCCCCCAAGCAGCACGCAGAATTTATTTTTGCCGATGATCTCGGAGACTTTCTTCCCGACGGCGTCGACCATTTTTTCGGGAGAGCGATTTTCGGTTACCGGTTTTTCGACATAGATGCCGTGCTTGTAGACCTCTGTCTTTGTTTCTATATCATAATTTTCGAGCTGGCACGAAGCGGCAAGCAGTGCCGCGGGGCCCTTGTCCGCACCTTTTCCATATGTCGAAGTTCCGTCGTACGGAACGGGAAGGATCGCGATCTTCGCTTTTTTTGGATCCCGGTACCGATTCGGGAAATCTCCAAAGGAAAGTTTCATAACTACCACCCGAATTGCTTGCCGACCTCTTCCGCAGTCTCGCGCTTGCGCACGACCTTTATCTCACCGTTTTGCGCCGTAAGTTTCAGCGGCGAGGAGAGGAGGCAATGATGAGAAGCGAGAGAATCCTGATACGCACCTGTGTCAAGGAAGGCGATGTAGAGTTCATCCACATCTTGAAGCTGCGGCAAGAGAATGTATGAGCCACCGGCGGTGTACTTGTCGTCACTGTCGCAGGAGCTTCCTCCGATCCATACGCGCGCGAGCTTCTTGCTATGCAGATGGTTTACCGGCACGACGTGCCATTTCTGCTTAATGGCCCATGTATCGAGGAGGTCGTTCATAAATGAGCCGTCTATCACGTACCAGCTGTTGCCACCCTTGTTGTACGCCTGTTTCTCGGCGGTGATCCGGTAGATCGTGACTTGTGCAGGCGCGACGACGAAGCGGCCCCACTCTGCGATGAGATTCGGGTGGCGAACGCCAAGACGATCGCACTGTTTTTTAGCAGTCTTCACGAGCTGGCTGATAAGGTTTCGGCCGGTGTAGAAGCGTTTGCGTTTGTCGTAGGGGACACCCGCGCCGCCGCCGATGTCGATAGTATCGAGTTGCGGATTCTTCTCGCGCATCTTGGTATAGAGCGAAATAGCGCGCTTCAGCGGCTGCACCAGGCCGTCGACGCGTTCGATCTGGCTCGAGACGTGGTAGTGCAGGACGGCAAGATTGCGGATCTTTCCGAGGCCGAGTAGCTCCTCCTCGGTAAAGCCGTAGCGGTTGTAGCGTTTGTCCCAATGACTCGCGACCTTGATGTTGAGATCGACGCGAATGCCGACCTCGCCCTTGAATTTTTTCATCCGCTCAAGCTCGACCATGTCCTCGATGATCGGGATCACGACAAGCCCTTTCGACTTCAGCTCTTCTATTAGTGCCATGTAGTGTTCGGTCTTCGGGCCGTTGCAGATGACGCGGATCTTCTCATTGAATTTGTCCTGCTCGACCATCCGCTTCACGACGAAGAGCTCATTGGCGCTCCCCACGTCGAGGTTCGCTCCCTCGGCGACCGCCGGCAGGACGAATTCACGGTTTTGGTTGACCTTCATCGGGTAGTGGTAATAGAAGCGTCCGCGGTAGCCGGTAACCTTGATGAATGCGTTGAACGTCTCAATGAGGTCGCGGACGCGATTCTCAACGATGGTAGGGAAGAAGATTTCGGTCGGCGTTCCGTGCTTCTTGATGATGTCGTATATATTGTATTGATAATTACCCTCCCGCACGATCAAATTGCCCTCGGGAGCGATATCGAAGTGGGCGGTATTGATCTCCTCCCGGCCCAAGAGCCAGAACTTTTTAGGACCGTTTTTCTTTTTTCGTTTTGTGTTTGCCTTTGCGGGGCGGTTCGTTCTCATCTCTGATGCAAACGTTTCGGATAAAACGCGGGCGCTTCCGCGCCGCGAGTGCAACTAGGCGCATCATACATACCTGTGCCAAATGCACAACTTTTTTGGTGTTGTTTTTTGTTGAGGCGGAGACGGGCAATCAATCCTCGGTGCCGGCGTTCTTTGCGACGCTGCCTTCGGCGAGCGCTTTTTTGATCTCTTTCAGAAGCTGGTTAAGGATCGGTTTGTTCTCGCGCAGAAAGGTGCGCGCGGCGTCATAGCCGCGGCCGAGCTTGTGCTCACCGTAGCTGTATGCGCCGCCGGAAGATTTTTCGACGATACCGTACTTCTCGCCGAGCGCGAGCGCTTCTCCCTCTTTTGAAATCCCTTCGCCATAGAGCATGTCGAATTCCGTCTGGCGGAAGGGCGCAGCGACTTTATTTTTTACTATCTTCACGCGATGCCGCCCGCCCATCACCTCATCGCCTTTCTTTATCTGCGCGATACGACGGATGTCGATGCGCACCGAGGTGTAAAACTTCAGCGCCTTGCCGCCCGGCGTCGTCTCGGGATTGCCGAACATCACACCGATTTGCATACGGATTTGGTTGATGAAAATCACGATGGTCTTCGTTCTCGCGACGATGGCGGTGAGCTTGCGAAGTGCCTGCGACATGAGACGCGCCTGCTTTCCGACGTGTTGCGCGCCCATGTCGCCCTCTATCTCATCTTTCGGTGTGAGCGCGGCAACGGAGTCGACGACGATAACGTCTATTTTTCCACTCCGAACGAGCGACTCGACTATCTCGAGTGCCTGCTCTCCGGTGTCGGGCTGGGAAACGAGGAGCTGTTCGATGTTCACGCCGAGCTTTTTCGCGTATTCCGGGTCGAGCGCATGCTCTGCGTCGACGACGGCGCACACCCCGCCCTTTTTCTGTGCCTCGGCAACGACGTGGAGTGAGAGCGTCGTCTTTCCCGAAGACTCAGGTCCGAAGATCTCAATGATGCGTCCACGCGGCAATCCGCCGATGCCGAGCGCCCAGTCAACACCGATGGAGCCCGTGGGAATTGCGTTCACATCTACCTTCGGCGTCTCGCCTAATTTCATAATGGCGTCGTCGCCGAACTTGGTTTTTATTTCGGATATCGCGCGGTCGATGTCTTTATCACTTCCCGTACCTGTCTGTTTCGGAGGAGCCTTGACCTTCTTCGTTCCAAGCGCCATGACGGCAAGTATGAAGTATGAGGTATGAAGTATCAAGCTGCCTACTGCGTGGTCGTTGCCTGCGGTGAACTTGCTTGCCCTGAGGCATTCGAAGGCGTCGAACCAGTCGAAGGCGTGTAGATGATCTCGATCTCGCGCTCCGTCGCATTTCCGTAGCGGTCGCGCGCTTCGAGGACAATGCGGTTGTAGCCTTCAGCGAGCACGTAGCCTTCTGCAAAAGCGCCGTCTTCGGTTACCGGAATCGTCTTGCCGTTCATGGAAAGCGTTGCAATGCGCCCTGCCTTTCCCTCAATAGTAATGAATTGCTCTGAAACCTCCATGACACGGTTTTCAACCTCGATGACGGGGCCCGAAAGAAGCCCGCGTATCTCGTAGTATGCATATCCTGCAAGTGCAACGAAGAAGACGATGAGGATGATTCGGGTGAGACGGCTGTCGTGATAGGGGAGCATACTTATGGAATTTTTTTCTCGCCGTACACTTTTGGAGTCGGATATTTTTCTGCTGAAAAATTCCTGCTGCTCGGCCCGTCGGCCTGCGCGACACTCCAAAAGCGCACACCGCGAAAAAAATTCCAAGGGGGGGAGAGAAAAAGAAAAATCATACACGCTCGGCTTCCTCTTCTCCCTCGGGCTCTCGCGCGAGTTCGTCTGCGTTTCCCGCGCCGATGACTTCGCGCGGCTTCGCGCCATCTGCGGGGCCTATGACGCCGCGCTCTTCCAAGATGTCCATGAGCCGCGCGGCACGCGCGTAGCCGATGCCGAGTTTGCGCTGCAGGTAGGAGGTCGAGGCTTTGCCGGCTTCGATAATTGTTCGCTTTGCTTCGCTGTAGAGCTCGTCGTCATCGTCCTCTTCGGTCATGGAGGAAAAGATCGCATCTACGCCGCCTCCCGTTTTTTCGGTGAAGTCGATTTCGCTCGGAATCTGCCCTTCGCTTTCGCGCGCAATCCATTGAACGACCTTCTTTACTTCGTTTTCGGAGATCAGTGGGGCTTGGATGCGTCGCGGTTTGCTCATTTCGCCGGAAAGGAAGAGCATATCACCTGCGCCGAGAAGTTTTTCTGCGCCCCCCATGTCGAGGATGGTGCGGGAGTCTATCTGCGAGGCGACCTGAAAGGCGACGCGCGCGGGGATATTCGCTTTGATGAGGCCGGTGATGACTTTCACGCTCGGCCGCTGCGTCGAAAGAATGAGGTGGATGCCGACCGCGCGGCTCATTTGCGCGAGCCGCACGATCCCTGCCTCTAGTTCGCGCGGGTAGGTCGACATGATGTCGGCCAGTTCATCGATAACGACGACGATGTAGGGCATCGCCTCCGGCATTTTTTCCTCTTCGGAGACACCTTTCCCGATTGCGGGCGCGACGATGTTTTCGTGATAGGAGCTGATATCACGGACCGATTCGGTTTCGAGAATGTTGTAGCGTCTTTCCATTTCCTTTGCGAGCCACTTGATGGCAAGGATCGCTTTCTTGGCGTCGGTGATGACAGGAGTGAGGAGGTGGGGGATGGAATTGTAGAGCGTAAGCTCGACACGCTTCGGGTCGATCATGATGAAGCGGAGCCGCTCCGGTCCGCAGCGGTAGAGCAAGGAGACGATGAAGTCGTGGATAGCAACCGATTTGCCCGCGCCGGTGGTGCCGGCAACCAAGAGGTGCGGCATCCGCCCGAGATCGGCGTAGTGCGGCGTGCCGGTGATGGAGCGGCCCAAACTAAGCAGGAGCGGCTTGTCGGAACCCGCGAACGCGTCATCTGAAATCAAGGGCGCGAGTCCAAGTGTCGTTCGCGCGATGTTGGGCACTTCGATCCCCACGAGCGATTTTCCGGGGATCGGTGCCTCGATGCGCACCGGAGCGGCGGCGAGTGCGAGCTCAAGATTGCTCTGGAGCGCGACAATTTTCGAAAGTCGCACGCCTTCCGCCGGCTTCATCGCGTAGCGTGTCACGGTCGGGCCGATCGATGCCTCATCCATCTCGACCATAATGCCGAAATTCTGCAGCGTCCGCTTGATGATGTTCATGTTTGCTTTCACATCGCCGACCTCGGGTCTCCCGCGGTTTTTTGCGAGGATCGAAACCGGCGGGGGAGTATATGTCGAACCCGTCGCAGCAATAATCGGGAACCCTTCAGTGCTCTCTGATTTTTGATCGAAGAATCGAGCGATCGCTCCCTTCTTTTCTTCAGCAGCTTCTGTCACCACAGATTCGATCTGTGGTGACTGCGCCTCAACTTCTTGCGCCTCTTCGTCCGGCGGTAAACCAATGACCGAAACATCCTCTAAAAGTTTCTCTTCGGGAGCGCGGCGAAGACGTTCGCGTAGTGCAGAAAAGAGTGCACCGAGATGGATATTGAATGCGACGATAAGGGCAGCGATAATAAAAGCGGCCAGAAAAATAATGGTCGCTGGCGTGTCGATTGCCTTTGAGAGCGGTCCGGCAACGGCCGACCCAATAATTCCTCCGCGATCAGGAAGCGCGACGTTTACGAGCCCAAGTGCGGCGAGAAGAAATACCGCCATACTCCCGAGCTGTATGAAACCAAAATGTCTTTCGAACGAGCGAAGGATGGCGATGGAGAGCAAGATGAGCGACAGTGGAAGCAGCAAATATCCAACGCCCAAAAGGGAGGAGAGCCATTGATACAGTGCAGTGCCCACCGTACCCCCTTTATCAGTACTCGCAAGGACAAGAAAGCCCGCTATGGCCGCAAGAAAGATTGCCGACACCCCCCGCATTACCTCGGGGCTTACGCGCGGTCCTGAATCGGCCTGGTCCTCCTCTTCCTTTCGTTTGTTCTTGCCATTTCGGCGTTTTTCTTTCATGGCACTATCATAGCATTCCACTTTTGCCCGATTTCCCGACATGTTTTTGATGGCATGTTTTTTCTTCTTGATTTTGCCGTTGCATCTCCTCTTGTCCTCTATATAATCCGACATGCCGCGTGTATAGGACAAAAAGGACACGTATGGCTCCACAATGGACGATATAAAGGACGTGGCAAAGAAAGATCACCTATCTCGTTTTCTCGATAGTACAGCAATACGGACAGATGCCTTTGGGGAAAATGTTTCTGGTGAGCGTGCCTATCGTCGCGCAGAACGTATTGCCGCCGCGCTTCATTTGCTTACCAACCATATTCCACATGATGAGCCGGTGCGAGGAGCAGCCCGTAGTGCCGCAATCATCCTCCTCTCGTCAACTCTGAAACTTCGTGATGAATTGCGCAGCCGCGAGTCGCAGGCTCTCAAGAGCGTAGAAGGTTTGATCCGAAAACTCATATCTCTCACACGCATACTCTCAGTATCGGGCCGTGTATCCATGCAAAATGCAGACGTACTTATCGCAGCCTTGGATGAGCTTGGGGTATATCTAACGATGGCTAAGCGGTCAGGACTCTCTGAGAGCACATCTCTCAATAAAGACGACTTTGCGCTTGCCACGCATACGAGCGGGCTCATATCAGATACCAGGAGGAGAAAAAAAGCTCGCCAGATAAAGGACAAATTGCAGCAGAGCGATTCGGTGTCCGATAAGGGATCTCCAACACACGGCCGCGCGGAAGAAGTCGTTGCTGTCCTGGGTTCGCATGGGCAATTGGGAATAAAGGACATTGCGGCGAATCTTCCCGAATATAGCGAGAAAATGATACAACGTGAACTAAAAAACCTTGTCTTGCAGGGCCGCGTAAAAAAAATGGGCGCGAAGCGCTGGAGCACGTACGCTCTTGCGCAGTAAGCATTTTCGTTTTGGAATATATTTTAGCTCACGATTTCTTTAAAGATTCTGTGAACGGCTGAAAGATTGCCCGAGAACTGGCGTCAAAACGGTTGACTCCCGCGTGTCGGGAGCGTATTGTGCCGCGGTAACTCGTGAACTGAAACAAGGCCGCCCGTTAGTCTTATTTGGGGGCTTTCTTTGGCCACAAGTTATCCACAAAACGTAGTTTGGGTAAGAGCTTCGCCGCAAACTCGCTGATATATAATTGTCGGGATGCGCCTTTTGACTAAGACGCATTGATTGATGATAAAAAGCGAGGGCGAGTCGCTCTTCCGCTTGGTTCTCTGACATCTGCATAGTGGCACGAACAATCGAGATGGCATCTGCCATCACGAAAATTTTTCTCCTGAAATTCGGCGCATGTCCGGAATACTCTGTTCGGATGAATGACAGTCCAATTCTCTTGCTGCTAACCTCGTCGCGCTTTCGCGCGTCGGGCTAGCAAAATTATTAAGTTGTCTTCAGTTATTAGTCATTAGAAGGCAATACAAATGCATACATATTCTCGTCGAAAGAAAATGCATGCAGCCCGACACACGAAAATCTTCGTGTGAAGGGTGAAAGGTCAAACAAAACTTATGAGTAAAGCATTAGCAACAAAAAATGTTGCGGCAGTGTTTCTGGGCTTAGGTCTGATCCTCGCGCTCTCGTTTGCGTTCGCCACTCCGGCGAAAGCGCAGACGATTGCCGATCTTCAGGTACAGATCCAGGCATTGCTCGCACAAATCGCAGCGCTTCAGGGTGGCACCACAACGGGTGGCACTGGTGCTGGCTGCTACACATTCACAAGGAACCACTCGATGGGAAACTCGGGAGGTGAAGTGATGTGGATTCAGACATTCCTCAACGCTCATGGAGCGGTTATCGCCTCGGCGGGCGCCGGCTCTCCGGGCAACGAAACCTCGTACTTTGGTGCTCGCACCAAGGCAGCGGTCTCGGCATTCCAGGCGGCAAACGGCATCACGCCGGCGGCCGGCTTCTGGGGTCCGATCACGCGCGCGAAGGCAAACGCCCTCTGCGCAGGGGTAACTCCCGGTCCGGTAACGCCCGGCACGCCTCCTCCTGTTCCGGTTGGAGCGGGACTCCGCGCCATGCTCGCTGCTGACAATCCGGCGGCTAGCACGATCGTCAAGAGTCAGGGTATCGCCCTTCTCGCGAAGTTCACCTTCTCGAACGGCTCGGGCGTGCCTGTCACGGTCACGAACCTTGCACTCAAGCGCATCGGTGTCTCGACCGACACGGACTTGAGCAACATTTACCTCTACGATGGCGCACGCCGAATCACTGATCCGGCGGGCATCTCGAGCGGTAACTTCAGCTTCAACGCTTCGGGCGGTCTCTTCACGGTTCCCGCGAATGGTTCGGTAACCGTTTCTGTCCGCTCGGACATCGGTTCGACGAACGGCAATCAGGTCGGCGTACAGCTGACGGGTGTCACGGCCTCCGCGCCGCTCGACGCTTCCGTCGTACTCCCGATCTCGGGTAACCTACACCTCATCTCCAACGCGACTATCGCGACGGCGACGTGGGGTACGGCAACACCCAGCAACGTGACGTTCGCTCCGGCGAACGAGATAACGGTCTTCCAGGCAACGCTTACGGAGAACACCCGTGCAGCGTGGCTCCACTCTGTCCAGTTCGAGAACCGCGGTACTACCAAAGACAGCGACTTCGCCAACTTCAAGCTCTACGTAAAGGGCAATCCGGTTGGTTCAGTCGTTCCGGCGTCGGTTGGCGACAAGGTCATCTTCGACCTCTCGGCGAACCCTCTCAAACTTGAGACGGGTGGTAACGAGATCCGCCTCGTCGCGGACGTCTTGGGCACCTCGGGCAAGACCTTCGACTTCCAGATCCGCAGAGGGACAGACATCCTCTTGGTGGACTCGGAGCTCGGTCAGCCCCTCAAGCCTTCTGCCCCAACGGCAGTTACGGCTAACACGGTGGAAGGTATCGGTCTCTCTGTCGTGAAGGCAAACACCTCTCCGACGGAGAACGTGGCAGTCGCCTCGACTGGTCAACTCTGGTCGCGCTTTGAGTTCCGCGCGGCAGGTGATGATGTCAAAGTCGAAGCGATAACTGTTGACATCGATACCTCGACCTCGGACAACACGATGGACAACGTCCGCATCATGCTGGACGGTGTCCAAGTGGGTTCGACCGCGGACGTGACGGCTGCTGCCGGAACGTCCTTCACGCTCGGCTCCTCGATGATCCTCAAGCTTGGGAAGACCCATGTTGTGGAGATCTACGGTGATTCCAAGCAGTCCGACGCCACCAACTACACGGCAACCGAAACAGTTGATGTCGGTGTTTCCATCGCGACCGCAGACACGGAGGGTATCGCCTCGGGCGACCGCCTCACCTCTGCGATCAGCGAAGTGGAAGGCAACTCCCGCACCATCAGCTCTTCGACCCTCACGGGCACGAAGGCTTCAGGGTACGGCAACCAGACGATCGTCGCTGGCGCGAACAACGCCAAGCTAGGGTCCTTCACGCTCGGCACCGGTTCGACCGAGGGCGTGACCGTGAACACGATCGTCATCAACCTCTCGACTGCTGAAGCGGCATCGATCACCGATCTCCGCCTCGTCGACAACGCGACGGGCGCGCAGATCGGCACGACGAAATCTTCCGCAGCGGCGACTAACTCCTTCGGCGTCAACGTGCCGATGGGTGCGTCGCAGACGAAGACCATCAACGTTGTAGCGAACGTGAAGAGCGGCGCAAACGCCGGTCCATGGATCGCAGATCTTGATGATACTTCGGGTGGTACGGGTGCGACGACGGGACAATCGGTGACGGTTGGCTCGGATGTCTCGCTCCAGACGATTACGAACGGCTCCGGCACCTTGACGGTCACTCGTGGGTCCACGTCGGCAAATTCGACTTTGCCGGTGCGAACTCGAGCTTCACGGTCCAAGAGCTCAAGATCAAGGTCCCGAACGATGCGGCAACGTCTGTCTCGGCCGTGACCCTGAAGTACAAGGACGTGAATGGTGTCGAGAAGACCTCCTCGCAGGCGGTCACGACCGGCAACCAAGCCTACTCGACCTCGACCTTCACCGGTCTCACGATGTACGTGCCGATGAACGACTCGGCTGACATCGATGTCTACGTCGACGTTCCGACGATCAGCTCCGGCTCCCACTCGGGTGCTGCGGTCTCGGTCCTCATCGACGCTGACGAAGGCTTCAAGGCGATAGACTCGGCAGGTACCACAGACAGCTCTGCGGCCTCTTCCGACGTCAACTCTGCGGCCAACTCCGGCTACGGTACGAAGTACGTGAAGAAATCGGTCCCGACGCTCGCGCGTCTCACGACCGGCTACACCACGAACACTGTTGCCTCCGGTATCGGCCTCTACCGCTTCAGCATTACCGCCGACGCGGCAGGCTCAATCGAGTGGCGCGAGATTTCCTTCACCGTTACCACTTCCGGCGTCATGACATCCGCATGGATCATGTACGACGTGACAGGGACGGCGATCGTAATCAACGACACCTCGACGACCACCAACGCAAGTGGCGGCGGAACGACTCTCTCGATCTGTCCTGACACGAACTGTCAGAACGGCGAGGTTGAGCAGATCGGCGCCGCTTCGACGAAGACGTATGAGCTTCGTGCGACGGTCTCCGGCTGGGGTGACGCAGGAGACTCCATCACGATTAGCTTTGCGGAGGACACCTCGGCTATCACAGACGCCGCGGCTCTCGGCCTCCACACCGCCCAGAACATGGTCTGGTCTGACCGCTCGGCAACGAGCCACACGACCACGACTACGGACTGGACGAACGGCTACCTCGTGAAGGATACGGACAACGACACGCGCGCCTGCCAGTTCGGCACGGCGACGACGTGTACTCCGTAGCCCGCGTCTAGTCACAGTTCTCTCCGCCAGCCGGCGGAATAGAGAACTCCGGTTGGGATTCGGCCCAACAAAACCAAAACCCCTCGTCAATCGGCGAGGGGTTTTGCGTTTAAAGCTCCCGCTGCCTTTCCTCGAAGCTGGAAGCTCGAAGCTAAGCGAGGTATACTTTCGCCTATGCAAAATAAAAATCTCATTATCAGTGCTGTCGTCGTCGCGCTCCTCGCAGGAGGTGCATGGTTTCTCTTGCAGAATCAGGCTCATCCGCTTCCGCTTGCGGAAGGCGACACGATCGCTAGCTGGGATTGGCAAGGCACCCATGAAGACGGCGGTGAACTGGAGAAACGTGCTAACGACGAGATCGCTCGCTCCAAGAGTCTCCTTGGCGGGGATCAAAGTGGGAAGAACGATGACCCAACGGACTACATTCTCTACGTAAGCATCGCGAATCAGTATGAGCTCTTGGGAGACGGCAAAGCAGCGTATGACAATCTTGGCCGTGCACTCAAGATCGATTCCACAAAGACCGGCCTTGCATGGCGAAATCTCGGCTCTTTGATGGAGCGCCTCGGCGCACTTCAAACGGCCCGCATCGCGTACGCGCGCGCTGTCGAGGCACAACCGGGCGAGGAGTATCACATCGCAAGGCTTTCATTTTTGATAAAGCATTTTGCGGACGACGCGGCGACGCTTGAGGCGGCATTCGAGGAGGCAGAAAAGGATCTAGGTGAAACCCCGCAGATCCTCCAGCTTAAAGCGCAATGGTATGAAAAGACGGGCAGGGTAGATGACGCAATCGAGGCATTACAAGGGATGGAGAAACTGATGGGCGGCAACGACGGAAGCGCAAGGAGCGAGATGGCCCGTTTGAGGAATCTATGACCCGGTAGTGAAATGTGCCTTGGGCTCAAACCAACCAATGAACACAACTAGAGAAGGTATCCAAAGTGCAAACCATGAGAGTTGGTCGCTCACGCCGCGCCAGCGCGCCTCCGCTGGCGCAAAGGCACATTCTACTAACCGGGTATGATGCCTGCCCTCGAAAGGGCTTTTTCGTATGCGCTGCTTGCGCCAGCATTCCTGACGCTCATCTTTGTGGACGGGCTTCTCTATCCATACCTCACGCCAAAGACCATCCTCTTTCGTGCCGCATTCCTTCTTGCGCTCGCTGCGTTCGCCGTGCTCGCCCTCTCCGGAAAGCAATTCTATTTCTCGCGGCTCCGCAGTCCGATCTCATGGATTCCCGCCGCACTTCTTGTATGGGCCTATGTGAGCTCGCTTTTCGGCGTCGACTTCTACCACAGCTTCTGGTCTATCTTCGACAGGGGAGACGGACTCCTCACCTTGACCGCGCTCGCCGGCTTTTTCTATCTCACGCTCGTCTCAGCCGACGACGCGTTTGTGAAGCGCCTCTTTGCAGTAATCGTCTGGACGGCATCGCTCTCGGCTCTTTTTGGTGTGTTGCAGTGGCTTCAATGGGCAAGCGGCATCGACATTCCGCTTCTCCCTGGCGAAGCGGAGCGTGTTTCGAGTACGTTCGGAAATCCCACATTTTTCTCGAGCTACATGGCACTCTCTCTCTTCGTTACGCTCATGCTTGCACGCGATCTTTCGGGCAGGTGGCAGAAGTGGGTGTACGCGGGCGCCTTGCTCCAATTCTTGGGAATTCTTGCAGCCGCGACGCGCGGCACGCTGCTTGCAATGGTGGCTGCGGGATTCGTTGCGCTTCTTTATTTTGCCTGGAGGCCTGCCCTGCGAAGCTTTAGCGAAGCAGGGGGAAATGAGAAATACCGAACCTATGCGCGAGCGGGTTTCGCAGGAGTTTTGATCGCAGCGGCACTGTTCGTAACGTTCCGCGCGCAGCTTGCCTCGGTGCCGTTCGCGCCCGTTCAGCGTCTCGCAGCAATATCGCTTTCCGACACGACGGTCGAAAGCCGTCTCTTCATTTGGCAAAACGTCGTCGGTAGAGCGCTTCAGGATCCAAAGGAGTTGATGGTTGGCGTTGGATCCGAGCACATCGCGGTCGTGTTCAATGAGTTTTACGACCCTACGAAGATCGTTGAGGAATGGTTCGATCGCACGCACAACGCGTTTCTCGATTATCTCGTGCAGTACGGCATCCCCGGTTTGGTTTTGTATCTCGCGTTGATAGGAGCGTTCATGTATAGCGCAAGGCGGCTTCTCGTGTCGGCCGACACCAATGAGCGCTATCGGGGCTTGCTCTTTTCACTTATCGCCATCGTCTACGCGGTGCAGAATTTCTTTGTCTTTGATACGGCACTCACGTTATGGTTCTTCCTCACACTTTTTGCAATCATGCTCACGGTGCGCGGCGTACCGGAACCGCTCCGCCTCCGCGCGTTGCCGCAAGCACTGCCGATCCTCGTTGGCGTCCTCGTCGCGCTCCTGATCTACCCTGTATCAATCCAGCCGCTTCGGGCAAACATTGCACTCGCGAAAGGCTACCTCTACCAGCTCGTTGACGCGCGCCGCTCGGTAGGTGCAATAGAAAGTGGATTGAAGCTCGACACCTATGCCGAAATGGAGTACGGCTACCAACTCTATGAGTGGTACTCGGAACGGCAGGTCTCGAAGCTTGATGGTGAGGAGCGTGTACTCGCATACCGCGCTGCCCGCGACATTCTTGAGGGGAACTACGCAAAGTATCCATACGATGCGCGCGGGATCACCTACTATGCACATGTCCTTGATCTTGCGCCGAAAGGGGAGGAACCGGATGAGGAGTACATTCGCGGGGTTCTCGCCCGCGCGATAGAGCTCTCCCCGAAGCGTATCCAGCCGCGCTACCTGCTTGCCAACGTGTCCATTAAGAAAGGAGACGCCTTGCCGGCGGGAAGCGCTGGGAAACGGCAATACTACGAGGAAGCGATAGGGGAATTGGCGGAGTACTCCACATTAGTGCCAAACTTCGCAGAGCCTTACTACATCATCGCGACGCTCTATCAGGTGCGGGGCGACCCTTCGGCAGCGGCTGAGTGGGCGGCGAAAGGACTTGCTGCGTACGGCAGGCAGGACACCAACACCGCCCGTCGCGCGTCGCGTTACTACATTACTGTTGAGGATTGGAAAAACGCCGCTCGCTTTCTAACGGACGTATCGGTCGCAGAGCCCGAGAATTACCCTGTCCTTTATGATCTCGCGAAGGCGGAATTTCTTGCCGGGAATATTTCGAGTGCCCGCGAGATCGTGGAGAAGCTGCGGCAAAAAGCACCCGGTCTTGTCGAAACCGATCCGAACTTTCTGCGGGCGCTCGAGAAGGCGAAGTAAAATCTCTCGCAACTTATCCACAGCGCTGATATTGCGTCACCAAACGCTTCATGAGCGGGTGTACAATCCCAAGTGCGTGCAGGGAGTTAACTCCCTGTGCTTTAGTTAGAATCAAGGTCGCGATTAATAATTATTAGTCTAAATTATTGTTAGTTTATATGAAAGGTTTTGCAAGCTGGGCGCACAATGCAAGTTGGTTCACGCTCGGCATCGTATTTGCAAGCATTCTATTATTCGGCGTCGTAGCGGTACAGGCTGCAACGACTATCTCAACGAACATCTCGACGGGCGGGACACTTGGTGTTACCGGCCTCTCTACTTTGACGGCGGGCTACGTATCTGCGGCGTCCTCGACGGTGACGGGCGGCGCATTCACGGTGACGGACAACACCTCGCTCCAGCGGGCATCAACAACCCAGATAACGGCGACAGGCAACGTCTGGTTCAATGGATTCGCGACAACGACGGCCTCTAATGGAAACTTTGCGACGCAGGGCACGCTCAGCATTACCGGCCTTTCGACGCTCGTTGCTGGCTTCGTCTCGCAAGCGTCGTCGACTGTTGCAGGTGCATTTACAACGAACGGTGCGAATCAATTTGATAGCACGGTGAATGCTTCGAGCACGTTGCAAGTGACGGGCGCAACAAGAATTTACGGAGACGTCACACTCGATGGAGGCTCAGGTGCGCTTACACTGACGACAAGTAACACCGCAACCTCGACGCTGAGCGTCGGTTGTATTCAGATGAACGCCACAAGCACCGCATCACCGGGCAAGCTGACGCTCGTCTCAAATCTAGGCACGGCTTCGACGACGGGAGCGAACGGGTTGTACTTCGTCCCAGTCTGGACGTTCGGGACCTGCCCATAATCCCTCGCTGCTAGGGTAACTTTATCAGCCTAGCTAGCGAAATCGCATGAAGAAATTCTTCTTAGCTTCAGCTTCTGTTTCAGTCGCGGCGTTGCTGCTTCCACTCGCGGTTTCGGCTGCCACCACGGGGAGCGATGTCACGATCGATCCAGACGTCAACATTCAGCTCAGCGGAGTGACCGTGAGCGTCTCAACGGGTGGAGCGACTCTCGCCTCGACCACGATAGACAGCACCTCATTCACGATATTGATGGGTCCTAATTCCAGCATCTCGATGACAGCGCCAACGCTCGATTCGAGCTCTCTTTCGGCCGGAGCTTCGTTCATCACCGTAACTTCGTGCAGCGGCGGCCTTAACTTGCTCAAACTCGTTGCGCCGGCGACCGCAGCGACCACCACGATAGTAGTGACGCCTTCAGCAACATCCTGCAGCTCCGGCGGTGGCGGTAGTGGAGGCGGCGGAGGAGGGGGCGGAAGTGTCAGCCCCACTCCAACACCAACCCCGACTCCTGCAGCGACGAGCACTGCAACAACGCCAACGCCGACACCTACTACAGCGACGCCAGCAGCGGCTGCCCCCGCGACCTCATCAGAGCTCCTCGCACTCGTCGCTCAGCTCAAGAGTCTTATCGCACTCTTCGAATCGCTTGGCGGTGTGGTCGCTCCCGAGACGAAAGCACTTCTCGCAGCGTTCCCCGCACCGAGCGCAAACTTCACGCGCAATCTCCAACTCGGCATGACGGGCGCTGACGCGAAAGCTCTCCAAGTGTGGCTCAACGGGCACGGCTACCAAGTAGCCGCAAGCGGCCCCGGCTCTTCCGGCAATGAAACGAGCCGCTTCGGCACAGCGACCCGTGCAGCACTCATCAAATTCCAGAAGGCGAAGGGAATCACTCCGGCCGCAGGCTACTTCGGTCCGGTCACCCGCGCCGCAGTGAACTCGATGTAAATCCCTGACGGATTCCGACCGACAAAAGCCCCTAGTTTTCAACCATCAGCCGCGACTGTGATCGCGGCTGATGTGTTGAGGGAAGGGGTCGGGGAACGAGAGTTCTCCGTGTCGGAGAGCAGTGAGCTTCGCGAGCGTTGAGAACCGAGGGTTCTCAAAGTGAAGCCATGCTTCACGGGTGGGGCTTTTGTGTTTGTAGATGAGTTAGCTACAATGCGATTTCATGAGGGTCGCGCTGCGAGTTACGGTTCCTGTCCTTATACTTTTGTTATTAATTTTTGTTTTCTTTCTTGAACGGGTAGATGCAACAGCAGTCCCACCGCCGCACGAATCGTCTCTTGTATGGGGAGACGTTGTCATGCTCGATGGAGGCACCTACAGCGTGTCTCTCAATGCTCCCGCGCTCACCTACGTCACTGGGCCGGCGGCCTTTGATATTGTCGGACGCCTCTACACGATCGACGGCGCCGGTGAGCGACAATTCGTCAAGTCGTTCTTCAGCGGTCCGACATTTGACGATCCCGATGATCCGAACGACGGCGACGAACTCTTCGCATGGATCGAGGCCGGCGTGTATGAGATAGATATCCTCGAAATCCCACCGCCGATACTTATCTTCAAGGATCGACTACGTATATGGTTCGCACGCGCGTTGTTCGCCGACATTGCGTACGCGCAAGACTTCCCCGTACCCGACCCACTGACTGTTCTTGCGACGCTCCGCTTCACGATTACCGACGCAAACGCGACTCCCGACCCTGTCATTATCGTTCCGGGGATCTTGGGCTCGGAACAGCACAACGGCGAGTGGGTGATAGACCCGATTCTTCACACGTATGACGATCTCATCGCAACGCTCGACGAAAATGGATACACCAGAGAAGTAGATTTGTTCACTTTTCCGTATGATTGGAGAAAGTCGAATGTCGAGACGGCTGTGTTGCTGAAAGAGAAGATCAATCAAGTGAAAGATATTTGCGACTGCGACAAAGTCGATCTTGTCGCGCACTCAATGGGCGGTCTCGTCGCACGGCAATATGTGCAGTCCGACACCTACGAAAACGACGTCGATCAACTGATTTTCCTCGGCACGCCCCACCTCGGCGCCCCGAAAGCGTATTTAATGTGGGAAGGCGGCGAATTAGGGCCCACGGAAATATTTGCTCCTACTAAAAGCATTGTTGACGAGGTACTGGAACTCATTCTAGGGCACGAAGCGGCAGAAGAGGGTTATTCTAGCTTGTTTGCTTATCTGCGAACAGAACCCATTGATGCAGTCAGAGAGTTGCTGCCCGTTTATGATTACATTTTTGATGAGAACCTTTTACGAGACTACCCCCAAAATTATCCTACGAATACATTTCTTGAGGCACTAAATAATAATGTCAACAATTTATTAGACGCTGGAATTGATATTCATAACATCGTCGGTAGTGTCACAGAGCAAAAAACAATTGTTGGCATAAACGTAGTGGATAGCCCCTCTCCTCCAATGTGGGAACACGGCTATCCAGAAGGATTTTTCGATTTGTTTGGTGATCACGGATTAATATTAGGAAGCGGCGATAATACCGTGCCTCTTCCGAGTGCTTCTTTTGTTGATGAAAATAAGGTGCTGGTTTCATTTACTCACAATGACTTGCCCATAGAGGCACAGCCTGAAGTGTACGTCGCCCTAAGAGGTCAGAACCCTTCAGTAATTGTTAAAAACTTCCATCTTCCGGATGCGAAAATACTCTTGATGAAGATACTATCTCCCGCGGATCTTCTTATTATCAGTCCTGATGGCAAGAAAATCGGGAAGGACTTCAATGGGCAGGAGGTAAACGAAATCTTGAACGCATTCTATACAGGATTTGGCACGGATACAGAATTCATCACGATCCTCAATCCGCTCGACGGCGAATATAAAATCTACGCGCAAGGAACGGGGAGTGGACCCTTCACTGTCGAAACGAATTTAATTAGCGAGGCAACAACCACGAGCGCGTCGTTTACAGGGAATACCGCGCTGGGCATTACATCGGAGCTGAATCTGGAGGTTCAAAACGGTGTGATGCCCCCGAACGCATTAGATGTTGTTGTTACGTACCAAAGCACGCTGGCAGATCTCGAACGAATTTACCAACTCAAATGGGTGAGTATCGGAATATATAAATCACTAAAAGCGCAGCTGAAAGCGGCAAAACAAACACCGCCCTTCATTGCTAAACGTATACTCCAAGCTATGCTTAAGCAGTTGAATAGTTATCGAGGCAAATTGCTCAACGAACAGGGATATCAGATTTTGAAGAGCGATATCGAATTTTTGCTTAAAAGTTAAGAATCTATTATGGGACTCACAAGTGTACGTTTGTTTCTAATTGTCATATCGTATGTCTTTTCTTACATTTTCTTTGCTCGCTATTTTGGGAATGTTTACGCCTATTTTTTTCCAGAAGCTATTAGCAGTAGCATCGTGCCTTCGACGATAGGAGCCTGGATGGTCGGTATTCCGTTGTCAACTATTTTTCTACTAACTCTTTTGATACACGCAAGTGGTAAAAAACACGCGTGGGCATGGATTATCATACCGCTGCTTCCAGCGATTCTCTTCCAAATTGCTTTCGATATTTTGCATTTGTACGTCCCGCTCTTACTTGGTGTATTCGCATGGTGGCTTGGGACAGTGGCAAACAAAGCGCTCTGGAAACTCGCGCCGGGGTTTATGGCAAGGTTACAGTAGCCGAAAATGCAAGAATATGACCACCATCCCGATACTTAGTTTATAAACTAAGTATCGGGATTAGGAGAAGAAGTGTATGATCGAGGAGCAATAATGCATGAAATCGGCAAAGGAGGTAGGCATCGACCTTGTCTGGGGCTTTGGGCTCTGGGTTTTCGGGTATGTGCTCGGGATGATGCTCTTCACGTTCGTGCCGCTCGAATATCTCGGCCTTGTCATCACGCCATTTGCTCTCGCGCTCGCGATCTGGGTGTGCATACGCCGCTTCTTCAAGAAGAACGACAGCGTTTTGTATCTTCTCGCAATCGGTGCGGCGTGGTTTCTCATCGCATTCGCATTCGACTACATCTTTCTCGTGCAGGCGTACAACGTGAAGGATTACTACGACTACGACGTACTCTTTTACTACCTCGCCACTCTCCTCATGCCACTCATCGCCGGCCGTTGGAACGTAATCACTACTCGCGCGGTTTCCTCCTGACGCGACGGGCGAGGAGGTAGAGCGTGCCGAGGATAAGGAACGCGAGAACGGGATAGAAAAGCCCGATATTTTTGAATGCAAAGAGTGCGCCCGCCGCGGCGGTCTGCGCCATGCTTGAAAGCACACTGACGTTCTTCTCTCCCGAGCCGAACCCCGCCGAGTTGCTTGCTTGCCCTGAGCTTGTCGAACGGGTCGAGGTTCCCGCGATGCTTCCCTTTGGCACATCCTGCGAGGCAGCGTTCGAGGCAAGGTAATTTTCGAGTCGTTCGATGCCGGCGTTGCGTAAGCTTTCGGTCTGCGCAAAGATATTCTGTGCTGTTTGGATAATCACCGGCGCAGATGAGGACGCGATCGAAGAGCCGGTCTGCACCACCTGCGTAATCGTCCGTTCTATCTCCGAAGGCGGCGCGGGAGGCTCTTGTACTGTTACGGTGATCGGAGGCGTTTCTTTTTGGGAAAGCTCCGCCGAGGTGCCTTCGATACGAGCGAGGAGTTTGTATTCGCCCTTGTTTGGTTTCCACTCTATGGAGTGAATCTGACCCTGATTCGCAGGGAGCGTAAATTCTCTGGCGCCGATGCGTGAATCGTTTGCAAAAAAGACTAATGTTCCGTGAAGCTGCTCCTCCGCGCCGTTCACGACGACCGCGGAGACAACGACCGTCTCGCCTTCGGTCGCAGATTGCGAAGATACCCATATCGATTGGGAGGGGAACCCCGCCTGTATCGTCGCCGCCACGATGAAGGCAGGGAAGAGAAGAATCGCAAGGAAAATGAATCGCCTCACGCTCTCATTGTATACTGTGAGCGTATGTACGATAGGAATCCAAGCGGCTCTTTTTTCCGTTTTCTCTTGGGCTTTCTCACCTTCATCAGCCTTAGCTTTGTTATCACCTTTGCTGTGAGCTCGTACACGATCGTGCAGGATTCCGAAGAACAAACCGCCGCAGCTTTCGAAGCACTCGTAAAATAAAAAAATTGCGTCGGTCGGCTCCGGGAAGGGAAGGGAGCCAGACCGACGCCGCGCACGTGGAGGGGACGCATACGCAACGTCCAATCCCTCCCGCCGCTTAGGAGAGTCCAGTGAGATAGACTCGATGCTTGATCGTGTATTGACGAACGAGCTCGAGCTTTTCCTCACTGAGGCCCATGTACCGTTTAGCCCCACCTTCAACGACACACCGGATCGACTGCTCGGCGATTTCACCAAGTCTTTTATCGTTCCGGATATCCTTGTAGAAGTCTGCAAGGAGTTGAAGCTGGGGTACTTTTGGGAGTCGCTTGACCATATTGGCCTCCTTTGGTTTGAGCGACGCCCTCCCTGTCCATGCGAGATAGTGACATATTTGAGCCAAAAAGTCAATGATTGACCTGAATGTGTCGAGGGGAGTAGAGGAGTAGGCAGTGAGCCATGATGCCCAACTGCCTATGGGTTGCTTGCACTCGAGCGTGTTGCTCAAGGCAAGCCGATTGCGGGATCTCGACGATTCCGCCGGGGCATCTCAATTTGGACGCCCTCTGCCACTGATTGTCTAATTTTCTGCTGAAGAGTCAATGATTTGACGAATAGCGATAAATCTGTACGATACGCGGGTCAGGCCAGAGACAGCGAGCACCCGTCACACTTGCAGTGTGTCGGGGTCAGACTTGCCAAGGTCGTACTCAAGGGCCTGTTAGAAAGTTCACAAGAGTTTTTTGCTATGGCAAAAACAAAAGAACAAAAAGCCGCAGTAATCGAAAAGATCGAACGGGCGCTCAAAGAAGGGGCGTCGTCCGTATTCGTACACTTTACGAAAGTCACAGTGGCCGAAGAGTCGGCAATGCGTCGCGCGCTTAAAGCAGGCGGCGTCTCGTACTTTGTTGCGAAGAAGACGCTTATTCGGCGTGCCTTGGACAAGCTGAGCCTGAAGCACGATGAGCTTCCGCTCGAAGGAGAAGTGGCGATCGCTTCCGGCGGCGGCGAAGATGTGACCGCTTCGGCGCGGCTCATTCATGAGTTCGGGAAAAAGCTCACGGATAAGCTCACCATCCTCGGCGGGATCTTCGAGGGCAAGCTCATGGGACAAGCGGCGATGCAGGAAATCGCAACGATTCCTTCATTCCAGACACTCCGTGGAATGTTCGCGCAGGTGCTCAATTCGCCGCGTCAGCGGTTCGCGGTTGTGTTAAGCAAGGTTGCAGAAAAGAAGGCATAAAATTATCAATTTTCAATTTTGCAATTTTCAATCAAGGCTCAATGTTTTAATGCATTGAAAATTCATTGGAAATTGAAAATTAGAAATTAAAAATTCGTATGGATCAGAATCAAATCATTGAAGCAGTGGAAAAAATGACCGTGCTTGAACTCAACGCACTCGTCAAAGCAATTGAGGAGAAGTGGGGTGTATCGGCAGCGGTCGTTGCAGTCGCGGGCCCTGCGGCAGCTGCGGCGGAGGAAAAGACGATGTTCAACGTCGAACTCACCTCGGCAGGCGAGCAGAAGATCGCCGTCATCAAGGTGGTGAAGGAGGCACTTGGTCTCGGCTTGAAGGAAGCGAAAGATCTCGTGGAGAGCGCTCCAGCGATGTTGAAAGCCGACGTCAAGAAAGAAGATGCGGAAGTGTGGAAGAAGAAAATCGAAGATGCAGGAGGCAAAGTAACTCTCAAATAAAAACTTCTTCAAAAAAGAAGGCCCCGAAGATAGGAGCCCCCGACGCCCTTCGTGGACGTGAAGATGTCCCGAACACTCGTTGTGTATACCTGGCAAGGTCGGGCATCGGGGGCAGTCGTGACCCAGCTAGGGGGACATCACGGGTCAAGAGGTGTTAGCTCTTGAGTCTTCCCGCGAGCGCACGATAACACACTGATAGTACCGAGCAAAAACGGCATTTTTCTCGGATTTTTTCTCAGACTTGGCAAGCGGCAGTGGGGAGACAACTTCTTGGAAATGGAAAGCCCGGCAATCCGCTACTTAGCGGAGCCGGGCTTTACAACGTGTCCTATTCGTTAGGCTCGCCAGCTTGGAAGAGGTGTTTGCCGCGGTCGTTGTAGATACGGATAACGACTTCCTCCGAGAACCGTCTGGTACCGCTCTTTGCGGCATTGAGCGAACTGTAGTCCTCGAAGAACCTTTCGCACGTGATTTGATTCAAGATCACGGCGCGGACCTTGCCCTTAGGCGCAGTCTTCGTGAACCATTCCCCCGTCGGTACGCCGTCATGTGCCAATCGTTGGATCTCCATCGTGTGACTCCCTCGCTCAGCAAGCCGAGTAGACCTGATCCAAGACCTCGCCGAGGCTCATCTCGCTCACGAGTGTGAAGCTCTTTGGTGTCGGAAGGATTTCTTCGTTGAGCCAGCCGACGATGCCGGCAGCGTGTACATTCGAAAGCAGGGTTGACTCGCCTCGCCAACCGTGAACGCTGCCGAACCGGTCAACCACTGGCTCAGACAGCGCGACAAGCTTTGTGCGCGGTGGTACGGCTCTTTGTTGCACCTTGCTCATTTTAGTGCCTCCATTCTGCGGATCGGCCCGCAGGTGCCGCATTTACTCTATAGAATTGACTGTTAGTGTCAAAGGCGTAGACTTTTTCCTATGGCCGATGAATTTCTCTCGTCACTTCTCGGCAATCCAAATCGGGCACGGCTTTTGCGGCTTTTTGCGCTCAACCAATCACAGGCGTTCACGGCTGCGCAGGCGGCAAAGCGTGGGGGCGTGAGCCTTTCGGCGGCAAGCCGCGAGATCAAGGCACTCGCGAAGATGGGACTTTTGAAGAAAGCGAAGCTCTCCATACAGATCGGAGGGGGAAAGCGCGTTCACGCCGGTAAACAAAAAGAAGACGCATGGACATTTGACGCGAGCTTCACGCATGCTGCGGCGCTCTCGAAGTTCATACATGAAGTCTCGCCGGTGCAGCACAAGGCACTCATCAGCGCCCTCAAGGGTTCGGGGCGTCTTTCCACCGTCATCCTTTCGGGAAGCTTTGTGGGAGACCCTTCGCGGCCGGCGGACTTGGTCATTGCGGGCGATGCCTTGAACGAAAGCCGCCTTGATGCCGCCATCAGGGAATTTGAACCCGCGTTGGGGTCTGAAATCCGCTACGCGGTCTTCACGACACCCGAATTCCGCTATCGGCTTACCATAGAAGACCGTCTCATCCGCGAGACGCTCGACTATCCGCACTTCGTTTTGCTCGATAAGACACGCCTCCTGTAGCTCCACGTAGGAAATAGACGGCTCTCTTGAGCCATATTCCCATATCCACACCAGCAGGCGGGCTTGCCCTGAGCGCAGTCGAGGGGTGCTATCATTTCTGTATAAAGGGTCGAAAACCTTAGAGATTTACTAATATTATTCATAATTTGTTTATTTCCCTATGATAGTTAGTCAATCGGCGAATGTGCTCCAAGCATCTTTCGCAGATCTCTGGTACACCGTCATGCAGTTCATTCCCCAGCTCCTTGCCGCTGTGGTCATCTTCATCATCGGCTGGATCGTCGGGGTGGTGCTGTATCGCGTCGTGGAGCAGGTGGTGAAGGTGCTTCGCGTTGACGACGCCCTGAAGGCCGCAGGCCTTCACGAGGCGGCGCGTGATGCGGGCTTTACCCTGAACGTCGGAGCGCTCCTCGGGACCCTCGTGCAGTGGTTTGTCGTCATCGTCTTTCTGGTCACCTCGCTTGAGGTTCTAGGTCTAAGCCGCGTTACGACCTTCCTCTCGCAGGTCGTGCTCTTCTACCTCCCGCAGGTCATTGCCGCAATCCTCATTCTTATACTCGCGGCAATCGTCGCAGAAGCGGCGAGGAACATTATCGCAAGCTCGGCACGAGCTGCGGGCGCACACGCAGGCAACCTCGCCGGCGCTATCGCAAAGTATGCGATTTGGGTCACCGCGGTACTCGCGGTCTTGAACCAGCTTGGTGTTGCCTCGGAATTCGTGCAGACACTCTTCACGGGTATCGTCGTGGCGCTTGCGCTTGGCTTTGGCCTCTCGTTCGGTCTCGGTGGCAAGGAAGCAGCGGCACGAACGATAGAACGGATCCGCTCAGAGATCGCACACAATCGCTAGAGGTTTTCGATCCGGTGTTTTCTGGCCGCGCGCCCTTTGGGCGCGCGGCTCATTTGGTACAATCTTCACATTGCTATGCAATGCGTCATTTTAGCTGCAGGGCGTGGTACACGCATGGATGAGCTCACCATGGCGACGCCAAAACCCATGCTCCCCGTTGCCGGCCGGCCGCTCCTCGAATATAAGATCGATGCGCTTCCTGAAGAATGTGATGAAGTGATACTTATCGTGGGCTACCTCAAAGACGCCATCAAGAGACACTTCGGTGCTATCTACGGAGGGAGGAAGGTGCGATATGTCGAGCAGGACAAGCTCAATGGCACAGCCGGCGCACTGTGGGCCGCGAAAGAGGTACTCCACGACCGGTTTCTTGTGATGATGGGCGATGATATTTATACGAAGGAAGACATCGAGACGTGCATCGAGAAAGAAGATGCGTGGACGCTACTCGTGCAGCAGCTTCCGGAGATGCATCGTGCGGGGATCGTTCGTCTCGACGAAAACGGGCGAATTGTCGAGATACTCGAAAGCAGCATCGAAGATGCCGACCGTCTCGAACCGGGGCTTGCGAGTACGAATCTCTATGTACTCGATACGCGACTTTTTTCTTGCCCGCTTATTCCCAAACACACGGGCTCACTCGAGTATGGCCTTCCGCAGACCGTGGTGAATGCGGCGCACACGCTCGGTATACCCTTTGAGCCCGTTTTTACCGACAAATGGATACAAATTACCTCGCCCAAGGATCTTGTTGTTGCCGGTGAAATGCTCAAGAAGATCAATCAATAGGCCGTATTCTGCATTCTGCACCGTCTTCATTTGACTTTACGGGTAGTTCGAATATACTGCGCATACGTATATGGTATTCGGAATCAGGACGAAAAAGCGGCAGCGATAGCGCGATTTTGTTGCGCAATCGGGGCCGCGTAAGCGGCCTTTTTCACGCCCCGCAAGGGGCAATACCCACATACGTTGCTCGTTGAAAACTGAAGAGCGACACAAAAATCCGACACACGCGCAAGCGTGTGACGGACCCGTTCACGCGCCTATTGGCGTGTGTCGGGGAATCAACAACAATTGATCGGACTCTAGTCTTTGTCCGATCAGTTGCAGGAAAAAATCCGACACACGCGCAAGCGTGTGACGGACCCGTTCACACGCCTATTGGCGTGTGTCGGGGAAAGCAAAGTCTTCGCTGTTTTGTAGACAGCGAAGCAATCCCAGTGAGATAGCACGTCGTGCATCTCACGGGATAAATACGCGGTTCTCAGAATTCCTAACGGGAGTTCTGAGTAAGGGCGTGTGGTGGATGCCTTGACTCTAAAAGGCGATGAAGGACGCGGCATGGCGGCGATACGCTTCGGGGAGGTGCTCAGCAACCTTCGATCCGGAGATTTCCGAATGGGGCAACCCTATCGAGTAACCCTCGATAACTCTCTCGTTAACGCGAGATGAGAGCAGACCTTGGGAAGTGAAACATCTCAGTACCAAGAGGAAAAGAGACCAATAGGTATTCCCTTAGTAGCGGCGAGCGAAACGGGAAAAGCACAAACTCAGCCTCATAGATAGCTTCGAGCGAATAGCTTCGAGCTTCGAGCAATGCAGAAATGCATCTCGTCTCGCAGCTCGCACCTAGAAGCTGCCTATGGGAATGGGGGTTATAGACTACAGCGCTGGCAACAGGTGAAGTTACAAAATGCAAAGTTAGAGGAACGAGCTGGGAAGCTCGACCCCAGAGGGTAATAGTCCCGTACTCGAAAACGATGCATCTTCATGGCTGTAGTTCTTGAGTAACTCGAGACACGGATAGCTCGGGTGAATACACCAGGACTAACTGGTAATGCTACATACTTTTAGAGATCGATAGTGAACAAGTACCGTGAGGGAAAGGTGAAAAGAACCCCGGTGAGGGGAGTGAAATAGAACTGAAACCACATGTCTACAAGGAGTCGGAGCGGCTTATGC
>JACPLC010000008.1 GCA_016186695.1 Candidatus Kaiserbacteria bacterium | reverse complement strand
TTGTCGAATATTCTCGGCTGCGGCCCCCCGTAGGGGTATGAGCCGTGTCTCAGTCTCATCGGTGGGGGTCACCCTCTCAGGTCCCCTAAACGTCATAGCCTTGGTGAGCCATTACCTCACCAACTAGCTGATATTACGCAGGCCGCTCCCGAAGCGATAAATCTTTCATCTTGCGACAATATCGGGAATTATCCGATCTTTCGACCGGTTATGCCCGACTTCGGGGGACGTTCCTACGTGTTACTACCTCGTCTGCCATGGGTCTAAACCCATTCGACTTGCATGCCTTATCCATACCGCCAGCGTTCACCCTGAGCTAGGATCAAACTCTAAGTAAAAGTATTTACTTGATTTTGATGTAACTACTCTTTTTAGGATGGACGGAACAAAAGAATGTCCGACACACGCAAAGCGTGTGACGGATCCGTTCACACTTTTTCAAGTGTGTCGGATATATCTCCTTTAATTCCAATTACTGTTTTACTTGCTTACTTGTGTGTTTCTTACTTACCAATTATTTTGGTTATGCTTTTGTATTCGCTACGAATACAAGTGTTCCATATTTAGTTTTCAATGTTCGTCCGAAGTTTTTCATATGCAGAATTTCGGCGCACCGCTTCCCGCCTCATTATGAGGTCTTCCGGTTGAAGATCGAGTGATCTTCAACAAGCCATCAGGAGCGATGGTCTGCAGAGTATAGTGCTCGCCGATTGGGCTGTCAACTCTGCGCGGAAAAAGACAAGGCCGCTGCGTGTTGTGTACTGTGTACACCGCAGCGGCCTTGGAACATGCCCGAAATCGCGTCAAAGGGCGACAAGAAGCGCCTTCAGCTCGCCCGATACAAAACACGGGACGAGGCTTAGACCGTCGTTGAGTGCAGCCTCGAGCTTTTTCACTGTTTTTTCTGCGATCTTGCGAACCGGATCGCATGTATTGGCTCGCCGGGAGCCTTCTCGTACGCCCGACACACGGAACCAGTACCACGTCGTTCCGTCGAGTGCTTTCCCGGCCATCAGTTCACCGTGCTCCGTTTCGGGATCCGGATACACGATGAGTATCGTAAGTGCCGCAAGTCTCGCTGCGGCCTGCTCCAATACTGGAGCTACGTTAGCGCCTGCACCTGCCATGTGTTCCTCCTCAGTGTGTGGGACCTTTGGTGCCATCGCCGAGCCTAGCGACGTCACGCTGACTGGTGGCCCCTTCACGAGCCACCTGTTCGGCGACTGCAGGATCGGGGTGCGTGGCATGCGCCACAATCACCTGACCCTCCGTCGCCATAGTTGCTGTTGCTAGAGTCTGTCCGTCCGCGTCCACTTCGATGTCGATTGCAGGTTTCTGCACTTTCTCTGTCCCTCTCTAAAGTTGAAAGATCGAGACAAGCCTAGAAACGAAAAGCCCGCCTCTTGGCGGGTTTCCTTCTTCGCTTGCCGGTTGCTTACGCACGCGTCGAAGGCCCCGCCTTGGTTCCAAGGACGACGACCACGACGCTGATAAACTGTGAAGCTTTTGGCTTCATACCTCGAATCTAGCAAAGGTTCTTTATGCTGTCAAAGCACAAAAAATAACCCTCGGGGAATCCGCATTTCGCGGATTCCCCGAGACCGTTTTCGTGTCGAGATAGCGCAGCTTACCTCTCGACGAAGAGAAGGCAGTCGCGTCCGTCATCCGTTACATGCGGGAGGCTGTGAACAGACTTTTGACCATAGACTTTCTTCGCGAGCGCCTTCTTTTCTTTCTTGGTGCATGTGCGCCGGACAGCGATACTCCCATTCTGAACCACGAAGGCGCAGAAGCTTTTTCTGCCGCTTCGAGCCATCAAAAATCCCGCTCGTAGCGCTCCGTCGAGCACGATAGGTGATCCGGACTGGGCTCCACTGGCTTGCATCGTAGCCTCCTCATCAGGTTGTCAGGATTGGGTGTAGCTGATTTATAAAAATCAGCCACTGGTGTGGTACACACTTTACGCAACTCAAAGACCAAAAAGAACCGAGGCCTTCTGGTGAAGGCCTCGGTTGTGTCTGGTTTCTTTTTTAGAATCTAGACACAAGCAAAACCTCCACGGGAGTGGGAAAGTAGAAGGCCAAGGAGAAGTCCTCTGCTAATTTGCTTGCTCGACATAAATCGAGCTTATACAAGTGCCGTACTGGTGTCAAATTAGTCTCTGTTGACGAACGAAAGACCTGCGGCTATAGTGTCTTTATGAGCAAAAGCTCATCGGCAGGCATCATTATTAGTTCCTCAATTCCTCGAGGGGCTGTTGCCTAGTTGTTTCCACATAAATATACCAACCGGCCCCTCACCAAGAGGGGCCGGTTTCGTTCTGGGGTTTGGGTCGAAGCGATTCGGAACAAACCCTAGGCCGGTGGTCGGTCTAGGGCAGGTTTCGCGAAAGAGCTTTCGCGGGAAGAGCCTGCCAAGGCTCTTTGACGTAACCTGCTTTCATCGAATCTCGAGGAGAACAACCATGACAGCGGAAATTGCGCTGTTTGCACAAGACGCGGATTCCAAGACTTTATTCGACAAATTGGCCGCCACGCTCGTCGCGCTGGGTTTCGGAGCACAAGCGGTCCAATGTCCCAATACATCGGACGGTCTCGAACTGACGGCGTTTGTGAATGAAAAACTCAGCTTCGGAGGATTTTCGGTTGTTCCTATCGCCGGCAACGACCATGTTGCTGACGCAGGAGCCGCAACGCTCAGGCGTGTGGTGCCACGAAACCGCGCCGCTGTCCTGCTCTGCCCAAACGGACTTGCGCGGTGGAGATCATTCCTGATGAGGCCAGATCACCCTTGCGTGAACTGGCGGATTCCCCTGGTCTTCCAGCTCACGGCAAGCAACGCAGAATATGCAGGTTTGGGTGCACTCGTGCCCAGCACCCGGACCTACGTTGTGCCGGGTCTAGAGTGGCCGCCGGACGTGATCAAGAAAGCCGCTGAGATCATCAAGAGTGTGGCTACAGAGACCATGAAGTCTTGGTGAGAAAAGTTCCGGTGTGACCGGAATACCCTCGAACCGAAAGGAGGTGAATTTGGAAGGCCGTTGCATGGTGCGACGGCCTTCTTTTTTTCCCTACGAGGGGCGCTTGACACCTTTGCCGACGGGGGTAGATTGCAGGTAGAGAAAGCCTTTGATCCGGTTCCCCGTATGGCTCTCCGCGCCGCTCCGCATTGGAGCAGAAAGGAGGGACAACCAAGAGACGGGGGTTCGGGCCGGATCGCCCGGAGCATAGTCGAAGGGCAAGGCGGCTTCTGCGCTAGTGGGAGTCCGGTATCCTCCGTAATCGGGAGAATCCATTGCTCAATACGAGAGTGGATGAGTAACAAGCTAGGTGGCACCGTGGATTTGAAATCCGCCCTTATAGCACAAGTGTATTTGTGCTGTAAGGGCGGATTTTTGCATTCTTGCGAATGCAAAAGTCTGCGTCATCGCGGGCGAAAAGGTTGAGGAGCTCGCGTAGCTCTTTACAAGAGTCTCACAAGGGCTCTTTGATCCTTTCGCTTGCAATATCGTAACAAACAGCATGAGGAAAATCACATGCTTACGAAACCCGACTTTCTGGCCAGGATCGGCACGCTCAACAACATTGCGCCGGCCGGCTTGAACATCTTTGGAAACACCTACCTCGTCCGCAAGGAGATGGAATCTCCAGATGCCCTGATCGTTCGTAGCGCAAAAGTGGGCCCCGACCAATTTCCGGGATTCGCTATCGCGCGCGCGGGAATTGGCGTCAACAACATCGACGTCGAGGAAGCAACGAGGCTCGGCATCTGCGTGTTCAACACGCCGGGCGGTAATGCCCGCGCGGTCGCTGAACTCGTCACGGACATGATCGGCGCCCAGAGTCGGCATGTCTTCGCAGCGGTCCAGTTCGCCCGCAGCCTCTATGGCTATACCGACCCACACATCGAAGAAATGGTGGAACAAAAAAAGAAAGACTTCGTCGGCAACCAACTTGCGGGCAAAACGCTTGGTGTGATCGGCCTTGGCAAGATTGGCGTCCTGGTTGCCAACCTTGGAATCCATCAGGGAATGCGTGTGATCGGCCTCGATACCATGCTGACGGTACCGAACGCACACCAGCTGAGCCCGCAGGTCGAACTCGCCAAGACACTCGAGCAAGTGCTCGAGGCCGCGCATTTCGTGACGGTCCACGTGCCGTTGGTGCCGGAAAACAAGCACCTGATCAACGGCGCGCAAATCCCGTTGATGCGGAATGGCGCAACATTGGTCAATTACGCCCGCAGGGAAATTTGTGACGAGAAAGCTGTGCTCGCCGGCATCGAATCCGGCAAGCTGGCGGCCTACATCACTGATTTCCCCACCAAAGAGCTTGTCGCACATCCGCGGGTGATTGCGACTCCGCATCTTGGCGCGAGCACTGAGGAATCGGAGGAAACTTGCGCTGTCATGGCAGCTCGACAGCTCAGAGACTTCTTCGAGAGTGGGACGGTGGTAAATTCTGTTAACTTTCCCACCGTCGAACTGGTGCCGGACCGTGCCGTCCGTACGCGGCTCGTCGTGGTCAACCGCGACGTGCCCAACATGATCGCAGAAATCACGAGCGCGCTCGGTGAGAACGGCATCAACATTGCGCGAAGCCGCAACGAGAGCAACGGCAAGATCGGCTACAACTTGATCGACGTCAACGGCACGGTGCCACATGACATTGTTGATCGCATCAGCGCTGTCGACAACGTCCTGAAGGTCCGCGCCATACCGATGAATCGGTGACGGAGCAAGCATCAGAACAGAAGCCGCGGCGGGTCCAACCCCCTCCGCGGCTTCATCTTTTTGTTGACAGAAAATGCTGTATCGATTACTATGCTTCAAGCTAAATCCATTGAGCCGGTTCCCCGTGAAAGCGGGGGTTGGGGCCGGTGAGGAAACATCTGCATGAGTGGGTGTTCGGGCTCTCCCGTTACAGAGATAACCAGTGTCGGCAACGGAGCTGGTGAAAGTCCCGAGAGAAATCAAGGGAAAAGTAAGGTGGCACCGCGATTGAAAATCGCCCTTATTGCACAACATTTGATTGTGCGATGAGGGCGATTTTTCGTTTTTGGAATCGCAAAGAAACCAGAACGGAAAGAATCGCAAATGGTTCTTTCTGTTCGTTCACAACTAGGAAACCTGAGGAAACTATCATGGCGAAACCTACATCTCGTTCCACCGGATTTGGTTCGGATTGCAAATCCTCCACCAAACCCTTTACGACAGTCGTTTTGGCCGGGCACGGTGAAATCTCCGAGCTGGTCCTGCCAATCGCCCTCGCCGCGATCGAAAACGGCAGCGGCGTGCTGAAAGACGTCACTCGCACAGCCCAGAAAGCAATACAGTCTTATCTCGTTGAAGTCTTCGAAAGCCAAAACGCCGTCTTGCTGCTCGGCATCGGAGAAGACAGCATGCAAGACTCGCCGAAAAGGGCGCTCGAGATCAACGTCTTACACATGGCCGCGGGACAAAAACCGTTCTGCCTCGTCGTGAAGGATATTGCGGACCTAGAAAAGGTCAGCTACCTTCGCAACGCGCAAGTGCGGAAGCACTTGAGCCGCGCCATCGTTCTGAACGATAATGCCGACGCAGGAGCACCAGAACGTCTTGAGGTGCGGTTCCCTGCCCTTAATGCCAACCGCATCTTCTTCAACGCCGCGAATAGAATCGACGAAGCGGCGAAATTCCTCGTCGATTTCGTTCATCAACCTATGGAGGCATGAATAACCATGGACGCCCAAGTGAAAAAGATTCTCATCATTCCTCCGAAAGGATGGCCCGATGCAGACCGCGAAACGTGGACAAAGCGGATTGACGACGCCGGCATGCGTGCTGTCGTTGCCGAAAGCGCGGACACGCAAGTTCTCGGATACCACCGGATGCTCGTCATCAACGGCGGTAGCGATCCGAACTTCGAATTGCTCAGAAAAATGGGCGAAGCCGCAAGAAAGGCCGGCGTCGAGATCACCTACGGGGGCAACGTCGAGCAGGACTTTCTGAGAGTCACTGGGCTTACCGCCCTCTGACCTTTCATCGTGGTTTCCACTATGCGAACGAGTGCCGGCGGCAAAGCTGCCGGCGCTTTCTTTTTATGCGTTCTGTGCTTTGTGGCGCAGGTAGTGGTCCATCAGGACGAGCGCGGACATTGCTTCGACGATCGGGACAGCGCGCGGCAAAACGCATGGGTCGTGGCGGCCGGCGGCAGAGAGTTTTACGGCCTGCTTCTTGCGATTTACGGTGTCCTGCTCTTTTTTGATAGTCGAAACCGGTTTAAACGCAACGCGAAAATGAATCGTTTCCCCGCTTGTGATGCCACCGTAGGTGCCGCCCGCATCGTTTTTCTTTGTGCGAATCTCCCCGCCTTGTATCTCAAACGGATCATTATGCTCACTCCCCTTCAAGCCGACACTTCGGAAACCCAGACCCATTTCAAATCCCTTTACGGCATTGATACTTACCATAGCTTTCGCAAGATCTGCAGGAATTTTGTCAAACACCGGCTCGCCGAGCCCTGCCGGCACATTTCGAATCACACCCTGAATGATGCCGCCAATCGAATCTCCTTCCCCTTTTACTTTCTCGACGAGCGCAATCATTTCCTTGGCCGCCTTTTGGTCTGGACACCTGATGATGTTTGCTTCGACGTCTTTCGCACTCACTTTTTCGAAGTCGGCATTGGCCTTGACGTTGCCGACCTGATCGACGTAGCTCAAAATCTCTACGCCAAGCTTTTCTTTGAGATACTTCTTCGCGAGCGCGCCGGCGGCGACGCGCGCGAGCGTTTCGCGCGCAGAGGCGCGGCCGCTGCCGCGCCAGTCGCGAAAACCATACTTCGCTTCGTACGTAAAATCCGCGTGCGAGGGACGATACGCTTCCTTGAGCTCGAGATAGTCGTCTGATTCGAACTCCTCGTTGTACGCAATCATCAAAATCGGCGTCCCCGTTGTCTTTCCCTCAAAATAGCCCGAGAGAATCTTTATTTTGTCGGCCTCCTTGCGCGGCGTCGTGATGGCGCTCTGCCCCGGCTTTCGCCTGTCGAGCTCCTTCTGGATCTCATCTTCAGTAATCTTGATACCCGGCGGACAGCCGTCGAGGACCACGCCCACCGCTCCGCCGTGCGATTCGCCAAAGGTCGTTATTCTGAATAGTTGTCCGAACGAGTTCCCCGCCATATTCGCTCAATATGTCATACAATGCCGCGTTTTTCTAATCTTCGGACTACCTCCTCCACTTTTTCATCGAGAGAGAGGCTGGTGTCGTCGATTATCTCGTCAGCAACAGTTTCGTAGAGATTCTTGCGCTCGGCGAGGACTGTCTCGACCTCCACAAGTGTATTCGCCGCCTCCGTGAGCCGCGGGCGTCCCTGATCTTTATCAAGCCGCCGCGCCAATACTTTTGCCGGCGTCGAAAGAAAAATGAGAATCCCGCGCTGCTTCAAGGCGGCGACATTTTCGGGCCGGTTGATTACACCGCCGCCCGTTGAGACAACCGCGCCTTTCAAACGAGCGATCTTGCGGACAATTTCTGATTCGCGATCGCGGAAATATTCCCAGCCGTACTTCGCAACAATTTCCGGAATACTGATACCCTCCTGCTTTTCAACCATGGCATCAAGATCGGCGAGTCGCTTGCCGAGTCTCTCCGAAAGATGCTTCGCGACGGTTGATTTCCCGCCGCCGCGCATACCGATGAGGACAATGTTTGGATTCTCATATGAGTACGAGAGCTTGACGCCGATCGAAGCGAGCGCCTCCCAAAAGTGCGGATACGTCTTGCTCACAACGTCGGGCTCGTTTATCTCGAGCCCTTCAAGAGCGGTGCCCGCGACGGCAAACGCCATCGCCATACGATGGTCGCCATAGGTGTCGATACGTGCGGGCCTTGGATTTCCGCCGTGTATCGTTATCGAATCATGCGTGGATTCGGTGCGGATGCCCATTTTCTTCAGCTCCTGCTCGAGAGCCTTGACGCGTTCCGTCTCCTTCAGTCGCAGGGAATGAATGCCTTTGATCGTGGTCTTTCCTTTCGCAAATGCGGCGAGAACAGCGAGTGTCTGCGCCTGATCGGGGCAGTCTTGCATGTCGACCTCGACCGGCTTTACGCCGGCTCCCTTGATGGTGATGGTATCTTTTCCATGCGTGACGACGTTCCCCATGTCTTCGAGAATTCTTAAGAAACGCATGTCGGCCTGCAAAGACCTCGGATTCATGTTCCCGAGCGTGACGGTCGAACGGGTCAAGGCCGCGATTGCGGCAAAGTATGAAGCACTCGACACATCACCTTCGACGGTATACTGCTTCGCCGTATACATTTGCTTTGCAGGGACGAGATAATGTTTGTATCTCTCATTCTTTGCTTGTACGCCAAACTTCCCCATCGCCTCGATCGTCATGTCGATGTACGGACGCGATATCTGCTCTCCCTTCACCTCTATCTCCACTTTCCCCACAAGAGGCGCGACCATAAGAAGCGCGGAGAGAAACTGACTCGAAACCGTCCCCTTAATAGCTACTTTTCCGGACGCAAGTTTCGACGAGAGGACGCGCACCGGCGGATAGCCCTTCTTGTCGACGTATTCAATTTTTGCGCCAAGCTGACGCAAACTCTCGACAAGGTGCCCGATCGGACGCTCGTTGAGTCGGCCGCGGCCCCGTATCTCTTTTACGCCGGGCACAATCGTAGAAAGCGCAAGCATGAAGCGCGCGGTCGTGCCCGAGAGAAAGGTGTTGAGATGATACTCACGGTCTGCAATATCCTTCAGGTTTCCGCTCACCTCCAGCGCGTCGCCCTTGAACGAGCAGCGGAGCCCAAGCTCGCGCAGACAGGCGATCATCGCGTGTGTGTCGTCGCTCACGAGCGGATTCTTGATCGTGACATGCCCACCCGTGAGTGCAGCTAAGAGAAGCGCGCGGGTGGTGTAGCTCTTCGAGCCGGGAATAGCGACCGTCGCACGTACTGGACGCTTGAGCGGAGTGATTCGAACACGCCTCATCCTTCCTATAAAGCCTGTAGATGAGCCTAATGTCAATCATCGGCTCGTATTTGCAAGAACTCGTTCCACGCGTACTATCTATCACATGACGGAAGATAAGGAGCTGGAACGTCCGCGGAAACACATTGATGAAGCCGACAGGAAAATAATAGACGCACTGGAAGAACGCATGGATATCGTCATCAACGAAATAAAACCACTCAAGAAGGACAAGCAACTCGACCCGCACGATGAAAGGCGTGTCAAAGAGGTCTTAGAAACACGCGTGTCGATGGGAAGCAAACTCAACTCGACGTTCGTACGAGAACTGTTTCATCTCATCATCAAAGAGTCAGAAAGGCTGCAAGATAAATAAGCGGGTATGAAGACTGCGCGGCGGCTTGAGCAGTTTCCCGAATACGTGCACGCGCGGCTTGCAAAAGAGATCACGGCGGTGGAGAAAGCTTCCGGCAGAAAGGTGCTGAATCTTGGAGTCGGGAGCCCCGACATTCCGCCGAGCGAGAAATATCTTGGGAAATTCACCGCGCTGCTCCGAGAGAAAGACGCCCATCTCTACCCCGGCTATGGCGGCACAAAAGAATTCAAAGACGCAATCCGAGAATGGTACAAAAAACGCTTCGGTGTCGAGCTCGAACAGGACGAAGTGCTGGTGCTTCTCGGTGCAAAAGACGGCATCGCACACCTGCCGTTTGCGCTCGCGGATGCAGGTGACGAGATACTTGTGCCCGACCCCGGATATCCGGCTTTTTCTGGCAGTGCGCTTCTCGCAGGAGCAACACCGGTGCCCTACACATCTGCCGATGAGATCGAACAAAAGACTACGAAGAAAACAGCATTTATCTGGGTGAACTTTCCTTCAAACCCGACGGGAGCGGTCGCGACGCGCGAGGAACTCGAGAAACTCGTCGCGTTTGCGAAGAAACATAGCGTGCCAATTGCATACGACAATGCGTACTCCGAGATTACCTTCGATGGCTACGTCGCGCCGAGCATCCTCGAAATCGAGGGTGCGAAAGATATTTGTGTGGAGCTTGGTTCATTCTCCAAAACGTTCTCCTTCGCCGGATACCGGATGGGATGGATGGTGGGCAATAAAGAAATCGTGACTGCGCTCGCAAAAGTAAAATCGCAGACCGATTCCGGCATGTCGCTCCCCTTGCAGCGCCTTGGTGCATTTGCGCTCACGAACCAAGATATGGAATGGCACAAGAACATGATTGCGACGTACCAAAAACGCCGCGACATCATCGCCGAGAAGCTGAAAAAACTCGATCTCACCTTTGAAATACCAAAAGGTTCTCTCTACCTCTGGGCTAAAATTCCCGACTCTGCGAGGGACTCCGAAAGCTACTGCATGGCTCTACTGAAGGAAAAAAACGTGCTCTTTACTCCCGGAAGCGCCTTCGGCGTAAACGGCGGTCGCCACGTCCGCGTCTCCATCTGCGTGGATGTCAGCGATATAAACAGTTACTTATAAAGCTTCTCAATATGCGGTTGTAAAATTGACATATGCGGGAGTTTGGCAAACCACAGATAAACTATGGGAAACCAGATGACACGAAGTTGGGCAGAGATGCGCCGTCAGTTTCGCAACAATCGGACCCCACACGTCTATCAGAAGAACAGGTTGAAGCATTAACTTACTTTGATTCGAAGAATCCAGAACATGTTGCAAAGTTGGAAGGTATTAGGAGAGTGGTTATCGGAAGGCTTCTGAACCTCTGGGAGCAATCTCAAAGTGCTTATGTTCCAGGTGAAGTAGATGAGCCGGGTTCTCCAATTCTACGACTTATAAGTCATATAGGACATTACGTTTCCGTTTTAGCCGAACGCTGCTTTACAGTTGGAGATAATGACCTTGGAAATACCCTCTACCACGTATATCTGATTTCTCAAATTGGACGACGGGACGAAGACGATTGGAAAATTCTTAGCGAAGACAACCTAACAGATGACAACCTAAAAACAGCTCTAGAGAAAGACTACTTGAATTTGGAGCAATCAATACTAAAAGATAACAAAACAGACTACACAATTTTGCTCAAGACAATCGAGGGGTATAAGGACCTGCTTCACAGCAAACTAGCTTAAGGTGTCGGTCAAAAACCTACTGCGCGGCGGCGATGAAGGTCGTGAAATTCTCTTTGAGATCTTGGACACCGGCCTCAAGAACTCTCAGCTTATAGATATCGGCGGCAGCCTTGGAAGCGATGACTGCTGTTGATTTCGGGAGTTTGCCACTGGCGAGATCCTCGGCCGCTTTGGCCGTATCTTCGTACTCTTTGAGCTTCACGCCCCGCCAATTCTTTTTCAAATATCCTTTGCACTGTCGAAGTGCTTGTTCGTGCGAGGTAATCGTTTTGACGCTCCGACGATTCACCCCGTTCCGCACAAGGAGATTCTGGCGGATGTCGATATCGAACATTTTTTTGAGTTTGAAGTTGTGCTTTGCCATTCCCTCGATCGCCTCGGTGACAACGCCGCCGGTTGAGTTCTCAATGGGGAAAATACCGAGGTCTATGGTTCCCTGTTCGAGCGCGGAAAGTACGTTCTCAACGGAAACTAAGTAGTCCAACGAGAACCTCCGGACCTTTGTTTTCTTCGCATACGCGCGCGCCGCTTCTTCTGAAAAACTTCCTTTCGCGCCCGAGATCCCTATACGCACTCCTTTCCTATTTTCCCGAGTACGTGACTCCAAAAGTGAGTGCACGCCCGTCTCCGCCTTGTTGATGCGCTCGAGCACTTCTCTGCAGTACGGATTGAAACGGAACACGTCCTGAAACAGCTTCTCATCGTGCTGCACGCTCTCGACCGCATTCATGAGAAAACCGAACGAAACAGTATCGACCGCCGTGCGCTCGAAACCGGCCCGCGTTATGAGCTGTGCGATGAAATGCGTAAGAAACAGCGTTTCGGCAAGATGCTGATCGTGTTCCTTGGCATCGACCTCCACCACGTCGAATCCGCACATCTTCAGGGTGCCGCATAGGAGCTCATACTCGCTTTTCGAGAGTGTATGCGCCGTGACGACGATACGGAAACCCCGCACGTCGCCCCCACGCTTTTCGTAACTCTCCGGCCCCCACACAGGATGCGTGGCGATGTAGCGTCGCCCCTTCGCGAGCTTCTTGAGGAGACCAACGGTATGCACCTTGACCGTCGCCACATCGACGAGCACGGTGTCCTTGCGCATGAGCGGGAGGACTTTTTTCAGCACTTCCTCAAACGCGCTGATAGGTACCGCGAGTATAAGCACATCGCTTTTTGCGGTCTCGGCGAGGGAGAAAAACGTTTTGCCATCGGGCTTTTTGTCGTGCGAATGAATTTTCACGATGACGTCGGACGCGAAACGCCCGATAAGCGTGTGCACGAGCGTGCCAAACGCGCCGTACCCAACGATGCCGATCGTTTTCACCTGCATGCTACCTGCGCCTGCGCCAACGTTCGACCACAACGAGAAGAGGTGTTGCTAAAAAGATGGATGAGTACGTGCCGGCGGCAATACCGACAAAGAGTGTGAGCGCAAATACGCGGGTGGATTCGGGGCCGATGAAGTAGAGCACGAGAAGCGTAAAGAGAACGGTGAGCGAGGTGTTGATGGAGCGGACAAACGTCTGGCCCAGACTTCTGCCTGCCGTCTCAGCAAAATCCTCCCGGCGGTTCCGCTCCTGATTGATGCGCAGATTCTCGCGCACACGGTCAAACACGACGATGGTGTCGTGTACGGAGAAACCCAGAATGGTAAGAATCGCCGTCACGAAAAGCGTATCGATCTGTGCTCCCGTGAAATGTCCCAATAACGCGAAAAAACCTGCGGGTACGATCACGTCGTGCAGGAGCGTTATGAGCGCGATGAGTCCGTAGATCCACGAGGAGACCGGCTTCGAAACTTTCCGGAATGCGAACGCAATGAAAAAGAGGATGCACACAAGCACGAGCGCGAGCGCGATGAGTGCTTTGTTGCGAAGCTCCTTTCCTATAGTCGGGCCCACTTCGCTCAGCTGCTCGACACGCGCCGTACCTCCCTGATAGCTGAATACTTCGCTAAGCTCACTCCGCTGTTCATCGCTTAGCATCGGAGAACGGAGCGTGAAGCCACTCTCACCTGTCTCACGGAGCGAGAAGTTCTCGAACCCCGCATCACGGAGGACATCCTCCGCGGCTTCCTGCGAAGGCCGTGCGCCATCGTAGCGGATCTCTACCAGACTCCCACCCGCAAAGTCGATGCCGACACGCAGGCCAAACACCACCAGCGAAACGACGGCAGCCGCCACGATAGCGCCGGTGACTGCAAAGAAAATGTTTCTGTACCTGATGATGCTCATAGTGAAATACCCGAGCCGAAGAGAAAATGGGAGAGAGCGCCCCTCCCTTCGACGCCGAGTGCGAGGAGGAAGGTGCGCGAGACGGTGATCGCGGTGAGCATCGAAACGAGGACACCGATACCGAAGACGAGCGCGAAACCTTTGATGAGCGAGGTGCCGAACCAGAAAAGAATGACGGCTGTTATCATTGAGGAAATGTTCGAATCGCGAATGGACGGCCACGCCCGCGAGAAGCCGTCGTGAATGGCATCGTTGGTCTTCTTGCCTCCCGCGAGCTCTTCGCGCATACGCTCGAAGATGAGAATGTTTGCATCAACCGCCATACCCACAGAGAGAATAAAGGCGGCAATACCCGCGGCAGTCAAGGTCACCGGTATCAGCTGGAAAAGCGCAAGCACGGCAACGATATAGAGAAGCAGAGCAATGCTCGCGATACTACCGGGCAGACGGTACCAGAAAACCATAAAGAGCATGACTGCAATGATCCCCCAGAGGCCCGCCATGATACCGGCGTCGACCGCTTTATCTCCCAATGTTCCTGAAACGGTTTGCGTGGAAATAAGCTCTATCGGCACAGGAAGCGCGCCGTAGTTGAGGTTGCGCGCAAGTTCCTTCGCGCTCTCCGGTGTGAAATTGCCAGATATGACGGCTTGCCCGTCGGGTATCGGCTCGTTGATAACAGGGATCGAAATCGGTACACCGTCGAGAAACATGCCGAAGTAGCGTCCGACATTTTCTCTCGTGAGATTCGCAAAGATACGTGCACCTTCGGCGTTGAACGTGAGTAAAACTACCGGCTGGCTCGGGCCGCCGAGACCCTGATTAAACTGAAGTTGGGCGCTCTTGAGATCTTTTCCTGTGATTGCGGCGGGTTCGAAGTATTGATTCACCGTAGTGGTGGAAATATCCGGCGGAACATCGTCGGTCTTCAGGAGTCTGAACTCCAACACAGGGGTTTGACCGATGAGCTCGATTGCCTTTTGCGTGTCGGTAACACCCGGCAGCTCCACGATCAGACGCTCCTCCGTCTCGCCCGCGAGCGTGCCGCCGCGCTGGGTTTGCACGATCGGCTCCGAAACACCGAAAAGGTTTACGCGCCGCTCTATGGTGTCCCGCAAAGAAGCCATCGAATCGACGACGTCGCTGCCAACAATCGCCGAAAGGTCGGCACGATACACGAGCTGTGTACCGCCCGAGAGATCAAGCCCGAGCTTAAAGGGGCGCGTGTTGTTCACCTGTGCGCTGTAGACGAACCATCCGATTCCGGCTCCGATGAGCAAAATAGCGAACGCGGCAAGCCGGATTTTCCACATGGTGCTTCAGTATACGCACTCGACCACACCGCGCAACACAGTAGGCTCCGTTTGCACCGACATAGCTTCCGTAACAGAAACGTGCTAGATTTGCAAATGGGGGCACTTCGAAAGGATACAGCTATGAAAGACACATACAGGAAAAGTTCCTTCTCGGACCAAGCCGGTACCGACTGCGTGGAGGTGCGAATTGACCGAAACGCATCGGCCGGAGCGGCGAAGGAGATTGCGGTCCGCCACAGCAAGCGGCATCGTACCGTGATTAAGTTCAGTACCAGCGAATGGACCGCGTTCGTTCGCGGCGTCAAGAGCGGCGAGTTCGACATCTGAGCCAATAAACGCCGGTTTCAGTCAGACTTCGGGACCTTCGGGTCCCCTTTTTTTCTCCCACGCTCCGTAAATTCCTGCAGATTCCTTTGCCATACTTATTTCAATGAAATCGCTCAACAAGCATAAGCAAATTCCTGAATATCATCGCAACGGCGACGGGGCCCACGCCGCCGGGGACGGGGGTGAAAACGGAGGTGACTTCTGCGCATGAAGGATCGGCATCTCCTGTAATCTTTTTATTCAGCTCGCTCGTGCCGGCATCAATGAGCGCGACGCCCCTTTTGAGATGCTCCGGCTTGACGAAACCGGGGTTCCCTGCGCCAAGAACAACGATATCGGCATCTTTCAAATCTTCGATCGAGCCTTCTTCGAGCGAGAACACGGAAACGTTCGCGCCAAGTGAACGCAAGAGCCACGTGGAGGGCGCGCCGACAAGTCGGCCCGCTCCGACGACGACCGTGCGGGCTCCAGAGATCGTGACGCCGTTTTGCTTGAGAATTTCGACGACCGCGAGCGCAACCGGCGCATGTACCGGCCGCTCTCCCTCGGAAACTTTCGGATTTAATGCATCAACATCCTTATCCGGAGGAACAGCCGCGAGCACTTCATTCACCTCGATCCCTCCCGGAAGCGGAAGCTGGACGATAACCGCGTCGGTAGTCGGAAGGAGACGATTAACTGCCTGAATAATTTTCCCTGCATCACTCTTCTCGGATACATTCACTCGTACCATTTCGATCCCGAGTCGCTCTGCTGCCTTCGCCTTGATGCGCACGAACGATTCGATGACCGGATTGCTGCCCACAACGACAATCCCGAGCTTCACGCGCCTGCCGAGTGAGCCGAATTTCGGCCCGAGTTCCTTGTAGATATCCTCTGCTATGGCTTTGCCGTCGACGATCATCATTGAATTCCCATTTCCTTTTTTAATTCTGCGATACCGTCTTCGAGCTTGACGGTAGGCTCCCACCCGAGGAGCTCCTTGGCTTTCCTGTTGTCGGCGAGCGTATCATGCGGTTCCAGCCGCGGCTCGATATGCACCGACGGACCGCCGATCATCGCCGCAAGGTCGTTGACGGAGACATTCCGGCCGGCGCCGATGTTGATGACCTCGCCTTTTCCAATATTGGGAGATTCCGATGCGAGAAGATTGGCATGGACAATATCGCGGATATGAGTGTAATCGCGCGTCTGCGTTCCATCACCTGTGATCGTAAGCGGTTCGCCGTTCTTCCGTTGCGTTAGGAACTTGCCGATGACGAGCGCGTAGGCGCCGTTGGGATCGAAACGAGGGCCGTATACGTTGAAATACCGCAGCGATACGGTGGGAAGACCATACACTTCGCTCCAGAGGCGGCACGAGAGCTCGTTGACGTACTTCTGGAGGCCGTAGGGACTTTTGGGGAGCGCGGGAAGATCTTCCGAAAGCGGCAACGTTTCCTGATCGCCGTATGCAGAGCTTGATGCCGCATACACCACTCGCTTCACACCGCCTTCTTTTGCGGCACGAAGAACACTAACCGTGCCCATAACGTTGACATCGTAGGTGAGTTGCGGGTTTTCTATGGAAAATTGGACCCGGGGCAGTGCCGCTTCATGGAACACATAGGTGGCACCGGCAATAATTGGTGCAATCTTTTCGTACTCGCGAATATCTGTCTCGTGGTATGTCGCCTTCGGATTAAAGCGATCGTCGCGTTTGCCTGCGGCGTAATTGTCGACGACGTGCACCTCGTTCCCCCGATCCACACAGGCGTTCACGATGTGTGAGCCAATGAATCCCGCCCCACCGGTGACAACTACTTTTTCCGCCATGGAGCAATAGTATCAGAGTCAGGACCCGCGCGCAGTGAGAATAATTCGTGTTGTTTGCAGAATAATAAAGACATCCAGAAAAAGCGAGCGGTGTTTCAGGTAGTAGAGATCGTACGAAAGTTTTGTTTTCGTTTCCTGAATATCCGCTGCATGGTGCGGGTGCAGGTGATGCCGTATCTGCGCCCAACCGGTAAGCCCCGGCGTGATGAGGTGTCGCGCATTATAGTAGGGAATCTTGGCGCTGTATTCGCGCGAAAGCGCAGGAAATTCCGGCCGCGGCCCTACGAGCGATAGATCGCCCTTTAATACAGCCCAGAGCTGAGGAAGTTCGTCGATGCGGGAACGTCGAAGAAAGTTGCCGACTCTCGTCACGGAAAGTTTCGTCTTTCCACCCTCGCCATACTCCCCTTTGTCATTTCCCGTCATTGAACGGAATTTGATGACGCGGATCGGCCTCTGGTATCTCCCGACCCGCTCTTGCGAAATAAATATCGGACCACCATCTTCGAGTTTTATCAGAAGTGCGACAAACGGATAGAACGGGAGTGAAACGATCCCCAGCGCGATCGCGCCGACAATGTCGAGCGCACGCTTGAGAAACCCGTACATGCGTGATGCGTTCATGCTCGAAAGCATCCACTCGTAGCTGATGAGCGAGAGCGGGACTCGATCGAATACCTCCTGATACAGTTCAACGATGTCGATAATCGCGAACCGCTCCTTGTGAAATGCTGTGTTGTAAATGATAGGACGCGCGGCCTCAAATGCTTTATCCGAAAAATCAACCACCAAAAACGCCATGTCATCTTCGGCCGCAAGCCTCAATGCCTGCTGGATCACCTCGTGAGAAGGGGCATTGGAGGTGTCGATGACGTGAACGAATGCAAATGGATAGCGTCTGTCGTTTGCGACCTCTTGCGCGAGCATCTTCGAATCCGGACCGGATGCGATCAGTACTCCTTTTAACCGGCGGCCCCGCAGAAGGTACGGGAGATGAGAAAAAATCGGTACGCGCCACGCATATATGAGTGCCGATGAGACGAGAAGGTACAGGGCGAGAATTGTTTTCGGTGCGAGACCGAACGCCGGAATGAGAAAAAAGAAGAGTGCTGCCAAAGCCACGTTGATTATCTGCGCATAGAAAATCGTTGTCGGAAGTCGCCCCCTAAAGAGTCGGGTATATTTTCCGTACAAACCGGCAAGAAAGAAAATACCCACCCACGCGACGAACAGAAGCGAAAACGGGACTAAGTGCGTGAGGAACAGCTTCGACTCGGGGATCTCCCAATAGCGCAGAAACAACGTTCCCCACAGGGAAATCACGAATACTGCAACGTCGCCGATAAGAAGCACGACGTATTCACGCCTGCGCACCAGTGTCATGATGGTGGTATGATTACACTAAATTTGTCATAAAACAAGCCGAAAAAACGCTATGCCCGGTAGTGAAATGTGCCTTAGGCTTACACAAACTATGAAAACAAACAACAAACGTATCAAAAGCGCAACACGTGAGAGTTCGTCGCTCACGCCGCGGCAGCCGGCAGGCGTCTGCCGCAAAGGCACATTCTACTAACCGGGTATGCCGAGAAGGAAAATCCTGTACCTCATCACCAAAGCGACCGCCGGAGGAGCGCAAAAATACGTGTACGATCTCGCGACCAATCTGCCAAAAGCGGAGTTTGATGTGATCGTTGCGTACGGAGAGCGCGGAAGACTTGCCCGAGATCTTGCGGCTTCCGGCATCAAGCTTCGTGAGCTCCCCGCACTTTCGCGCGACATCGCCATCTTCTCCGATATCAAGAGTCTCATTGAGACAATTAAAATGTTAAAGGAACTGCGGCCGGATGTGGTTCATCTCAACAGCTCAAAAGCTGCCGCTCTCGGAGCGCTCGCGGCCCGCGTCGCGGGCATTCAAAAAATAATTTTTACCGTGCATGGGTGGCCATTCAAGGAGAATAGAAACCCGATCTCTCGCATGTTTATCTACCTTGTGAGTTGGGTAACTGCCCTTTTGTGCCATACGATCATCGTGGTTTCCAAGACTGACGAGAAACTTACGGAGCGCATGTGGGGTGCTCGAAAGAAAGCGCACTACATCCCGCTCGGACTTTCGGAATTTCAAACACTCCCCGCAAATGACGCCTTCCGTACTATGTTTGGACGGATGCAATCGGCAAAGATCGGAGGCTCAACACTTCGCCTTGTTACGATTGGCGAGCTTACAGAAAATAAGGGTTTGCGGTACGGAATTGAGGCTACTGCACAACTTACGGAGCGCGGTATCGACGCTGTGTATGTGATTGCCGGCGATGGCGAAGAGCGCGACGCGCTGAAGGCGCTCGCAAAAAAACGTGGCGTCGACGACCGTGTGTTTTTCCCCGGCTTCGTCGAATATGCCGCGCAGAATCTTTCGGGTTTCGATGTTCTTGTACTGCCCTCGGTGAAGGAGGGAATGCCCTACGTGCTTTTGGAAGCGGCGTGGGCAGGAATCCCCGTAGTTGCGACTGCGGTCGTGGATGAGGATCTCGCGACACGAATTCCGAATATGCGGCTCGTGCCGGCCAAAGATGTGACGGCGCTCGCAGACGCAATCGCCGCGCTCGCGAAAGCTCCCCGCGTGCGTGATACCCGCGCGGACATCTTTTCCCTTTCGGAAATGGTACAGAGAACAACCGCTCTCTACCGCTACACCGCTCCAACAAGCTCCGTTTCGTCGCGGGCCTGAATCGAAGAGCGCGCCCGACGCCGCATTCCCATAAGGATACCGAGCGTCGCATATTCGGTAAGAAGGTGCGAGCCGCCATAGCTCATAAACGGCAACGTCGTGCCGGTAATGGGAAGAAGTCCGATGTTCATTCCCGCGTGAACGACGAACTGTGCGAGTAGGTAGATGGCGATGCCGGAAGCAAAGAGTGAATGAAAGTTGTCGCTGCCGCGAAGCGCATGGCCCAAGATCCGCACGACGATAACCGCAAATAACCCAAAGAGAAGCAATACTCCAACAAAACCCCACTCCTCCGCATACGCCGCAAAGATAAAATCTGTCTCATATTCAGGAAGAAACTGCAGTTTCGACTGTGTACCATACCCCACACCCTTCCCGATAAGTTCGCCAGAGCCAACCGCGATAGCCGCTTGATAGGCGTTGTATCCCGCTCCCTGCAGATCGCTTAAAGGGTGTAGGAACGCAATGACACGGTCTTTCTGGTACGGCTGCAAACCCCATTGCCACAGCCCGCCTGAAAGAAGTGCAATGCTAATGAAGAGTACGGCGAGATGCTTCCAAGAAATTCCCGCGACCAAGACCATGCCGAGCCATATCGAGGCGACGATAATAGCGCTTCCGAAGTCTGGCTGAAAAAATACGAGAGCAGCAATGAGCGTCGCATACGCACCCGAAACGAGAATGTGACGGATGTGCGCGATCTCTATATGCCGGCGGCTAAAATATTTCGAAAGAAGTACGACGAGCGCAACTTTGGCTGGGTCGGATGGCTGTGCAAAGAATAATCCGAGGTCGAAACGCTCCTGCGCTCCTTTCACGACCGTCCCGAAGAAAAATACAAGGCTCAAGAGAAAAAGGACGCCGCTGTAGAGAGCTACGACAACCGGCGTGCGCCGCAAAAAACGGTACTCCGGAAGACTTGCAGCAAAAAAGACGCAGAGCGCGAGTGCAATCCATACAATCTGGCGTTCGAAGAGTGCATTCTCACCGGGGAACGAGTGCATGGTGAGGAGACCAAGAAGCGATATCGCGAGTGCCGCGGCAAAGAGAAACCAGTCTACATGGCTGAACATCCGAGCGCCCCCCGTGGCCCCGTTCTTGATGGTCGAGATCATGCTATTGAAAACGCGGCGGAAGGAGCGGGAGAATGTCGATACGTCCGACGGTCGCGGGAAACGGATCGGGCCACGTGAAGACGATTTCCTTCTCTTCGTTGGGGGCAAGCCGCGGGAGTGTCGTCGCCGAAGCGACAAATGCATTCCCCGCGGGATCGAAGACGACTGCGACAAATGATGGATCAAGTACCGCCACAACAGAGGTGTTTTTCACGCGCGCGGAGAGGCGCGGCGTCGAATCCACGTCAGCGATATTTTTGTTGTTGACTAAAAGAACACTCGCGACATTCTCGAGCCGCTCCCACACCGAACGCGACGTAAATTCGAAATAGGTACGTGCGACCGCGCGATTGCCCGTGCCGATGGCTCCTTCAAACACCGGCGTAATACCACCAGGGATGATGAATGTCGTTCCGCGCCGCTCGGCGACCAAGACGTTGCGCTCGTCGTAGAGTCCGAAACGGTAATTCACCTTCTGCACGCCAGCTCCCTCGTTGGGATTCTCGATGTAGGCAACCGCGCTGTAGAGGCCGCCGCGCACGGGAAATGCGCGCGACCAGAGGATAGAGCTTGGGCTCAATGCGCGCTCGTCGAGAATCGGACACGGACCGCCTTTGTCTACTGCTGTTTCCTCCTGATTTTGTTTTCCGTCGCTACAGGAAGGTGGTTCGTAAATCCAGATGGCCATTGGGACGCCGACAACGATAGCGAAAAAAAGAAACACGCCGCCTGCATACAACCATCGTCTCCTAGAAGCCCAGGACATGTGGACTATTCTATCGTCTTGTTGTAGATTGTGCACGGAACGAAGGGAGACAAGCATGAATACCAAAAGTTTCTCGCCAACAAGGGATTATGTCGTTGCGGAAGGGTTTCGTAAATATCCTCATGGCTGGCAGTTCAGAATGCATCTTGTAGATGCGGAGAATGGAATCTACAAGCTGAAAAACAGTGACGAGATGTTCACAGCCACTGAGTTGGACGCCGCAGTAAGCGAAGGAAAACTAAAGGACATGTCGACAAACACCTAGCTACTCTCGCCTTTCGACTACCATCGCCTCAACTGGGCTTAACTGCCGTGTTCGGAATGAGAACGGGTGTGACCCCAGCGACAAATCACCAGAACAAAACTTTCAATTCCAAAGAGCTCCTCGTTGAAAACGAAGAGCGACACAAAAAAGAATCCGGAAAGCGTAACGCGACTCTCACAATTCCTTTCGAGAGTTCTGTCGGATTATTAGTACGTCTTGGCTCAAGGGATTGCTCCCCTTCCACCGAACGCCTATCAACGTGGTAATCTCCCACGATCCTATAACGATTCCTAATCTTGGAGTTGGTTTCCCGCTTAGATGCTTTCAGCGGTTATCCGTTCCCGACATAGCTACGGGGCGGTGCACCTGGCGGTACAGCCCCCAGACCAGAGGTCAGTTCATTTCGGTCCTCTCGTCGCTTCTTCCCCGATTTCTCGGAGCACAGACTATATCTTCGCCCGTTCCCGAGTGGGACGAGGGCGGCGGCATCTTACCCATACGAGCAGTCATCTTCGAGAGATGATTCCTCTACATATGAGTCGAGTATCTAGAATACTCAGTCGTTACGGGGTCAAACGTAAAACACGATTCAATTCCTCTTTCGTGAGAATGCTCCGACTCCTATAATTCTCGCTTCGTATTATGAAGACGAGCCTTACAAGTTGTTGCAATTCACGTTTGGACAGTTCACGAATGAATTTCTGGCTAAGTAGTGTACAGGCGTCTATTAGAGCCTGTGCCTGCTTCGCCTTAAATCGGATGAAGGGCTTAAGCACAGTGAGAATATCTCTCACCTGCTCAAATCCATTGATCCGAAGTTCGGTCATTCCGTCATTTCGACGAGAAATGTATCCGATACCAAATCGTTCACGTATCCAGTAGAGGGGCTTTTCATGCCGAGTATCTTGATAGAGGCAGATCGTTGCCATGAACCGCACGCCGCGTTTTGTGTCAGCGCGCGATTTCAATTGCAACATCAAACTGCCATCACCATCAAGAAACCCTGCGATGTATGCCGAATCGGTTTCAAGTCGACTTCCCACGGTATTATCGTATCACTTTCCGGTCCTCAAGCGAGTCCCATACACACGGACCTGTGCATATGTTCTTCTTGGATCGGGAGCGAAGTAGACTCCACCGTTATAAGCCGCATTGTCATCGGGGATCTCTCCCCGAAGTAGCAATACTTTACTAGAAACGAATCTCCTCAAGAATCAACGCCTACAGCAGATTAAGACCAACCTGTCTCACGACGGTTTGAACCCAGCTCACGTACCTTTTTAATTGGCGAACAGCCAAACCCTTGGGACCTTCTCCAGCCCCGGGATAAGATGAGCCGACATCGAGGTGCCGAACTTTGCCGTCGATTTGGACTCTTAGGCAAAACCAGCCTGTTATCCCCAGAGTAACTTTTATCCGTTAATCTTCGGTCGCATCTAATGCGGACCGTCGGTTCACTTTGCTCCGCTTTCGCGCCTGCTTGCCACGTACGGCTCACAGTCAAGCTACCTTTTGCCAATGCACTATCGACACGGTTTCCATTCGCGTCTAGGTAACCTTAATAGGCTCCTCCGATACTTTTTAGGAGGACAGCGCCCCACCGAAACTGCCCACCAGGTACTGTCTCTCGCGAGTTTCTCTCGCGAGGTTAGAAACTACAGTCATTAAGAGCGGTGTTGCATTGACGACTCCACGCATGCCGAAACACGCGCTTCAAAGTCTCCCGCTTACGCTACGCAGAACGCCCGTAATCCCAATACCAAGTTGCAGTAAAGCTTCTGGGGTCTTTTCGTCTAGCTGCAGGAAGGCGGCATCTTCACCGCCCATGTATTTTCACCGAGCAAATCCCCGAGACAGTTCCCAAGTC
>JACPLC010000007.1 GCA_016186695.1 Candidatus Kaiserbacteria bacterium | reverse complement strand
GACCCCCCTGCAAACCCCACCCTCGCAGCTTCCGGCAGCGCTTCCTGCACCGTCGGCTCCCCATACTCCCTCACGATGACCGCGACAGACCCCGACGGTGACACCATCAAGTACGCCATCGACTGGGACGCAAACGGCACGGTGGACCAGTTTGCTCCCAGCTCGGGATACGTCCCTTCCGGCACCACAGAGACCGCCTCACGCACATACGCAACCGAAGGCTCAAAGACGGTGAAGGTCATGGCTCTCGACGAGAACGGCCTCACCTCAGGCTGGTCCACCCTCACCTTCTCCTGCAGTGATCCGGGAAGCAATGCGCAAGGGGGAGGCGAGGACCTCGGAGGAGGTGACGAAGGCGGAGGCGGCGGAGGAGGAGGCGCTACCCCCAACCTCACCATCCGAGCCATCCCCTCACTCGTCCGAACCGGAGAAACCACGAACCTCCACTGGAGCGCAAGCAACGTCACTGCCTGCACCGTGACTGGCGACAACGGAGACTCCTTCACCGGCACCATCTCTCCGGAGCCCCAAGGACAACCCTCTTCTCCCATCAATGAACAGACCACCTACACCCTCTCCTGCGAGGACGATGACGACAACACCCTCACGCAATCCACAACCGTGAACATATTGCCCGTGTGGAGTGAGTTTTAGATGTCGGGAGATCGTATCTCCCGACATCTGCCATTACTCCAACAGGAACGGCTTGAGCGAGGTGAGTTCGATATCTTTGAGATACGATGCGATTGTCTTCGAGTAATTGCGGAAAACATCGCCGAAGAGTTCCTTCGTGACGACGGACGGGAAATTCTTTTTGCCACAGTAATCAAGGTAGCTACTCCACCGGTAAGAATCAAGATGCTTCATAGCTGCACCAGAATTTCTAATTTCCAATGAACGCCAATTCTCCGATCCTTTGAGAAAGTCGAGCGGATTCAGATGAATGTAGTGAAGTATGTGAAGAAAGTGCGAGTCTGTCGTTATCCGAATTTTCTTTGTACGTCCCTGAAATAGAGTCCCTGACCGTTGATATTTTTCGTTGAAGTACATCGCGTATCCCACGTTAAGTTTTCTCAAGAAGAGAGAAAGCCCACCATCTATCCGTTCGGAGAGGAGTAGGTGATAGTGATTTCCCATCACGCACCAGCCATGTACGTCAACAATTTGCTTTCGGTCGCGCACCTTATGAATATCGGGAGATACGATCTCCCGATATCGCGTAAACTCTGGCGCTGGGGCAATGTCATTGAACTCGAAGAGGTCATGGACAAATCTCAAACGGTCTAAGTCGTCAAGAAAAAGAATGCGTTTCTCCACACCTCGATTGAGCGCATGGTATAGCTCCATCCTTTGAGTATATCGGGAGATACGATCTCCCGACATGTCTTTGTTGTGCACAAGCGCAATGTGTCGACATTGATGGTAAAATCGCGCAATGACCAGAATCGCCATCAACGGGTTCGGGAGGATCGGGAGAGGGTTCATGCGTGCGGCTCACGGACGCCCGGAGCTGGAGATTGTTGCCGTGAACGACCTCACGCCGGCGGAAAACCTCGCATACCTTTTGAAATACGACACCGTATACGGCAAAACGCCGTTTTCGGTAGAAGCTAAGAATAGTGTGCTTCTCGTGGATGGGAAAGAAATTAAAGTGTGTGCGGAGAAAGATCCGGCGGCGCTCCCGTGGGGTGCGATGAAGGTGGATATTGTCGTCGAGTCGACAGGTCTTTTTACCGATGCAGAAAAAGCGAAAGGGCACATTGCAGCAGGTGCGAAGAAAGTTGTGATTACCGCGCCGGCGAAGGGTGAAGGCGCGGAAACAGTTCTCATCGGTGCCAACGAAGGGAAATTCGGCACGTGCGATGTCACCTCGAATGCTTCATGTACGACAAACGCCGCCTCACCCCTGATTGGGATTTTGGATGAGGCAGTCGGGATCGAGCGGGCACTTCTTTCGACGACGCATGCATACACCGCCAGCCAAAGCCTCGTTGACGGAGGAAGAGCAAAAGATCTTCGCGAGAGTCGCGCCGCAGCACAAAACATTGTGCCGAGCTCGACCGGTGCCGCAAAGGCTACCGCGCTTGCATACCCCTCACTCAAAGGGAAATTTGATGGCATCTCACTTCGCGTTCCGGTCATCGCGGGCTCAATAGTTGATGTGACGTTTGTCGCGAAGCGGCAGACGAGTGCGGAGGAAGTAAATGAAGCATTGAAAAAAGCTGCGGCGAGCGATCGCTGGAAACGCGTCTTTACTGTTTCGGAAGAGCCGCTTGTTTCTTCTGACATTGTCTGCTCCCCCTATGGCGCTATTGCCGACCTCGCGATGACTCGTGTGGTAGATGGCACTTTGGTGAAAGTTCTTGCATGGTACGACAACGAAATGGGGTATTCCCACACGTTGGTTGAACATGTCATTGAGGTAGCGAAGCGTCTGTAGGAGTATGAAAGTCGTGCTCGCGGCAGACCATGGCGGATTCAATCTCAAGGAGGCTTTGAAGGCGCACCTCGAGACGCAGGGCTACGACGTCGAGGACATGGGTGCGCTCTCGCTCGATCCTGCGGACGATTATCCGGATTTTATGTATCCCGCTGCGCAGAAGGTCGGTGCCGATTTAAATGCGCGGGGTATCTTCCTATGTCGCTCGGGGGCAGGAGCAGCTATTGTCGGGAACAAGGTAAAAGATGTCCGGGCAGTCGTGGCGCGCACGGTGGAGGAAGCGAAGCACGCGCGTGAACACAATGATGCCAACGTCGTCGCACTTTCAAGCGATTCTCTGAGCGCGGAACAAGCACGTGATATCGTATCGACCTTTCTCTCGACGCCTTTTAGCGGAGAGGATCGGCACCTCCGACGCCTGAAGAAGCTCATGAAGATCGAAGGGGAAGCATGAATGCCGGATTGATTGAGGTCATCCCGACGTGCGTTCCGCGGAGTGCGGAGGAGCTCGCGAACTACGCGCGTACGATTTCCGCGTTTTCCTCCGCGATACACATCGACATCGTAGACGGGCTCTTCGCGCCTTTGCACACGTGGCCCTATACGGAGCACGGCGTCTTTGGAGGATTCGATCTCTCGGGCGTCACCGGAGTAACTGCGGAGATTCATCTCATGGTGGAAGAGCCTCTCGATATCGGCACCCGCTTCGCTTCAGCGGGGGCGCATCGCGTCATCGGACACGTTGAGGCGTTCGAGGACGAGGATCATGCCCATAGCGCACTCCGTGCGTGGCGCCACTCTGGCGCAGAGGTGGGACTCGGCGTTCTCTTCGATACACCACTCGAGGTGCTCGAGCACCATCTACTTACACTCGATGTCGTGCAGATGATGACAATTCCGACAATCGGGAGGCAGGGAATCCCGTACGACGAAAGCGCACCTTCGCGCGTCGGGGAGCTCCATGCACGGTACCCCGAGCTCCTCTTGAGCGTTGATGGCGGTGTTTCTGAAAAAAATATCGGTGAACTTGCGAAAGCAGGCGCGCGACGCTTCTGTGCAGGAAGCGCGATCGCGAAAGCGAGCGATCCGAAGGCCGCCTACGAAAAGCTAAAAGGCCTCGCGGAAGAAGTTCTCCTGTAGTAGTCTGTACTATTCTTAGTACCGATATGGGGACGATACTTCTGATACACGGTCCGAATCTCAATCTCTTGGGGAAGCGCGATTCTGCGCACTACGGAACAACGGCACTCGCTGACATCGAGAAGCTTGTTTCGTCGGAAGCAAAGAGGTTGGGCTTGGACGTAAAAACGTTTCAATCAAATCACGAAGGCGCACTCATCGACTGGCTCCAGCAGGAATCGCCGAATGCGAGCGGCATCATCATCAATCCTGGAGCCCTTACGCACTACAGCTATGCACTGCACGATGCGCTCGTCGACACCTCGCTCCCGTGTGTCGAAGTTCATCTCTCGGACGTGAACGCGCGCGAAGAGTGGCGTCGCGTATCGGTCACGGCTCCCGCGTGCATCGGCCTTGTTTCGGGGAAAAAGGAACAAGGGTACATCGAGGCACTTGCAATACTTAAGGAACAACCCAAGAAATAATCATGGAATTTTCTCCCGCAACGAAACTCACGGCGGTCTTTGGTGATCCTGTCAGCCACAGCCTTTCTCCGCTCTTGCACAACGCGATCTACGCGAATGAGAAGGTAGACGCCGTCATGCTTGCATTCGGGAATCCTTCGATCGAGAAACTGGTTGCGGCTATGCGTGCGCTTCCGATCTACCTCGCAGCGGTCACGATGCCGCACAAGCAGACCATCATGCCACTTCTCGATGAGATCGAGGAAGAAGCGCGTGCTATCGGGGCGGTCAACACGGTCGTGAATCGCGAGGGGAAACTGCATGGCTATAACACCGATATCGTCGGAATTGCCGAGGCCCTCTCGGGTGTTGTGCTGAAGGGCACGAATGTGCTTCTCGTCGGTGCGGGCGGCGCTGCACGCACGGTCGCGTATCTCCTCAAACGTGAGGGCGCAAATATCTTTTGTGCGAACCGCGAGCGGGCGCAAGCCGATGAGCTTCTTCACACGTTCGGCGGTACGTTCGTTGAACCGGAGCAATTTAGAGAGACGCCTTTCGATGTCATCGTGAACGCAACACCTATTGGCATGAAGCCGAATACCGATGCGACGCCTTTTCCCGAAGAACTTATTCGTAAAGGCTCGAGTGTGTTCGATCTCGTCTACTCGCCGCTCGAGACAAAACTTCTCGCTTCCGCGGCGCGACGCGGTGCTCGCACGATATCGGGCCTCACCTTATTTCTCGCGCAGGGTATCGAGCAGGAGCGTCTCTGGCTCGGTACGCGGATAGAAAACGGTCAATATCGAGAACTTCTCGAAGCGAAGGTGCACGAGCGGGACGCCAAACTTTCTTGATTTTCGGGGGTTTTTTGCGTAGTGTTCCCTCATGGATTTGAACTTCACCGTCGTGAAGAAGCTCCCCGCAATGGAGAGCATCATCGAGGCGCATCCACTCTCGAAAAAGGCGGAAGCGCACATTGCGAAAGACCGCAAAGAGGTGCATGACATCATTGCCGGTCGCGACAAGCGACTTCTCCTTATCGTCGGCCCGTGTTCGGCGTGGCCTTCGGAGGCGGCGCTTGTATATGCGAAGCGTTTGAAAAAACTTTCCGATTCCGTGAGCAAAAAAATAAAGATTGTGATGCGCGTCTACATCCAGAAGCCGCGCACGATCAGGGGCTGGCTTGGGCCGGTGAACCAGCCGGATCCGTTCGCACGTCCGGATATTTCGAAAGGCGCCGCCTACTGTCGCGAGATGATGGTGAACATTGTTGAGCTTGGGATGCCGATAGCCGATGAAGCGGTCTTCACACACAACGCGAAAGGATTTGCCGAGCTTCTCTCGTGGATGGCGATCGGCGCGAGAAGTGTGGAAGATCAGGAGCACAGGATTTTCGCCTCCGGCTCGTATTGCGCGGTCGGCATGAAAAACGGCACGACCGGCTCGGTCGAAGTTGCCGTAAATGGTATCGTCGCGGCACAGCATCGGCATCACGCGGTGTGGAACGGGTATCAGGTGGAGACGAAGGGAAATCCCTACGCGCATCTCGTGCTTCGCGGCGGTCTCCTTGGGCCCAACTATGGCGTGGAGCATATTGAGGAGGCCGCAAAACTTTTTGCGAAGCACCGAATCCAGAACCCTGCCGTCATCATTGATGCGAGCCACGACAACAGCAAATTGAAAGGAGTAAAAAGCCCCAGCCAGCAGGCGATGGTCGTCAAAGAAGTGCTCGCCTTGATGAAGGTCAATCCTGATATCCGGAAACTGGTGAAAGGTTTTATGGTGGAGAGTTTTCTCAAGGAGGGGAGTCAGAAAGTGGAGGGCTGTACGCCGAAAACAATAGATCGTGATGGGCTTTCGGTCACGGATCCGTGCATGGGTTGGGAGTCGACAGAAAAATTAGTCCGCGAGATGGCGAAGAGCTATGCCCGGTAGTGAAATGTGCCTTAGGCTTACGAAAACTATGAAAACAAACAACGAACGCATCCAAAGTGCACAAGGCGAGACTTGGTCGCTCACGCCGCGGCAGCCATGCATGCAGGCCTGCCGCAAAGGCACATTCTACTAACCGGGTATGGCTAGGATTTCTCCGAGGCGGCTTTCGGTGCGGGTCAAGAATTCCTCGTACCCGATTGTCGTCGGCATGCATCTTGAGAAGGAGCTGGTGAAAGCCTTGCGTCGGCAGGGAAAGCGGCGTATTGCGATTATCGCCGATACGACGACGCGAAGACTTTTTGCAGACCGATTGGGAAGGTTTCTCAAAAAGGAAGGCTGGTCAGTCGAGGTGATACATTTTCAATCCGGAGAGAAAAGCAAGAACCAGAACACGGTTGCCCGCGTGCAAGAGAAGCTTCTGAGGAAAAAATTCGACCGCGACACGCTCGTGGTTGCCCTCGGAGGAGGCGTTGTCGGAGATGTCGCCGGATATGTCGCAGCCACGTACCTGCGCGGGGTTCCGTACATTCAGGTCCCGACAACACTTCTTGCGATGGTGGACAGTTCGGTCGGAGGGAAAGTCGGCATCGACACGAAATACGGTAAAAATATGATTGGCGCTTTCTATCAGCCGCGCGCCGTTGTTGCAGACCTCGCGTTCATCTCAAGTTTATCTAAACAGCAGGTAGTGAACGGTCTCATCGAGGCGGTAAAGAAATTCATGACGAGTGAGGAGCGCTCGCTTTCACTCGTCGAGAAGCTCGACCCCGCACATCCGCTGGGAAATCCCCGCGTATTGCAGGAAATAGTCTACCGCTCCGTGCGCATAAAGGCGCGGGTCGTCATGAAAGACGAGGAGGAAAAAAACGAGCGCAAGATCCTCAATTTTGGTCACACGATAGGCCACGCGGTCGAATTTCTCTCTGGCTACACGCTTCCGCACGGATTCGCGGTTGCATACGGTATACTCGTCGAGTCAAAAATTTCCGAGCTCTTGGGAATTCTTTCTCCCCGTGAGTCTGCGACGGTCGCGGCGTACCTTCGGCGCTTTGGCATCACGGCTTCCGGCCTCAAAAAATATCCAGTGGCGCGGATCCTCAGGGCAGTCAAGGGTGACAAGAAAGTGCGCAGCGGTGTTGCGCACTACGTACTGCTCCGCCGCCTCGGTTCTGTCTATACAAAAGGAGGCCAATATGCGCACCCTGTGCCGGAGCGGATTGTCCGTAGGGCGTACAAGCTGTTGGTGAAGTGAGGGCGCGAAGGTTGTACTGCCTCGGAACCCGGTTTTTTCTGCTGAAAAAACCTCAATCCTCGCGCTCCTCGCGCTGCGAAGATTCCTCAACAGCACAACCTTCGCGCCCACCACATACGGTATACTGTCCAGATGCAGGCGGTGCAAATACACAACGGTTTTTTTCTTGTGTTCGCACGCGGCGAGGATTTCATCCCGACGTTGTCGCGATTCTGCGAGCAAAACGGTGTGCACTGGGGACAATTTCAGGCGATCGGTGCCGTTGAGAGTGTTGAGATCGGCTACTACGATCTGCCGAGCCGCGAATACGTGTTTCGCTCCGAAGAAGGTCCGTTCGAAGTGGCGAGCATGGATGGCAATATCTCCGAGATGGAAGGCGAAGAGCCCGTCGTGCATGCCCACGCGGTCCTTTCGCGATGTGACGAATCTCTTGAGTGCATTGGCGGGCACCTCCGTGCGGCTACCGTCGCTCTCACGCTCGAGGTCTGCCTCTGGGAAGTGACGCAACCTTTGATTCGTCTTTCTGACGACGAGACAGGTCTTAACCTCATCAATATTGCTGCTTGAGTATGTCCATAACCGATGAAGAAATAGAGAAAATCGAAGAGAAAGCATACCTCATTCGTCGAACGGTCATTGAAATGCTTACGGAAGCTAAATCGGGGCACACGGCCGGCCCCTTGGGCATGGCTGATATTTTTACCGCGCTCTATTTTCATATCCTGAAGCACGATCCGAAAAATCCTGATTGGGAGGAACGCGATCGGCTTTTTCTCTCCAATGGTCACATTTGTCCGGTGCGCTATGCCGCAATGGCCCACGCAGGATATTTTCCCGTAGAGGAGTGCATGACCTTGCGCAAATTCGGCTCGCGTCTGCAGGGACATCCCGAGCGCGACATGCTCCCCGGCGTTGAGACAACATCGGGTCCTCTCGGCAGCGGCCTTTCACAGGCTTCGGGTTACGCGCTTGCCGCGCGCATGCCTGCCCGACCGGACGACTCCGGTCGTTCGGGCGGGGATGGGAAAGCATTTCGCATCTTCTGCCTGATGTCGGATGGCGAGCAGGAGGAGGGAAACACATGGGAGGGGGCAATGTTCGCAGGAAAGTACCGGCTCACGAATCTCACCGCGGTGATGGATCGCAACAACATTCAGATAGACGGCAATACGGAAGATGTGATGCCGCTTGAGCCTCTTGATGAAAAGTACCGCGCGTTCGGCTGGCACGTTATCCCGATCGACGGCCACAACATCGGGCAGTTCGTTGCTGCGTGCGATGAAGCGAAGTCCATCAAAGAAAAACCGACCTTGATCCTCGCGCATACGACGCCGGGCAAGGGCGTGCCCTCGATCGAAAACGATTACCGCTGGCACGGCAACCCGCCCGGCAAGGGCCCGACCGACAAGATTCCGGCGGACAAACAAAAAGAAATGTTTCTTAAGGAACTCGAAGAGACTCGAAGTATGAAGTAGGAAGTATGAATTATGATTTAACCATACTTCGTGCTTCGTGCTTCTTACTTCCTATCCAACGCTATGCTTAATCTGGAAGCTCACTTGGCATCAAATATCTTCGACAAACCGAATGTCGCTTCAACGCGTGAGGGTTTTGGCAAGGGTGTCGTGGAAGCAGGAAAGGCAGATCCGCGTGTCGTTGTACTGACGGCCGACCTTGCAGAGTCAACTCAAGCGCATCATTTCCAAAAAGCATTTCCCGAGCGCTTCGTGCAGGTGGGTGTCGCCGAGCAAAACATGGTGACGGTTGCCGCAGGAATGGCCAACTACGGCAAGATCCCTTTCGCCACCTCGTATGCTGCATTCAATCCGGGTAGGAATTGGGAGCAAATACGAACGACGATTGCACTGAACAATGTGCCTGTCATCGTGTGCGGTATGCACGCGGGTGTTTCGGTAGGACCCGATGGCGCGACGCATCAGGCCCTCGAAGACATTGCGATGATGCGCGCACTTCCGCGCTTCACGGTGATATCGGCATGTGATGCCGAAGAGTGAAGAAAAGCGACGATCGCTGCTGCAAAGCTCGGCACGCCCGTGTACATGCGCTGGGGGAGAGAAAAAGCTCCTATCATGACGACACCGGAAACGCCATTTGAAATAGGGAAGGCACAGGTGTTCTGGCGAACACCAGAGAACAGAGAACAGAGAACAGAGAACAGAGTAGCGATATTTGCGACCGGTTCGCTCGTATACAACGCGCTTCTTGCCGCGCGCGAGCTCGAGAAAGAAAATATTCCGGTCGTCGTCGCAAATGTCCACACTATAAAACCGCTCGATGAAGAGAAAATCGTCTCGCTCGCACGCGAGACAGGCGCGGTCGTCACCGTTGAGGAGCATCAAATCCACGGGGGATTGGGAGGCGCGATAGCAGAATTGCTCGCACGCGAAGCACCAACGCCTATGGAATTTGTCGGTATGCACGACAAATTCGGTCAATCGGGGACAGCGCAAGAGCTTATAGAGCACTACGGCATGGGGGCGAAAGATGTCGTCACGGCTGTCAAAGCTGCGGCGGCACGCCGTGCGTGACCCTGAGCGAGCGCAGTGAGTCGAAGGGTGAAGAAGGCAAAAGAGCGCTCAAATAAAGCAAAATAGCGAGCTAGACAACAGGCATTCCTATTGTATAATGCTAGCCGAGTAAAAGTTCACAATTCACGCGCGAAAGGAGGTTCCCATGTCGCGCATCATCTCTACCGTTCTCGCGTCTGTCGCAATCGTCCTGCTTCTCTTGCTGTGGTGGGAGTATCGTTACCTTCTGCCGAAGCCGAAGGTTGCGGAACAGTCACCGGAAATCGCGCTCGCCGAGAGCGAGCGCTATTGTCTTGAGGTTCTCGCCTATGACGACGGGAAGACCGCTCTCCAACACACGTTCATGGCCCACGCGGTCCTGAACCTGTCGGAGCAGACCGGGCTCACCGTATGCGAGATCTTCAAGCAAAAAACCACACTCGCGGCGCCATCGGAAGAAGGCAAAAAAGCGCCCCGCTACCCCGAAGCTGCCGCATGGCTTGAAGGGTTGCCGATGTACGGTGACCCCGGCAACGCGGCACGCGCCAAACTCGAGGTCGCGCGCATCCTCAAGGAGCGTCGGCAGGATTACAACAAGTACCCGTGTCTCGCCGTCATCCAGAGATACATTCGTCCTCCGAAGTGGGGGACGTATCAGGATGAGAAAAAAATGGAGGCCGAGATGACACGCGTCTATGAGGATGGCCAAGGAGCCAAATTCTATGGGCCACGCGGCTCGACGGCCGTGTGCAAATAGAAATCCTTCGGACCCGTTCGATCTTTCGACTTGAATCGCCCGTGCTTCGCGCCGGGCGGTTTTCTTTTAGGTGATCGTGCATTTCGGCGGTTATCCCCGCGTGTAAATTTGGGAATCACTCTTATGTCGTATCATTAATGCCATGGCCTCTGAAATCAGACATAACCATGGAAGTCTCTTCGATGATACGCCACGGGGGATTCTTGAGGCCCTACTTGTAGCGGGCGGTATAACAGTCGCTCTCTCGACTTCCCCAGTGCTTCTTGCGGCTCTTGCGGGACTCGGATTTGTGCTCAAGGCAGAAGACAAAGCTCGTAAGAGAAAACTTAGTCAATACAGCTCATATGTGAAGGGAAGGAAGTACATCACGGTGCGTCCAATTGCAAAAAATCGTATGCGCGTTGACCTCACTTCTCTCGGACGCAAGAAGGCGTTAGACGCGCGTGCGCGCCGTTTACTCGCTGTGCCGGTGGAGAGGCCAAAGGCGTGGGATCACAAATGGCGACTGATTCTCTTTGACATAGCCGCTGGCGAGAAACACAAACGGAATGCGTTCCGAACGTTTATCAAGAAGATAGGAGCGGCAATGCTCCAAAAGAGTGTATGGATTCATCCGTTTGACTGCACCGAGCAGATCGCTATTTTGAGAGAATTTTTTAACCTATCTCCAGATGAGCTTCAACTCGTTGTGGCGGAGTCAATAGAGTACGATAGGGAGCTCCGAAAGCATTTCAAACTCTGACATATTATCAGTGCCATGGCACAAATGGCATGACAAGATCCAAGGCGTCAAATCGGAGTTGCTTTGAAATCGGCAGGGCGCTTTGCGTACCACTCATCTATTTGCGCGGCGGTGAGGAGGCCTTTCTGTGCGCCGATCTCCTGCACGACGTTGGCAGAATTGATGAGGCCTCGAAGGAGCGCTTCCTGCGGCGGAAGACCTTTGATGACATAGGCGACCGTCGTCGATGATGTCGCATCGCCCGCGCCGGTGCGCTCTTTGGGAGGCGCCGGATCCGGATACATCGGCGCGTACCATGAGCCTTCGGCGCTTTGTAGGTAGGCGCCTTTTCGTCCGTCGGTGATCACCGAGATCTTCGGACCGAGGGCGCGGATGCTTTGCATGAGCGTTTTTATATCTTCCTCTTTGGTTTGCAAAATACGCTGCGATTCTTCTTTGTTGCAGAAAAGAATTTCAGTGCGTGTATAGAGGGCCTTGAGGGCCTCCACGCCGAGCTTCATCTGGAATGTCCCCGGTTGGAAGGCGAGCATAACACTCGGATTCGCATTAAGGTATGCGGCGATCTCCTGATGATACGGGAGTGTTCCTTCGGCGACAGAGGAGAGATAGATCCACTTCGGAGCCTCCTCAAGTCTGGGAAATGAATAGTTGTAATGTTCATGCTTGATGAGAATCGTACGCTCATCCTCATACCAGAGTACGTAGTGGTAGTTGGTCTTGTTGTTTTGTTCGCTCACAATGAGCGAGGTATCCACTCTCTCACTTTTGAAAGCGTCAATGCACTTTGTGCCATTCTCATCTTTCCCGACATGTACGCGAACGGAAGCTTTTAGTCCTACCCGCGCGCATGCGACAGCCGCGTTTGCAGCATTGCCGACAGCTGGCACTTCCTCTACGAATTCGTACGGAATTTTGTCGGCAAAACGCATGCTCAACATGCAATTCTCGTGATTGATATCGCAGTGCACACTCGCGTCCTTGATGCGGATAAAGGCGTCGATCGTAGTGTCGCCGATCGCAAGTACATCCTGTTGCATGCCGGAAGTATACCAGCTATAACAACTGAAGTTTGCAGGAGGAAATCCCGATGAGCCCATATAGCAAAAGGCGCGGGATTCGCTTCAGGTCCCGTGAACACGCGGATTGGTTCAGGATCAGTGTTTCGGTTCTCGCAGGAGCTACACTATGGTATTGGACCGACACACGTCCCGAGTACCCCAACGGGCCCTACTTTGGCTTCGCTGTCGGCTGGCTATTGCATAGCGGTACGGCAATTCTCGCGGCAATCGCGACCAGATTCGACGGGCGAAAAGAAGACGGTTTCTTTTCCGTTGACTGTATCTGGTTCAACGGACTTCTTGCCGCCTTCTATTCAGCGGCGCTTATGGCGGCGTCACGGGGATGGTTTTAGAAGCGGCCTCGACGATTTGTTAGGGGCCGCTTTTTGTTGCGAGGCAGGGTAAAATGCGTATACTGCCTAGTCATGTTAGCGCTTGAAGTGAAGCCACGCGACGCAAAAGAGTCCGCAGACACGGTGCGGAACGCCGGTGCTGTACCTGCCGTGTTCTACGGACCGAAAGAGCAGACGACCCCGATCGCGATCGATGCGAGGAAACTTGAGCATGTTTGGAAAGAAGCGGGCGAGACAATGATCGTTACGCTGAAGGGCGTGGGCGAAGACAAAGATACGCTCATTCACGATGCACAGTTCCATCCTGTGACAGGCAAACTTCTGCACGTTGATTTTTATGTACTTGAAAAGGGGAAGAAAGTGAAGATCAAAGTTCCGCTCGAATTTACGGGGACAGCGCCGGCGGAAAAACTCGGCCACATCATCGTAAAGGCACTGCACGAAGTCGAAATTGAGGTCACGCCGCAAGAGCTTCCGCACTCTCTCTCCGTCGATCTTTCAAAACTTGAGAATGTAGGAGACCATATCGTTGTGCGGGATATCGATTTGCCGCCGAGCGCTGCACTCGTTGTATCTGCGGATGAGATCGTTGCTTCCGTGAAGGAGTTCAAGGAGGAGCCTGTCGAAGTCGCGCCTACACCTGAAACCGTGATCATTGGTGAAGAGAAAGTTGCCGAGGGTGCGGTCGAAGATGTTGAGGAAGCGAAGAAACCCGAAGTAAAGAAAGAGGAGCAAAAAAAGGAAACCAAATAGCTCTGCTATACCCCGTGAGATATTCACGCTACGAATCCAAATAAATACGGAGCTGGTTATCTCACGGGGTATACTTTTGCGATGCGTATCCGAATTGCTCTCGGAGCACTCTTTCTGTTACTTGCCGTTGCCGGCTCTGTAAGTTTTTTTGCTGTTCCCTTACGAGCGGAGACGCTCCAGGAGCGGCGTGCGCGCTTGGAGCAACAGCTCTTCGAGATCGAGCGGGACATCACAGAAAAGCGTGGCGTGCTTTCTGAAAAGCAGAAAGAGCGCACGTCGCTCGAGCGCGATATAGCGATCCTCGACAGTCAGATCTCCGTGGCCAAGCAACAGATCAAGCACCGCGATCTCACCATCTCGAAATTGGGTGACGACATCACGGTAAAGAAAACGGCAATAGGCGAAGTGGATAAAAAGGTCTCGCGCAGCGAACAGTCACTCGCACAGCTCATCCGTCGCACGCGCGAAATAGATGACACCTCGCTCACGGAATTGATGCTCGCCGGCACACTCTCGGAGCTCTTTCAGGACATCGACAACTTCGAGACGCTCCAGAGAGATCTGAACCGCTCGTTTGATGAGATGGCGACTCTGCGCTCTGATCTCTCGGCTCGCAAGGAGGCTCTCGAAGAGAAGCAGGGCGAAGAGGAACAGCTCCGGCGCATTCAGGTTCTCGAAAAGCAGGCGATCGAGAAACGTGAGAAAGAAAAGCAACAGATCCTCGCGGTGACGAAGGGGCAGGAGAAGGTCTATCAGGAATTGATAGCCGATCGGGAGCATCAGGCAGCGGTCATCCGGTCTGCACTTTTCGAACTCCGCGACACCAATGCGATCTCGTTCGGAAGCGCGTACCAATACGCAAAGGAGGCTTCTGCGAAAACCGGCGTGCGCCCCGCGCTCATTCTTGCCATTCTTCGCGAGGAGACCAATCTCGGCGAGAACATCGGCACAGGAAACTGGAAGAGAGACATGCATCCGACCCGCGACCAGCCGGTCTTCGCGCAGATAACCGCCGAGCTCGGGCTCGATCCCGACTCGATGCCCGTCTCAAAAAAGCCGAGCTATGGGTGGGGGGGCGCGATGGGCCCCGCGCAGTTTATTCCTTCGACCTGGAAACAATATAAAGATCGCATCGCTCGTGCGACCGGAGAGAGCCCGCCGAATCCGTGGACACCGCGCACCGCGATTTTCGCCTCCTCTATTCTTATGTCCGATAACGGTGCCGACGCAGGTACTCGCGAAGCCGAGCGCCTCGCCGCGCTGCGCTACTTTGCTGGCTGGACGAACGCAAAGAAGGCCTCCTATGCATTTTACGGCGACGACGTGATGGACTTTGCCGACCAGTACCAGAAAGACATCGACATTCTCGAAGGTCGCTAAGTCCCTTCAGGATAATTTGTGTGACTGGGTAATCCCCACTCGTCCGGGTTCTTTCCTAAATTATGGGGTTTTTAAGGTACCATTTGTTTAATGGGGAGCGTTGCGGGGTATCCAAAGCGTATGCTGCATCGTGGAACAGTTACGGTTCTGTTCGCACTCGCTTTTTTTGCTGTTGTGCTTTTAACGATCGAGGCACTTCCGGATCGTGAATCCCTCGCACTTACACTCGATCCAGTTCCCGTGCTTGGGAATAGCGGTATGTGGAGCACGACCATCCCAACCGAACTTGGCCTGTACCTGACTCGCTCAACACAGTACGGGCAGAGAGAGCGGGTCAAAATAGTAAATCCCTATGTTGCAGTTACCTACCGGGCGCGCATCGTAAACACGCAGACAGGGGAAATTGTTCCCCCAAGCGGCTCTGTTCTTGAGGGGACGCCGCTTCATCTTGAATTCGAGCCGCACTACTCGCAAGACGTCTACTGGACGACAACGGGTTACGCATGGGATACGCCGTATGGCGATTGGAGTGCGAACGCCGGCGCGCCGCCTATTTCCTGCGAGGAAAAGGATCTTGTCGGAACGAAAAACACGACAGAATGGGGCCCATACCCGTATGATCTCTACGTCGCGCTCATGGCGGATCCTCCGGAAAAGACACCTACCGGAACGTCAGGTCTTACCTGTGTTTCTCCCGATGCAAGCGGCAATGTCTCGTGTACGGCTTCACAGGCAGGGCAGGTAAATCCCATGTTCTCATTCGAACCGACCATCGGTAAATTCTACGGCAGGGTGGATATGTCGAGTTTCGGCGGCCCTTCCTGTTTTGGGACGAATTATCCCTTCGGCGCGGGCGAGAAGCCGTATGAGGATCCATACTATTCGATAAGTGGCCCGATCACGCCGGAGCTTCTCTATCAGTTCAATGATTATTTCATCGAACCGTACACGCTCTCGGTGGGGCAGGTTGATATCCCGTATCCGATCACCATCACCGACGCCGACGGCGATCCGCCTGGAAATCCGAGTCTCAACACGGTGGGTGGTGCCTGCACCGTCGGCTCCCCATACTCCCTCACGATGACTGCCACAGACCCCGATGGCGACACCATCAAGTACGCCATCGACTGGGACGCAAACGGCACGGTGGACCAGTTCGCCCCCTCCAGCGGCTACGTCCCTTCAGGCACAAGCCAAACCGTCTCCCGCACATACGCAACCGAAGGCTCAAAGACGGTGAAGGTCATGGCGATCGACGAGAACGGCCTCACCTCCAGCTGGTCCACCCTCACCTTCTCCTGCACTGACGAAGGAAGCGAAGCAACAGATACAGGCGAGGACCTCGGAGGCGGTGACGAAGGCACAGGTGGAGGAGAGAGCGGTGCCACCCCCAACCTCACCATCCGAGCCATCCCCTCACTCGTCCGAACCGGAGAAACCACGAAGCTCCACTGGTCTGCCTCCAACGTCACAAGCTGCACCGTGCAAGGCGACAACGGCGACTCCTTCTCCGGCACCATCTCTCCGGAGCCCCAAGGGCAAGCCTCTTCTCCCATCAATGAACAAACCACCTACACCCTCTCCTGTACCGACGAAGACGACAACACCCTCACGCAATCCACAACGGTGAACATATTGCCCGTGTGGAGTGAGTTTTGAGGGATGCTCGGAGATGTCGCATTGTTCGGGTCGCGTCCGTGCGTGCTCACACGGCGCTCCCGCTCGCGCCGTCGCGCTGCGCGAAGACCCTCACAGCGCGACACCTCCTCGCTGGAGTTAGATATGGCAACATGATATAGTGTCGCCGCCCTCCTTCGCCAAAGGCTTCGGACGGGCAAGCATGAAAAAAGATATTCACCCAAAGGAATACCGTCCGGTGATTTTTGAAGATTCCTCGTCGGGCAAGCGTTTTTTGATCGCCTCGACCGTAACGACGCTAAAGAGCGACAAGATGAATGGTAAACAATACCCCCTCTATACCGTCGAGATCTCAAGTGCATCGCATCCGTTTTATACCGGCAAGGCGACCATTGTAGACACTGCCGGACGCGTCGAGAGGTTCAGAAAACGCGCCGCTGCCGCGAAGCCCAAAAGAGTAAAGAAATAACCAATAACCAAGATACAATGACCAAAGGAACAGGCCGTTTGGTTATTGTTTCTTGTATCTTGTATCTTGCTTATGTCAGAAGAGGTTAAGCTAAATCCACTCGACTACGCAGACGATCCGCGTGTGTCGTACTTGATTACGGAGTGGAAGCGTCTCACGCAGGCAGAGCGCGACGCAGGAGAACTGGTCGAAGTTGACCCTTCGATGAAGGAGCTTGCGGAAAAGGAACTCTCGGAGATAGAGATGCAGAAGGAGGCGCTTATCGATCAGATCTCGGCGATCGTCGGCAGCGAGGAAGGGCGCGAATGGCCGAATGAGGTCGTTCTCGAGATTCGTGCCGGTGTCGGCGGTGAAGAAGCCTCACTCTTTGCCGAGGAGCTCGCGCGGATGTACCTCAAGTATGCCGAGTCGCGCGGCTGGCAGAGGCGCACGTTGAGCGAAAGTCGCTCGGAACTCGGTGGCTACAAGGAAGCGCAGTTCGAGATCAAGGGCGAAGGGTGCTACAAAGCGTTTCGGTTCGAAACCGGCGTGCACCGCGTGCAGCGCATTCCCGCGACGGAGAAATCCGGACGCATTCACACCTCGACGGCTTCAGTTGCGATCCTTCCCATCTACAAGCGAACGAAAATCGAGATCAATCCAGCTGACCTCGAAATCGAAACATCGCGCTCCGGAGGAGCCGGCGGGCAGAATGTGAATAAAGTCGAGACGGCAGTCCGTATCATTCACAAGCCGACGGGTATTGATGTGCGATGCACATCGGAGCGCTCGCAGGTGCAAAACCGCGAAAAAGCGATGAAACTCCTTGCATCGAAGCTCCAGTTGCAGAAAGATGAGGAAGAAGACCGCAAACGTGCCGCCGAGCGGAAGTCGCAGGTGGGTACAGGTGATCGCTCCGAGAAGATACGCACCTACAACTTTCCACAGGATCGCCTTACCGATCACCGTATCAAAGAGTCGTGGTCAAATCTCCCAAAACTTATGGCGGGCGGCATCGGCGAGATACTCGAAGCACTTCGGGCTGCCGAAGAGGGAAGCGTTACCTGACACACTTGGAAGTGTGACAGGCGTTGCGACGGATGCATGATTTTGGTAGTATCGTGCTTGCCCATCCGAAGCCTTTGGCGAAGGAGGGCGACATATGACCAATGTTCAGGCACTTTTTGACGCGGGGGCGCACTATGCACTTCCACGCGCACGTCGCCATCCGACTGCCTCGCCGTTCATCTACGCGACCAAAGATCGCACCGATATCTTCGATCTCGAAGAAACCTCCGGTCGTCTCGACGCGGCGTCCACATTTGTGGAAGGCCTCGCGGGTCGGCACATTCTTTTTGTCGGCGGCAAGCACGAGGTTGCGGAGATCGTGAAAGCAGCAGCCTTGCGCGCGGGCGTGCCGTATGTCGCCGGCCGTTGGATCGGCGGGACACTGACGAATTTCAAGAATGTGCGGAAGCGCATCGATCGCCTGCAGAAGCTCACTGATGAGCGCGAAAGCGGCGCTTTGGAAAAGTACACGAAGCGCGAGCGCCTTCTTATCGATCGGGAAATCGATGAACTTCTCGCGCGTTTCGGCGGCCTGCAGACCATGACGGAACTTCCAGCGGCGCTTCTCGCCATCGATTCGCGCCATGAGGCAACAGCGGTACGCGAGGCGCGTCAGCTCGGCATTCCCGTTATCGCACTCTCAAGTTCGGATTGCGACTTTTCGCTCGTGAAGTATCCGATCCCTGCGAACGATACCTCGGTGAAAAGTGTCCGTCTGGTGTGCGATAAAATTGCGGAGGCATTTATGGAGGGGAAGAAAGTTTCAGGCAGCAAAACCCAAACACCAAACAAATAGAGGCATCGTATCAGGTGATACACTTGGTACGTTGTATTTGTTGATACATACCTATGGCGACAACCCCGATACCACAAACCTCGTTTCACTCGGTTTGGCTACGGGGCAGGCAGAAGAAATAAATACATGGCGACTACTGAAGAAATCAAGAAGTTACGGGACGAGACAGGCGTTTCGGTCATGCAATGCAAGAAAGCTCTTGAGGAAGCCGGCGGAGACGTTGAAAAAGCAAAAGTAATTCTGCGCAAAATAAGCGCGACGATCGCTTCCAAGAAAGCAGATCGGACACTCGCTGCGGGTGTCGCTGCTGCCTACACGCATGCGGGCGGTGCGGTTGTCGGCGCCGTTGTCTTGGGGTGCGAGACAGATTTTGTCTCGAAGAATCAGGAGTTTCAGAAGCTCGCCTATGATATTGCCATGCACGTTGCCGCGATGAATCCGATCTTTCGCTCGCGCGATGACGTAACCGAACAGGATCTCAAAGCAGCGCGCGCCGTCTTTGCTGATGAGGCGGCGAAGGTTCCCGAGGCGGTGCGCGCGAAGGCGATCGAGGGCAAGGTCGACAGTTACCTTAAGGAGCGAGTTCTCCTCGAGCAGCCGTTTGTGAAGGATCCGACGATTACAATTCGCGGACTTCTGGACTCCGCCATTCAAAAATTCGGTGAGAAAGTCGAACTAGTCCGGTTCGAACGGCTCTCCGTCCGCTAAATCTATGATAATCGCGTACACGGTTTTTTTCATTTCACTCGCTGGCCTCGTAGGTTTTTTCGGACTCAAAGAGTGGGAGTCACGGAGCAGCCGTGTTTCTTTTCCCGCGCTTCGCCAAAAACTCGATGAGTGGGCGTTTTTCCTTCAGGGTGTCATGGTCGCGCTAAAAGCAGATGCTGAGAAAATTCCGCCCGAGATGCTGCACCTCTTGCGAATCCTCATTCACGAAATTGCGCTCTCGCTTGCCTCGCTTCTGCGTTTTCTTTCTCTGCAGGCGCACAAGCTCGCGGAGCTTGTCTCGCATAAGCGCAATTTCGTGCGCCGCGCGCCCCGTTCCGAATTCCTGAAAAAGGTTATCGACCACAAGAATGACAATAAAGGCGAGGTTGATACGTTTGAGTAAAACAGGCAGAATAGCGGGAAGCCACCGTAGCTCCCTCCTACGCTCAAATTGCATTTGAGCTTCGGAAGGGCAAGTAGTAGCATGTTCGGACGCAGCTTGCACTTCGAAGCTCCGATGTAACATCGGAGCGTAGTAGTGCCACCGTAGCTCAGTTGGTTAGAGCTCCCGTTTTGTAAACGGAGGGTCGTCGGTTCGAATCCGACCGGTGGCTCCATGGCCGAAAACACATATTGGTACTTGCATGTCGGAAGAGCGGGCGAGCTTTCGGGCCGCGACAGAGTCATCTACCGGCTCTTCGAGATACTGCCGGGAGCACTTTCGCTCGCGACACTCGGAATCTTTGTTGTCCTTTCGTTCGTGAAGCCGGTTTTTGCCGCCTATCTCACCATCATTTTTTCCATTTACTGGCTCTTCAAAACGTTTTATCTCTCCATCCACCTGCGGCACAATTTTAAGCGGGTGCGGCATAACCTCGTGATCGACTGGAATGAGCGATTGGAGACGCTAAAGTACGGTCACATCGTGCAGATGGTCATCTTTCCGTTTTATCAGGAGGGGTATGATGTTCTCTCTCAAAGCGTTCGGGGGCTTCTCGAATCACGCTCCGATCCGAAGGCGATGGTAATTGTGCTTGCAGCCGAAGAGCGTGCCGGAAGGAGCGCGCTTGAAGTCGCGGCGCGTATCGAGCGCGAATTCGGGGCGCGTTTCTTGGCCTGTATCACGACGCGGCATCCTGCCGAGACGCCAGGCGAGATGCCGGGAAAGGGCTCAAATATTTCTTTTGCCGCTGAGGAGACCCGCGTGCGCGTGCTTGATCCGAGGGGGATTCCGTATGAGCACGTCCTTGTCTCGGCGTTCGACGTCGATACGGTTGTCTATCCGCAGTACTTTTCCTGCCTGACGTGGAATTTTCTCACTGCCGAGCGCCCTCTGCGAAGTTCTTACCAGCCGGTCCCTCTCTATAACAACAATATCTGGGAGGCGCCGATGCTCGCGCGCGTGATGGCGTACTCGAGTTCGTTCTGGCAGATGATCCAGCAGGAGCGGCCTGAAAAGCTCGCGACCTTCTCATCGCACTCGGTGCCGTTTTCAGCCCTCTACGAGGCGGGGTACTGGCAGAAAAATATTGTCTCGGAGGATTCCCGTATCTTCTGGAATCTTTTTGCACGATACGACGGAGAGTACGAAGTCGTCCCGATAGCGTATCCTGTATCAATGGACGCCAACGTGGCGCCGACATTTTTCGGAACGGTGCGCAATATTTACCTCCAGCACCGGCGTTGGACCTACGGGGCAGAGAACATCGCCTACATTCTTTTTGCGTTTCTCAAGAATCCGCGGATACCTTTCAGGAAGAAAGTTCGCGCCGCGCTATTTCAGATTGAGGGCTTTTGGTCGCTCGTGACGCACCCTCTGATACTGCTTGCTGTTGGATGGCTGCCGCTATTTATAGGAGGCGATGCATTCAATGCGACTGTACTTTCGTACAGCCTGCCCTCTGTGGCACGCACGTTCCTCGCTGTTGCGATGCTCGGTCTCGTAGCTTCTGCGGCGTTTTCCATGTATCTCGTACCAAAGCGGCCGCCCGAGTACACGCGTTTCAGGAGTGTCGTCTTGGTTGCACAGTGGGTACTGGTACCGCTCACGATGGTCGTATTCAGTTCGATCCCCGGGCTTGATGCGCAACTGCGGCTCATGTTTGGCCGCTACCTCGGCTTTTGGGTCACGCCGAAATCACGGAAAGCAACCCTGCGGGTACCGAAGCCCGCGGTTTCCCTATGATGCGAACACTATGAATCCCGTTAGAAGCCGCGGACGACTCATCGAGACATTATCTATGACGTCAGCATTTATCAGCGATAGTAAGTTTGAGCGCGGAACGCATTTCGTTTCCGCGTCCTGCTTCTAACGGGATGAAGCCGCTTTCGCCTCGTAAGCGTCGCCTCTACGTCTGGCTTTTTGTGCTGCTTTTTTTCATTTCCGTTCCATTGGCACTTCTCTATGCCGGCGGCTACCGGTATAAGCCGGGCTATGGGATCGTCGAGACAGGAGGGATTTTTATTTCCGTGCCGTATTCGGATGCGATGGTTTTGCTGGACGGCGACGCGGTAGGGAGAAGCGGCATTCTCAACAAAAATTTCTACATGGACGATCTCGCCCCCGCGGCCTATGAACTTCAGGTGACGCGTGCCAGTTCGACGTCGTGGCATCGGACGGTCGTCGTTGAGCCGCGTATCGTTACCGAGGCGCGTGTCGTTCTCCTTCCCGAAGAGATAGAACCGATACGCCTTGCGCGCAGCACCTCGACACCTCCGATCCGCTCTGTCCCGCCACAGCGTTATGACTCATATCTCCGCGCATTCAGCATTGCCGCTACAACGACCGCCGAATCAGGTGAGCTCGAGGCATTCGTCCGCGCGGGCGACGTGTATGTGAGCTGGGTGCATCCTGAGAAAAAATCTCCCGACAGCTTCTGCAAGCGTCCCTCGAGCTGTGTAGGGGAATTTGTCGTTGAGCGTGGGAGTCAGACAACCGTTTCCGTTGCGCTTTTCGATGGGGGAATCGTGTACGCGACGAGAGAAGGCGGCGTCTTTTTCTCGGAAATGGATATCCGCCCTACCCCAGTTGTCGTTGTTCTGTATCCGAAGGCGCGCGCCGATGCGCGTGTCGTCAACGGCGCCCTTATCATCAAGGATGGCAGCGTTCTCTACCAAATCGAAGGCTTCTGATGCACCCCGTTAGAGGCTACGAAAATCTCGTTTTTATAGATCTGCTAGACCTCTATGGTCTTTTCTCAGATTGCCTCTAACGGGGTACAATTCCCGCAATGAACGAAGCGCGTGGGCACATTCACCCCATTTCATCCCTCATCCGCGAGGCGAACCGGATTTTTTTCGACATGGGCTTTACGTTCGCCGAGGGACCGTTGATCGACAGCGAGTGGTACAACTTCGACGTACTCAATGTTCCGAAGGATCATCCCGCTCGCGATATGCAGGACACGTTTTTTATCAAAGACGAGCCGGGCTATGTACTTCGTACTCACACATCGACAAATCAGGTCCGTTACATGGAGGCGCAAATGAAGAAGGGGAATGTACCGCCATACCGGATCATCGCGCCAGGTCGGGCATTTCGCAACGAGGCTACCGACATGACGCACGAGGCCGAATTTTTCCAGATTGAGGGTCTGGTGGTGGACGAAAACATATCACTTGCACACCTAAAGGGAACGCTTGAGAAGTTCCTTGGGGCTATGTTGCGTGGTTCAGTCGAGACACGTTTTCGCCCAAGTTTTTTCCCCTTTACCGAGCCCTCAGTCGAAGTCGAGATGCGTCTTACAGGAGAAAACGCGCCAGCGAAGCTTCGCGACCGATGGATCGAAATGATGGGAGCGGGTATGGTTCATCCGAACGTGCTCAAAAATGCAGGAGTCGATCCTGCTAAATATCAGGGATTTGCATTCGGTATGGGGCTTGACCGTCTCGCGATGCTGAAATGGGGCATAGATGATGTCCGCCTCATGCACTCCGCGGATTTACGGTTCATTAATCAATTCTGAAGCAGGAAGTACGAAGAAAGAAGTATGAAGATATCTCGAGAATGGCTGCAGACGTATTTTGATTCTCCATTGCCGGATGCGCAGGCGCTTGCGGATGCACTGACGTTCCACGCCTTCGAGATCGAGAGTGTGGAGGATAATGTGCTGGACGTGAAAGTGACGCCGAATCGCGGGCACGACTGCCTTTCGCACCGCTCGATAGCCAAGGAGTTGTCGGCGATTCTCAATATGCCACTTAAGAACGATCCACTCCGTGAGCGTGTCTCGCTTGAACCGAAAACCGATATCGTAAAGGTGACGATTGAAGACCCGAAACTAAGCTCACGATTCACGGGAGCCTACATCAAGGGTGTTCGGGTTGGCCCGTCGCCGGAGTGGTTGCGTGAGCGTCTCGAAGCGGTCGGGCAAAAGTCGATCAACAACGTTGTCGATGCGACGAATTTCGTAATGTTCGACATCGGCCAGCCCCTGCACGCGTTTGACGTAGGGAAATTACAACAGAAGAGCAATGCGAGTGCACTCAATATCCGTCTGGCAAAGAAAGGCGAGAAACTTATGGGGCTCGACGATAAAGAATATGCCCTCACACCTTCTATGCTTGTCATCGAGGATGCGAACGCGAAGTCGGTAGTAAGCATTGCGGGGATCAAGGGTGGGAAACCGACAGGGATCGATAGTGCAACAGCCGACATTTTTATCGAAGCTGCGAACTGGGACGGTGTCACAATACGCAAGACATCGCAGGCACTAAAATTGCGTACCGATGCATCCGATCGTTTTCAGCAGGTTATCTCGCCGGAACTCGCCGCGTACGGCACTCTCGCCGCAGCGAAACTCATCACGGAGGTCGCGGGGGGCGAGCTTATTGGCTTTGTCGACGAGTACCCTTCTCCGCAGAAATCATGGAGCGTGTCAGTCTCGACAGCAAAGATAAACAAAGTCTTGGGTACAGAGCTGCGAGGTGAGCAGGTGGCAGATGTGTTTTCGAGGCTTAGCCTCGAAAACGGGAGGCAGGGCGACACGTTTACCGTAGATGTACCGTTCGAGCGGCTTGATCTGACGATTCCCGAAGATCTTATCGAAGAGGTTGCGCGCGTTGTCGGTTATGACAAGATTCCGAGCGTTGAGCTACCCTCTTTTCCGAAGAAGCCGGAGGTTAATGTGAATTTCTACGCGGCGGAGAAAACTCGGGAGAAGCTTATCGCAAAGGGATATTCGGAGGTTTTCACTTCTGTGTTTGCCGAGAAAGGCGAACGGGCGGTCGCAAACAAAGTTGGTGGCGAGAAGCCCTACCTGCGCACGACGCTTGTCGACAGCTTACGCGATGCGTACGAGCGTAATGCTCGCAATCGGGACCTTCTGGGTCTGAAAGAAATCAGGATATTCGAAATCGGGACGGTTTGGAATGGGGGAAAGGAAGTGATAATGCTCGGCACTGCGGATTCTGCTGGAGTTCGCGAAGAACCCCTTCGAATATCGGGAGATCGTATCTCCCGATATGAGGAATTGCCAACTTCGACGACGGAGCGGTACGAGCCGTTCTCGAAGTATCCCTTCATCGTGCGCGATATCTCGATGTGGGTGCCGCAGGGACCGGAGGCCATAAGCGAAGTTCTTGCTATTTTTGGAGAGGAGTCTGAGGGACTTTTGCGGCACGTCGAGCTCTTCGATCAGTTCAAAAAACCCGCCCGACCGGACGACGCCGGTCGTTCGGGCGGGGGTGAGCGCATTTCGTATGCGTTCCATCTCGTGCTCCAGTCTTTTGAAAAAACGCTCACCGATGAGGAGGCGAACTCCGTCATGGAGAAGATACATTCTGCTGTCACAAAGAGGGGTTGGGAGGTCAGATAGAAAGCACACAAACCCGCAGTTTTCCCCTGCCCGGTAGTACAATTTCGGATTGTTTCTACTGCGGTTTTGTAGCGGTACTCGTGATACGCACGTGCCCAATAGGTGATCAACAATCGCGAATCAGCCGCAACAAAAGTCATCCGAAATTGTCCTCACCGGGCCTGTACAAGGGGCCTGTTTTTTGCTATGATGAACGCACGAAACATGGCTAAAAGTAAGGTCAAAAAGGTCAAAGAATCAGCCCCCAAAAAGGGGCAAAATAATTCAACAGGATCGTATGGTGCCGAGCAGATTACGGTGCTCGAAGGCTTGGAAGCCGTGCGCCGCCGCCCCGGCATGTACATCGGCACAACCGGTACCTCCGGCCTCCACCATCTCGTTTGGGAAGTCTTCGACAACTCGCGTGACGAGGCGATGGGCGGATTCGCCAACGACATCGAGGTCGCGCTTTTGCCGGAGAATCGTGTGCGGGTTGCCGACAATGGTCGCGGTATTCCGGTGGACATTCATCCGAAAACAAAAGTTTCCGCGCTTGAAACGGTCATGACCAAACTCCATGCAGGAGGCAAATTCGGTGGCGAGGGATACAAGGTCTCGGGCGGTTTGCACGGCGTCGGCGTTTCTGTCGTGAATGCACTTTCAAGTGTCGTGTACGCAGAGGTACATCGTGACGGCGGCAAATACATGCAGGAGTACAAAAATGGTGGAAAGCCGCTCGCGAAGGTAAAAAAAATCGGCTCGTCAGATCTGCATGGCACGATCGTGACCTTCGAGCCCGATCCGAAGATCTTTCCCGAGCGTGAATTCAACTGGGATACGGTCGTCGCACACATGCGCCAGCAGGCATACCTCGTGAAGGGTCTCCGAATCTCGATTATCGACCTGCGTCAGGCCGGAAAAGTGGATGACGAAAGCGTCTTTTACCTGCGGGAGCTGGGGCTGGATGCGCCCTCGACAAGTTTCTATTTCGAGGGCGGACTTCGCAGCCTCGTCGCCTTTCAGAATCGTCACTTGGAGCCAATTCACAAAAATATTTTTTACATCGAGAAGGAAGAAGAAGGTGTGCAAGTTGAAGTCGCACTCCAATTTGTCGACGACATCTCTTCGCGCCTCATGGCGTTCGCGAACAACATTTACAACACGGAAGGCGGCATGCACGTTACCGGATTCAAAGCCGCGCTCACTCGCACGCTGAACGCCCAACTGAAAAATGGCAACGGGGGCGGCAAGGAAGAAACGTTCACCGGCGACGATGTTCTAGAAGGTCTAACGGCTGTTATTTCGATAAAGATGCGTGAAGTGCAATTCGAGGGACAGACGAAATCAAAGCTCGGGAGCGTAGAGGCACGTGGCGCGACAGAGGCCGTCTTCGGCGACGCGTTTGGGCGGTTCCTAGAGGAGCATCCCGACGATGCGCGCGCGATCGTCGGTAAAGTGACGCTTGCGATGAAAGCGCGAAAGGCCGCAAAGGCTGCCAAAGATTCGATATTGCGCAAAGGAGCTTTGGAGGGCATGCAGCTGCCGGGAAAACTTGCGGATTGTCAGACGCGTCACGCAGAGGAAGCCGAGCTCTTTATCGTTGAGGGTGATTCCGCAGGCGGTACCGCAAAAACGGGCCGCGACCGTCGCACACAGGCGATCCTCCCACTACGTGGCAAAATCCTCAACATCGAGCGCGCCCGCTTGGACAAGATGCTTTCCTCGGAGCAGATAAAAAATCTCGTGGTTGCTCTTGGAACCGCGATCGGTGACATCTTCGATATCACGAAGCTCCGTTACCACAAAGTCATCATCGCAACAGATGCCGACGTGGATGGCGCACACATCCGCACACTTCTCCTCACCCTTCTATATCGGCATTTCCGTCCGGTGATCGATGGAGGTTTTCTCTACATCGCACAGCCGCCGCTATACAAGATAAAAAAGGGGAAGGAAGTTTTTTACGCGTACGAGGAGAAGGAGAAGGTCCGTCTTGCGGGGGAGAACGTTCCGCTGGAGACAGAACCGGTTGCGGAGGAATCTGAAGAAACGGGAGAAAAGGGAAAAAGGGGCGTAAAGATATCGGTACAACGCTATAAAGGTCTGGGCGAAATGAACGCCGAAGAGCTCTGGGAGACCACCATGGATCCGGCAAGGCGCATCCTGAAGCAGGTAACGATTGAAGATGCACAGGAAGCCGATCAGATTTTTGACATGCTCATGGGCACCGACGTTCCGGCCCGCAAGTCGTTCATCCAATCGCACGCAAAGGAAGCTACACTCGATATATAATTGCGGCATGGGTTCCCTTGAGTCAGAAGCCAAAGGGAAGGGCAAAAAGATGTCTCGGCGCAGCGTTTTGCAAGGACTCGTAAGCACGGGAACACTAGCAGCAATGCCCACCGCGGTGCGGGCCGCCTCATATAAGGAGTGGCTCCGAGAGCGGGAGAAACAGGACGAAGCGTACTTCCAGAAACTCGTCAGGGATCCGAATGCGCGAAAGCGGTTCCAAGAAGCACCTACCGGAAAAGAACTTGGGTCCGTGATGCGTTCACTCGCAAAAGCAAAAGCCCAATGGATAGAACCATTCAAACAGGACGAAAAGCGCATGCACGGTGGAGCACTCACGTTGCGCAACGAAAGAGGGGCGTTTATAGGCAATGGAACGCTTCTCAAAGTTCCGATGAGCCGAAAAGACAGCGCCGCGGAAGAATATCACTACCTCGTTGCGACTACAGCGCATGTAGCGGATATGGTTCCCCCACCTGCCGGAACACGCTGGACACTGCATCCGAAGGAGAGAGATGTCGCAGTGAGGGAACTAAGCGCGCTTGAGCGCGCATCTGTTGCAACAGGCACGCAGGGCGCTCTACTATTCCGGCTTCAAGATAATCGCGATATTACCGGAGAGGTCGGAGCGGTAATCGCACATGACAACGATCGCGGATCTCTTGAGCGAAAGCTGTATCCATCACGCATCTCGCCGACAGTGTCGGGTGCGGTCACAAGGTTGATGGGGATGGATATGACAAAGATGGAAAAGTATACACGTGAACCGGATCTTGGAGCGTATCGCGTAATCACGCTACCTTCTGGGGAAGCCAAAATTGTATATAAGCCCGGCACAAGGGTCGTCGATGAATCGAGACCGCAGCCCGCACGAGGCGTTTCGGGAAGCGCGTTTGTACATACGCCTCGCGGCGCGACCGAGCCTGCCTTAGGAGGAATATTTGTAGGCGCGTTACCTTCTCGGGTAGACGGCGATGCATACGATGCCGGCTTTGTCATCGATCGCTCGTACATTGGCGAGACGATCACTGAGCATCTCAAGAGACGGTCTCCTTAGTACGCGTACGGATAGTACGTCGAGTACGGATTTTGCTGGGAGTAGTACTGACCGCTGTAGCCGGGCGCGAAGCCAGATTGGTATTGATACGTGTACGGATACATTTGGTACTGGGGCTGGGAGTATTGGTACGTGTTCCCGTAGTTGTACGGGTAGTTGTACGAATCGTACTGCGTCCCGCCGTAGCTCGGTGTGTAGGGGGAGTAGTTCACGTATGGTGCGCTCACGATCTGCGAAGCGTAGTTGTTGCCGGCGTTTGAATCCGGTGTCGTGATCGAGACGCTGAATGTTCCGCCGCGCGCTTGCGAGAAGCGGAGCGTCGAGACAATGTGTGCTTGTGGCGCGAGCGGGCTTTGTGCAAGCGATGTGTAGGTGTACTGCGTCCCGCCGTAGCCTTGCGCGTAGGGGGAGCCCGACTGTGTGGGGAGCGTTGCGCTGAAGTAGTACGTGCCACTCGAGGTACCGCCGACGTTTGAGATGTCGAATGTCGCGACGCCGTTTCCGCCCGCGTCAACCGTTACCGAGATGATGCGGACCGAGAGATCTGCGGGAGACGTAGGTGCAGGCGCAGGAGCCGGAACAGGTGCAGGTGTCGGCTCTGGAGCAGGAGTAGGAGCTGGCGTCGGCGCAGGTGTGGGAGCAGGCGTCGTAGTGAGGATCGGAGAGATGCGCACCGTAGCGCTTCCCTGTGCCCGCGTGCCCGTGGCACTTGGCATGAAGATAATGGAAAGGGGAACGTCGAGTGAGTCGTTGCCGGAGAGATACGGCGTGAGAGAAAGATTCTTCTCTGTACGCGCAATCGTAAACGCAGCGCCGCACGGAATGCCCACCATGCCGGCGATTCCTGGTGTTTGGAAGCTAAGACCACTCTCGCATTGATACAGAAATGCGTACGTTCCGGTTACCGGCTCGTCATACTTCCACGAGAGCGTGAAGGATGTTCCCGAGATTGCGCTTTCGGGCGCAGTTACTTCTATCGCGGCATCGCTTCCACCAAAGAGGGAAGAGAACCAGCCGCGGGAGATGCCGGCAAGGTTTACGAGTCCCCAGATGACTACGACGATGAGTATGATGAAGCCGACGATCGCAAGGATGTTCGATGCGAGGCTCGGTTTTGGCTCCTCAGGCACGTACTGCGTGCGGGGAGCGCTTTGAGAGGCGTCTGCCATATAAGTGAGCGCAATCCTACTACACATTTACGACTTGTCAAGAGTGTGTGGGCTCGGGTAGCAGCATTGCCGCATCTGCGGGGCTTGCTGCCTAGCGGCAGCTTCGAACAAGTCCTCAATGCGGCAATGCTGCTACCCTCGCTAAGGGGAAAAGGGATTGACAAAGACTAAATGTTAGGGTATTGTAGCGCCCTCAATATGGCTTCAAACCAAGCGCAAAAACCACCCAAGCCGGTATTCGTCGCGACGACCATCGTCATCTTTTTCCTTTCGCTTTCGGCGGCAGAGTCAGTCGGCTTTGTGCCGTGCTACGTCGACGGAACCGAATGCACTGCCGAAGCCGTGTCTCCGGCAGTATTTGCTCGCGGAGGCGGCCCCGAAACCGTTGCACTCTCGAGCCTTCCCGAGCTCGGTCCCGCTCCAGCTAACAGCTTTCAGCTGACAGCTGACAGCTCACAGTCCGTTCTTCCAGAACAGATTGTGATTCCCGAAATCGATCTCGATCTCCCAGTTCAGAATCCGGAGACGCGCGACATAGCGACTCTGGATGAGTACCTAAAAGACGGACCGGTGCGCTATGTTGATTCCGCGCGTCTCGGCGAGAAAGGAAACGTTCTCATCTTCGCACACACTTCGCACCTTCCTATCGTGAAGAACCGGATGTACAAAGCATTCAACCGCGTGCCGGAGCTTAAAGCGGGGGATTCGATAACGCTCGAGGGCGACGGGCACACGTATCTCTATACGGTTACTTCGCTCACCAAAGTGGACGTGGCGGAAGGCATCGTCGATCTTTCGCCGACGCTCGGAAAGAAGCTCACACTCGTCACCTGCGACACACTCACCGGTAAAAGCGCGCGCTTCATTCTTGAAGCCGACTTCGTCGCGGTTATCTAGGTATGACAAAGAAAATCGCTAGCATACTCAGCGTCATTGTTCTCGCTGTTCCGGCAGCGGCATCAGCGTGTGACGACGGGTGCATCGAGTATCCGGGATATCCCGGCTACAGCGGCCTGCCCGTCACACTTGGAAGTGTGTCGGGCTCTCCGCTGCTCTCCGGTTATGGTGCGCTTGGCAGCCATGGAGAATTGGGTAGTTATGGCGCCTCCGGAGGCAACGGAGAATCAGGTGGGTCCGGTGTATCGGGCGGATACGGTGTTGCCGGCGGGTATGGAGTGCAAGGTGGTTACGGAGTGCAGGGCGGCATCGGTGTGCGGGGAAGTCATGCATCGCCGAGCGGGTTTCCCATGACCATAGGATTTCCCATTTCCATCGGCTATGCCGCACCGGTCGGATCTCCCATAACAATCGGCTATGCAGTGCCGATTGGCTATGCGGCACCCATCGGCTACGCGGCAGAAATCGGAAGTCCGATTGAAATCGGCACACCGATAGATATCGGCTACGCAGTCTCGATCGGCAAACCCATCAACATCGGCTATGCGGCACCGATCGGCCACGAAGCGCCGATTGGCTACGGCGTCGCCGGCAGTCACTAAGTCGCACTCGTGAGAGGCCGAATGCAATGGAAACTGCATTCGGACTCGCATGAGGCCGAAAGGTTTTCAGCGGGTCGTTCTGCAACTCCGGAGGATGAAATGAAAAAGAGTTCGATCTTTCTTGCCGCCACGATGGTGGCGGGCATCAGCGTGACGGTGTTGCCGTCACCAGCCGATGCGGGCGGGCGCCGGGCGTATTGTCCGTGCGTCTGCACCTCGGACGGCGGCGTGTGCGGTCGCGATTGCGGCCGGTACTGCGATCGCGGCCCCTATGGGGGTGGCTACGGATACGGTGGGGGTTACAACGGCGGATACAGGGGCAACCAAAGCTTCGGTGTCAGTACGGTCACCATCGAAAAGTCGGGTCGTTGGATTCACATCCATGAACGCACCCGCACCTACTTTCGCATCCGCGTCTACGACTGACGGCACCTGGATGCCGGAGCGCAATCGGCGCGCAGAGATTCCTTCGGGACCTGCGCGCTGTTTTCTTTTGATTTTCATGCAAAGCGTGGTACAGATGCGGCACGCCCTTGGGCATCATGTCCTGCGGGTTTGTTCTTGGAGACTCGAAATGAACGACTTCGGACAGCGTTCTATGCACCCAATGAAAAGAGGGTTGCGCATCATCGGTATCTTTCGGCCTGCCGTACCGCTCATGATGATCGGTATCGGGTGGCTCATCCCGGTGCTCGGCTCGCCGGTTACCATGCCAACGACCAACGGTCTCTGGCTCGCACTAGTGATTTCCGGCGGCGTCGTCTTCGTGTGGCTGCTTGCCGAAATCATCACGGTGGTGGACCGCAACACCAAAGTCTTCCACCTCCAATGGGACGACTTCAGCAGCCTGGCGATCGCGCTCGTTCTCACGGAGTGGCATGGTCGTCTTGTGAATGCCGGCTCCCTCGAATGGTGGTTCATCCTACCGTGGCTTGGTGCGATCATCGACGGTATCCTCTCGGGCTTTCTCGCGATCAACAATGCCGCGCAGAAACCTATCGCCCAGGTGGGCAGAGGATAATAGGCGAAACCAGCATTTAAATACGGCGGCAGTCGACGACTACCGCCGGCTTTTTTTATGACTATTCTTTTTCTCTCCTGAAAAAAATCACATCTTCGTCCTTTTTCGATCTTATTTTTGGAGTTTTTTCTTTCTCTCCCTGTGGCGTCAGTACTTCGGGTCTGGCCGCGGGTTTTTCTGTTGGACTTTCTTTCTTGCTCTGCGTTGGCGTTTTTGGCGCATCTTGCCACTTGTGCAGCATGACCGGGGTTCCGCCGGGTGCCGAGATTTCATCGGTCTGCAACTTTCCGATCTCAATATAGTTGAGCAGATCGTAGACATCTACGTTCGACATTCGAATACAGCCCCCACTGTCCGGACGCCCAAGTCGATTAGTCCGATTCGTGCCATGTATGTAAATTCCGCGAGTCGACCGCGTGGAGGGGCCTACAATGAGAAGGGAAGCGGTAACGATTTCGGGAATGCGGTCTCCTTCCGATGTGAGGCTTCGTACGAATGTGCGACGAGGTCCATTTTTCTCACGAATCTCGACAAATAATGCCGAACGGTCTCTTCGTCCCGAGACAACTTCTCCGAGCATCCCTTTGCGTCCGAAACCAACACGATGTAACCCAGTCGGTGTTCCTTTCAAACCGGGTGCGTTGCTCCACTCCTCTCTTGACGCCGAAACCGGATATGCTTTCACGAACTGAATCCTGTTATTCCCCGTATTCTGAAGAACGTAGAGCACCTGCTCACTTTCTTCGATGAAGAGGCCGTACTTTTTTTCGGGGATTTGTTTCGCGAGCTCTACGAGGTACGGGTAGCTTTTGTCACGTATCTCCTTGAGTTTTTCGTTGCTGGGAATGTACATACGCGACTCCGCGCTTAAAGCACGCGTGACTTCGGATCTGTCCTTTGTTCCACCAAAATATGAGCCGAGGGTATGTTCTCGGGCTTTAGATTGTTTCCAGAAGCCCTCGATGAGTTCCTTTACAGCCGTGAGCTTTTGCGTTTCGAGCTGGCTTTGTTCGAGCGGACTTCCCAAGAAATCGAGCTTGTTCGTTTGGGCTTCTGCTCGATCTACTTGCTTTGTCGATAACGCCGCGCCAGCGAGGACTCCCAGGGCACTTCGCCGGCTCATTTTGCCGTCCATTAGCATAAATCGTAGCACGAATTGCGGCTTACCAGAGCCACATATCGTCCTTGACAACCGAGTATTGAGTGATATAATTTTGCTCGATTTTGGCATTCTCCACGTTTTTGTAGATTATGCGTCCAGCCTCGCGCTTTTGTCGCGAAACGCAAGGCTGGGCTCGTAAAGCCCACGTTCTTTCACTTTCTCGCTTCATAAAATCTGCGAGGGTTCTGTGTGCGCGTGTCGTGATGCGTTCACACAGAGCCCTCGCATTCCGTGAGGTGTCTCAAAAAGGAGTGACTCCAATTAAGCACATCTCAGCAATCCTCGCGGCGGGGTCAATCGCCGCACTCGCCCTGATCACCACTACGGCGTCCGCCCAAACGGGTGGCGCGGTGGGCGTCGGCGTCGGCGTGAACGAAGGCGTCGTGGTTTCCGGTACCGTTGGGTCGTCGCCCGACGATGCCGCGGCCAAGGCGTCGCGGGCAGCCAACGGAGGTGTTTCTGCCGCCGTTGGCGGCAGTGTGGCCTCTGGTCACACGCGCTCCGCTGACGCGCCGCGGGCAGCCCCCGCCACGAGGACGGCGCCCGAGCCCACCAGAGCCACCACGGTTCCGGCTGGGTGTATCGCCGTGACGATCACTCGTCCGGCCGAGGACATCGCGGGCCTGCTCGAAAAGAACATGGCGCGCTCGGTCTTTTTCGGCGAGGGCATCACGCCTGAGTCGATCAAGAGCTGTGACGCCAAGGCGCGCGTCTCCCAGGCGGAGGGGCATGTTGCGACCTTTGCCGGATACAAGCCCGGCGTCGGCGCGACGTATATCCTGCCCAAGACCGGCAAGCAGGCCCTCGTCTACTTCAGTCGGTGCGTCGGCGGCAAGCGGGTGTACCGCTCGGCCCTCGTCACGCTCGACGGGAGCAAGACGGTCCCGCTCGCTCCGAAGGAGGTGGGCAACGCGGGTTGCACTGCGGCGTGATGACGCACAGTGCATGAAGCCGGAAGTTCGGCGGTGGTACCTTCGGGTACTGCCGCCGCTTCTCTATAAAAAATGTCGTAGATCTCGGATTGTGTCCTGCTCTTGACAAAGCAATTTTGTCTAGTATAGTAGCCGCCTTATTAGCCGTTTATGTAGAACGTAGAATATTCCAATTATGTATTCGAAGTTGACAAGTAATATTGTGCTAACCCTTGCAGTGGCCACCGTGTGTGTGTTGTCTGTGAATCCGCTTGTCGCGAATGCTGACGGCGAGGAGTTTTTCTTCGACGGAGGCGATGCTCCGTTCTTCTACGACGGTAGCGACCAGCCCTTCTACTACGATGGTTCTGACCAACCCTTCTACTACGACGGCGCCGATGAGCCCTTCTACTATGATGGTGCAGACCAGCCGTTCTTCTACGATGGCAGCGATCAAGCGTTTTTCTATGATGGTTTTGACCAACCGTTCTTCTACGACGGCAGCGACCAGCCCTTCTACTACGATGCCGCCGACAGTGCTGCTCTCGGATATACGGACATAGAAGGTTACATCGACACGATTACGGACACGTACATCGATGAGCAGGGAGTGAGATACTATTCGTCGGATAGGTTTGCGCAGAGCTATCCGTCCCAGAGCTGTTTCACCTGCCAAAGCTACTCGACTCCGAGGACGTCGTTCCCTTCAATAGCGATGCCGGTAACATCGCCGAACTATCCTCCGAGCCGTCCTCCGAGCTATCCGCCTCAACAGCCTCCGCGGCCAATCGCACAGCAGCAGCAACAGCAGCAGCAGCAACAGCAACATCCCTCCAACCTCACGACCAACACGTGTGTGGGTAACAGCTGCAACACGAATGTCAACAACATCGACAACTCGATCAACGGCAGCTTCAACTCGACTCAGCTCGCTCAGGCAACACCCCAGTACCTCGTGCAGTACACGTACTCGCCGGTAGTTCCTCCCGCACCGATCTATCCGCAACAGAGTCTCTACTGTGTCATCACGGCGTCTCCGAGCTACGTGCAGAACGGTCAGGCCGCAATCCTCAGCTGGACGAGCTATGGTGCCTCGAGCGCATGGCTCTCTGATGGGATCGGCGCAGTGCCTTCGAACGGCTCACTGCCGGTTCGTCCGAATGCCACCACAAACTACACGCTTACGGTCAATGGCTACGGAGGCGTGCGCACGTGCTCGACGTATGTTAACGTGAGCGGCATGGCACCGTACGTATCGCTCTCGCAAATCCCGTACACCGGCTTCGATCTCGGCACCTTCGGCAATGCCATCTATTGGATCGGACTTCTCGCCTTCGCACTCTCAGGCGCGTACCTCATCCTCTACTACAGGGGCGGCGCAGCGAAGTTCGCCAGCTCCATCGGGCTTGTCGGCAGTCGTCGGATTGTACCGGTGCGCGCAGAAAGGGCTCCGGTGATGTTCTCGAACCGTCAGCTACCAGCTACCAGCTTTCAGCTTTCAGGCACGAAAATGCGGGAAACAAGAATGGCACGCGAGATCGAAAATCTTCCGGTCGCTCGCACCGAAGTATCTCCGAAGGATTCGATGACGTTCGCGAGCTCGTCCAACGGCGACGCTCCGCGAATCGTCGTGAGTCGCAGTTAAGGCCGCCGCCCTCGCTCCAAAGAACGAAAATCGCCCTCCGGGGCGATTTTCGTTATGAGCGATTTCGAATTTCTTCCTGAAGACGAACAACTATTTCGGCAACAGGAAAAGTTCCCACTTTGCCCTCGCGACCCTCGAGTGTCGCAGTATATCCCTCGACTTCGTCGTCGCCGACGACGAGGAGGTAGGGAACCTTTTCGGTTTTCGCAGTCCTGATTCGCTTGCCGAGAGTTTCGTTCGAATCGTCGAGCTCGACTCTGATTCCCGCGTCGCGCAGGTCTTTTGCGATTTCGCTCGCATACGGCGCGTGTTTCTCGGAGACGGAAAGGACCTTCGCCTGCACGGGCGAGAGCCAGAGGGGGAAAATGCCGGCGTAATGCTCAATGAGGAAAGCGACGATGCGCTCGATTGCGCCGATCGAGGAGCGGTGAATGACGAACGCGCGCTTCTTTGTGCCGTCGGGAGCGATGTAGGTGAGGTCGAAGCGGTCCGGCATGCAGAAGTCGTACTGCACCGTGAAGGCCGTATCTTCTTTCCCGTTTACGTTTTTCATCTGGATGTCGATCTTCGGCCCGTAAAATGCCGCCTCATCCTTCGCCTCTTCGAATGTGCCACCGCGATCTTTCATGAGTTTGCGCAAGAGTGTCTCGCTTTTCTCCCACGCGGCATCGTTCTTGTAATATTTCTCGGTGTTTGCTCTGTCGCCGAGCGAGAGACGGTAGCGGTACTCTTCGCCCTGTTTGAGGCCAAAAACGCCTGCGACGTATTCGATGAGGTCGAGTGCCTTTCCCATTTCTTCCGCAGCCTGTTCCTCGGAGGCGCAGATGATATGCGCGTCGGCGAGGCAGAAGGTGCGCACGCGCTGCAGTCCCATCAGCTCGCCGGATTGCTCGTAGCGGTAGAGGTTTGCAAGTTCGGCGATGCGCATCGGGAGCTCGCGGTAACTGCGTGGTCTGTCGAGATACAGCTCGAAGTGGTGCGGGCAGGTCATCGGACGGAGCATGAATTCCTCGTCGTCGATAACGATAGGCGCATACATCGACTCCTTGTAGTGCGGGTAGTGGCCGCTCTTGCGGTAGAGATCGAGTTTCGCGATGTCCGGTGTGTGAACGTGCTGGTAGCCGCGGCGAATTTCCTCATCGACGATGAAGCGTTCGAGCTCGCGGCGGATCGCTGCACCTTTGGCCGTGAAGAGGGGCAGGCCTTTGCCGACAGTTTCGGAAAAGGTGAAGAGATCGAGTTCACGCCCGAGTTTCTTGTGATCGCGCGGATTCGCGCTGTGTTCTTGTTCGCTCATGGTGAAAATAGAAAACGCCCGAGTGAAGGTACGATGTTCGTACACTCACTAGGGCGATCCAACCCCTCGACACTCGGCTCGGGGCAAGCCGCGGTTCCACCTAGTTTTCCAGCTCCAGTTTTGAATGATGGAGACTCCACAATCCAAAACTGGGGCTGGACGCTCGTTTCTCTCATCAGATTAGGCTCTCGCTCCTCCTTCGGAGGACTCCGGTTCGTGGCCGGAGCAATCTCTGATTCATCAAATCTAGCGCGCTATTTTGGCGATGTCAACAAAAACGAAGCGGCGGCGCGGGTATATCCCTGCGCCGCCGCTGTCAAAGCGGACCACCGACTCAACCTCAACCGATCGCTCGGATCACGTTGCAGAGCGCAAGAATGTTGCGCCGCAGAACAGTGCTGTCGATCTGGTGCTGACTAGGCAACATCCAGAGAGCGACCTGACCGCACATGCCCTGCAGCCAGAAGTATGTGTCTGCGTCACAATCGAGTTTTTCGCCCATACTCGCCGCGATTCGCCTCCATGTCTCAAGGTTCGCACCCGCCATTCCGTGCCGGTAGGTGATATCGTGGTGCAGGTGTTTCTCGAATGCACGCACCCTCACCCACTTGACTTCAGTTTCCGGCGCGTTTTCAATCTCGAGCACAGCCTCTGACGCAAGTCGTCTCAGCTTATTCATTCCCGTGGCCTTTCAGTTTTGGAGAATAGAAACGCAGGACAGCTTTAACAATACCGTTTTTTTGAATTCTCGCAAATTTAGAGCGCTTTTGCTCGTTCTACAACGAAACTGGGTTCTCCATTACGTTCGGAAATTTTTCCTTTTATCACCACGCATGCACCCGGTGCCATAAGCGACTCGTATTCTTTAAATGTCCGCGGGAACGCGACGACTTCTATCGCATCCGAAAAATCGGCGATCTTCAGGAAGCCCATACGTTCGCCGTTTTTCGTCATGTTTATCCGGCTCTGCTCAACGAATCCCGCGATCACGGTCTCCACGCCGCGCAGGTGTTCTTTGGCGTGTTTTATGGTTTTTTTCGGATCGTTGAACTTAGCCTTGTGTTTGTCCAAAGGGTGTCCCGAAACAAAAAGGCCGAGGAGTTCTTTTTCCCATGCAAGCCGCTCTTCGAGTGTTGCAGGATGCGATTCTGGAAGTTTAAGGACTGCCTGCGGAGCGCCCGCGCTGCCAAAGAGGGAGCTTTGATCTGAGGGCGTTTTCATAAATTCGCGATGGTAATCCAGAAGCAGGTCGATGCTTGCAAGGAGATTTCCGCGCTCGCCGATTTCATCAAGTGCGCCCGATTGGATGAGCGACTCAAGCTGTTTCTTGTTGAGGTTTCGGTCGGGGACGCGGGCGAGAAAGTCGGCGATGTTCTCGAATCGAATGCTGTTACGCGCCTCAATGATTGAATCCGCGACACCGCTCCCGAAGTTCTTGATGCTGTACAGACCGAAGCGGATATTGATATCGTCAACAACCGTGAAGTTGCCCTTGCTTTCGTTCACGGAAGGCGGCCAGACCTTGATCCCCATCCGTTTGCACTCCTGCACGGTCTCTGCGATTTTTTCCACGTCGCCGGCGTCAGCAGTAAGAAGCGCTGCCATGTAATCGACAGGGAAGTTCGCTTTCATGTACGCGGTCTTATACGCGAGGTTTCCATAACTTGCCGCGTGTGCTTTGTTGAAACCGTACGCTGCGAAAGTTTCTATCTGCTCCCAGAGTTTCTGCGCGGCCTCCTTTTTCATTCCATGCTTCACACAGCCGCCGGTAAATTTTTCTTTTTGTGCGCGCATCTCGGCGGGGATCTTCTTCCCCATTGCCTTGCGGAATTTGTCGGCCTCGAGCCAGCTGTAGCCCGCGAGCTTTATCGCGATTTCCAAGACGTCATCCTGATAGACGATAACGCCGTACGAATTCTTGAGAATCGGCTCCATGCGCGGGTCGAGGTAGCGAATGAGCTTCGGATTCTTTTTGCGCTCGATGTAGGCGGGAATGAATGCCATGGGGCCGGGGCGGTAAAGCGCCACCATCGCGTTGATATCATGGATGGTCGAGGGCTCGAGGTTGGTGAGGTAGCTCGTCATGCCGCCACCGGCGAGCTGAAAGACACCATGGGTTTCTCCGCGGGAGAGCATTTTGAAGGTCTTGTCGTCGTTGAGCGGAAGACGGTCGAGGTCTACCTCGGCGCCGAGACGCTCGCGGACGCGCTGCACCGCGTCGGCGAGCACTGAGAGGTTGGTGAGGCCGAGAAAGTCGAACTTGAGGAGTCCGGCCTCCTCGACCGCATACATGTCGTACTGCGTGATTGTTTTCCCGCCCTTTGGGTCGTGCTGTATAGGCACGTAGTCTGTCACGCTCGTTGGCGCGATGACGACACCCGCCGCATGCACGCCCACATGCCGCGCGTTCCCTTCGATCTTCTGCGCGAGATCGAGGATCTCGCGGCTCGCGGCGTCGCTTTCATACACCTGTGCGAGCTCGGGCACGTTCTCGAGCGAGCTTTTTATCGAAACGGGGAAGCCCTGCTTGCCGAAGGGGATGAGTTTTGCAATCGTGTCACCCAATCCGTACGGCTGGCCGAGTGCGCGTGCAACATCGCGCACGGCCGCGCGTGCCATCATGGTGCCGAAGGTGCCGATTTGCGCGACCTTATCTTCGCCGTACTTCTGCCGCACGTAGTCGATGAGTTCATCGCGCCGGTTGTCGGCTAAGTCCATGTCGATGTCGGGAGGCGAAGGCCGCTCGGGGTTTAGAAAGCGTTCGAAGGGGAGTTGGTACTCAAACGGATTTACTGTCGTGATGCCGCAGAGGTACGAGACGAGGGAGCCAGCGACAGAGCCGCGTGTGTTGGTGAGGATTCCTTTTTCACGTGCATGGCGCAGGAGATCGGCGACGACGAGAAAGTACGGCGCGTAGCCCTTTTTTGTGATAATCGAGAGTTCGTAATCCACGCGTTCCCGTGCCTCGGCGCTTTTCTTGAGGTCCCGCTCTGAAAATCCGCGCTCGATGAGCGCTCCTAGCTCGCCGTCGGCAGAACTTCCTTCGGGAATAGGAAAGGCAGGGAAGACCCACGAGCCGAGCTTTAGCTCGAGGCTGCACTTTTCTGCAATGTTCTTCGAATTCTCGAGCGCTTCGGGAAGGTCTGCAAATAATTCCTCCATACGGGAGCGTGAGAGAAACGAAAAGTCGCGGGGAGCAGCATCTGCATTTCGATCGAGCGCGCCGCCGGTGCGGATCTTGTTCACGAGATCGCATGCGAGCGAATCCTCGGGCGAGAGGTAGTAGACGTCGTGCGTGGCAAGAAGCGGGAGACCGACGCTTTGCGCACGCGCGATGATGTCCTGCATCTGCGTCTCGTGTCCGGCAATTTCCGGATGCCGCGTTATTTCGACATAACAATCGTCGCCGAATATCTTTTTGTGCCAGTGCATGACCTCTTCGGCACGCGCCGCAGAGTCGTGGCGGATCCCGTGGGCGTGCTCACCGCCGTAGCTGGGAAGTATCGCGACAAGGCCGTCGCGATAGCTCTCGATGAGTTCCCTGTCAATTCGCGGGCGATAGTAGAACCCTTCGAGATGCGCCTTTGATACCAACTGAATGAGATTGTGATAGCCCGTCTCGTTCTTTGCTAAGAGAACGAGGCGGGAGGTCTGGTCGTCTACGCGGTGTTCTTTCTGTGTCCTCGTGCGCGGAGCGACGTGGAAATCGACGCCGATAATCGGTTTAACACTGTTGTCTTTGCACTCTTTGTAAAACTCGATGGCACCGTAGAGGTTGCCGTTGTCGGTGAGCGCAATCGCCGTCTGCCCGTCTTTGGCCGCAGCGGCGACGAGCTCGTCGATTTTGGGCAGCGCCTCGAGAAGCGAATAGTGGGAGTGGGTATGGAGATGGACAAAGTCCGCACGTGACATGAATCGAGTATACCACTAGGAGTTTTTGCACAGCTGTCCGCCACGTAGGGGCTTTGACTCCTTTCAGGTAAATCGTTAGAGTGGGAATGGTAAATCAAGTATATACATGAGGCGGCAGGTCGGAGCCGAGGTCCGATCATCAATGGGAGTAACTCACGTGTCGAAAACCTTCGAGCGGGACTTGGCTGAACATCTGCAGGCAAGCCAAAAGGGGAACAGGCAACCCCAAAAGGGGTCGCCGTATAAACCTCCCCAAAATAGGCAAGGCCCTGTAAGCCCCGTGCCAGATAGGACCCATGGCCCGGTCACGTCGCTCCTTCGCAATGAGCAACCGTGCTTGTACCGCGGTCTTCATGGGAAGCGATAACCATATCATCGCGATGGGCCGCTCTGACGAAGGAGTGGCCCGTTTGTTATGATGTAGTGGTGCACTACCTGATCGGAGTCGACGAAGCAGGGCGGGCGCCGCTTGCGGGGCCAGTTTCGGTAGGGGCCGTCATTGTGCCGGAAACGTTCGACGTTTTGAAAATGTTTCCGGAGGTGAAAGACTCCAAGCTCCTTTCGCCGAAGAAGCGCGACGAGATATATGAGGAAGCAGAAGCGCGAATGAAAACCGGGGAGCTTTCTTTTTGCGTACGCTTCGCTGATCACGCATACATAGACGAGTTTGGTATAACGCGCGCAGTGCGCAAAGCGGTGCAGCGCTGCGTGAGTGCCCTATCTTCCTCGCCCGAGGGTGTGCGCATCCTCCTCGACGGTTTGCTCTACGCGCCCTCGCGCTACGAGCAGGAGACGATCATTCACGGCGACGCGCTTGTCCCGATTATTTCTCTCGCGTCTATCGTTGCGAAAGTGCGGCGGGACAGACTCATGACAAAATTTGCAAAACGGTTCCCAAACTACGGATTCGAAATCCACAAAGGCTACCCAACCGAACTTCACCGAGAGGCGATCCGACGCTTCGGTCTCTGCGAAATTCATCGCGTAAGCTATAGCCGCAAGTTTGCTCTTCGTTGAAATTTCTGTATACTCTTTTCACTATGGTAGTGCGAATGCGCCGAAATAGGTCTGAAACCGCAAAACGGCGGAGCCATCATGCGCTCACGGGCGCAGCTTTGGTGAAATGCGAGTGCGGGAGCTATCGTTTGCCGCACACCGCGTGCGCATCCTGCGGGAAATACAATGGTCGCATCGTTATCGATGTCGTTGCCCGTGCAAAGCGGCAGACACGCCGCGATAAGAGGCGCCAAACAGCTCTCCGTGAATCCGGACAGATTAGCGAGGATAAGGAAAAAGAAACCACGCAATCATAATTGAAACCTTTTGCTCTTTCGTTCGTCTGATCTTTTGTGCTGATATGGCCAACCGACATCTAGCCCGCTCTGTTGTTCTTCAAGTCCTTTTCGAACGGGATCAATCGAGCGGAAAAATGGGGAACGAGGAGGCGATCTCGCGCCTTGCCGAATACGCAAAAGAATTTGGCGCTCGTGAGAGTGACATGCCGTTCATGAAGCAGCTTTTGCAGACGGCTGTCGCAAAGCAAAAAGAGATCGATGAGGTCATCGTACGCGCAGCACCCGAGTGGCCGCTCGAAAAAATTGCGGCGATCGATCGCAATGTGCTCCGCCTCGGTCTCTCTGAGCTCCTCTTTGCCGACCGCACGCAGGTGCCTGCCAAAGTTGCTATTAATGAGGCGATCGAACTCGCTAAAACCTTCGGTTCAAACTCCTCGGGACGATTTGTAAACGGCGTTTTGGGTGCTGTCTACATCGAGCTCGGCGAGCCGGGCAAGAACGAGGGCGCGGCGCGAAAAAAGCAAGGGCAGAAACCCACAAAGATGCCGACCGAGCACCTCGCTGGCGCTGTCGTGTATGCGAAGAACAAGGGAGAAACCTATCTCGCGTTCGTGCACGACATTTTCGGGCACTGGACGATCTCAAAGGGAAAGATCGAGGAGAACGAGGACGTACCCGCAGGCGCGGTGCGCGAAATAAAAGAAGAGATGGGTCTCGACATAGCGATCGTGCAGGAGCTCGGCGTGAACGAATACATCGCGAACGACTCGAAGGTGGAGGGCGGCAAGAAGCGAAAACGCGTCACGTACTTTTTGGCCGAGTCGCCTTTTGCCGAACTCAAGCTAGGCTCTTCCGGCGGCTTGGATGATGCGCAATGGTTTCCGCTTTCCTCAGTGGGGGATTTGAACTTTTATGACGATACTCTGAAAATAATCATTCCTGCGATAAACGCGCTCGCAAAGAAAGAGCAGAAATAACATGGAATTCGGACCATTCGAAAAGAAGATCGGCTATACGTTCAAGACCAAGAATCTTCTCGAGCAGGCGTTCACGCACCGCTCGTATTTGAACGAAAATCGTGAGCTCGGGCGCGACCACAACGAGCGATTGGAGTTTTTGGGCGATGCCGTCTTGGAGCTCGCGGTCACGGAGTTTTTGTACGTGAAATATCCTGATAAGCCGGAAGGCGATCTCACAGCCTATCGCGCGGCCCTCGTCAATACGCAGAGTATTTCGGATGCCGCAACGAAACTCGGCATGAACGATTACCTCCTGCTCTCGCGCGGCGAGGCGCGCGACACCGGCCGCGCGCGGGAGATAATTCTTGCGAATGCATTTGAAGCTCTCATCGGGGCCATCTACCTCGACGCGGGATATGGCGCGGCGCAAAAATTTATCGAAACCCAGCTCTTCCACAAGACTGACGAAGTCGTCTCGAAGCGCCTCTGGCAAGACGCGAAGAGCAAATTGCAGGAAATCGCGCAAGGCACTGTGGGCATTACGCCTACCTACGAACTGATGAGCCAATCGGGGCCCGACCACGACAAACGATTCGTCGTTGCCGCACGCATTGGCGATGAACGCCTCGCAAACGGCGAGGGTCGTTCAAAGCAGGAAGCAGAACAGGACGCCGCACAAAAAGCCCTTGCCGCAAAAGGCTGGTAATCCGACGCGAGTTTTCCGACTTATATACATATGTACATAAGTCGGAGTCAGTATTACAGCTTAAAATACTTCCGCAGCGCATGAGAGCCGTCGACATGTGTAGCTTTGATGAAAGAGACAAACGGAAGGATGCCTTGAAAGTCAGCAATCTCACGGACTTCGTCCTCGCACGGGAACGGGTGAATCCACACCGAGCGCTGATAGAAAATCAGTCCGAGGTTCTGAAGATGCCGTATAAAAGGGATTCGCACGTTTGATTTTTCTTGAGGAATATCAAATACGACGATATGCCACACTCCATCCCATTTTTTGGGCTGCGGTATTGAGAGCGCCCATAACTTGTGTTCTGCGATGACGCGTTGCCCCACCTCAGAGAGCGTATAGCTGTCGTCGCGGATAGAAACGTATTGTTGCTCATGCAAACCATAGAGCTTCCTCTTTATCCACTTTCTGTTTTTGGGTGAGTCGCTTATCTTGAGCTCCCGGAATACACGCGCTATTGCGCGCGGAGAGGGAGCGGCTCCGATACCGATTATCAGGGTCCCAAGCGCGATCATCTTCAGTATTCTAAGAGTCTTCTCGCTCGGTCGGCGTATCTTCATAGGGGAGGTATTCCGATTTAAGTACATATGTACGTAAATTGTAACATAGTAGAATACCGGGTGATTGGAAGCAGCTGGGAACGGTTGGAGGACGAGTGAAAAGGAAACGGAGAAAGCATTGACGGCAAAAGGATGGTAAGGCAAAGTCTTCGCAGCGGCATATCAATGGGAGGTTGTCATGACGGAAATACTGACGACCTTCCAGTGGGTCGTACTTGCCGGACTAGTGGCTCCGTTCTTTTACTTTTGGGGATTAGGCATCGTTGCTACGGTCCAGAACGACATACATAAGGCGCTCAAGTACATGAGAGCAACGTCTTATATGGCGATTCTCGCGATCACTTTTTTTCTTCGGTGTATCGCAAAGAATAACAACTTCGACCTGTTTTCGCTCTCGTGGTAATTGAACCGATGGCCCCGGGGAATCCGCTCCGGGGCTTGTTATTTGATACAATGAGGTTCAATGTTCCGCAGCCTGAAATCCATCGAGCTCGCTGGTTTTAAATCATTTGGCAAAAAGACCGAGCTCGTGTTCGGCTCACCGATTGTTGCGGTCGTAGGGCCCAATGGCAGTGGAAAATCCAACGTCGCAGAGGGTTTTCGCTTCGTCTTGGGCGAGCAGTCGATGAAGAGCATGCGCTCGAAAAAGGGTGAGGATCTTATCTGGGGCGGCTCGCCTTCGCTTTCGCGCATGAATCGAGCATCAGTGAAGGTCGTGTTCGACAACTCCAAACGGCTTTTGGATATCGATTTTAGCGAAGTGGTTATTGAGCGCGTCGTCCATCGCGACGGGCAGAATGAGTACCTATTGAACGGCACACAGGTGAGGCTCAAAGATGTGATTCGCCTTCTCGCGGGTGCGAACATCGGTGGAAGCGGCTATCAGATCATTTCGCAGGGCGAAGCCGACCGTATTTTGAATGCTTCGCCGCGCGAACGGCGCGAGATGGTAGAGGATGCGCTCGGCCTCAAACTCTACCAGCACAAGAAAGCCGAGAGCGAGCGCAAACTCGACGAGACCGGCGTGAATATCGACAAAACAAAATCGCTCCGCAGAGAGCTCGCGCCGCACCTCATGTTCCTTCGCCAGCAGGTGGAGAAAATCGAGAAAGCGCGGGAGATGAAGGCGACACTTGCAGAAAAGCTGAATGACTACCTCGCGCGCGAAAACGCGTGGATAACGCAGGAAGACGCGCGTTTGCGGCAGGAAGAGCAGGCACTTGCCGGGGAGCTCAAGAAGCTTTCCGAGTCGGTATCGCGAACGCGTTCTGCGAGCAGTGGTGCAGGAGGTGACGCGCTCGCAGGTTTGCAGAAAAAGCTCTCCGAACGCGAGGGGAAGCTCTCGGAGGCGCGCCGCGAAAGCGAGCGGCTTGCACGAGAGCTCGGGCGGGCGGAAGGAGCGCTGGAGGCAAACACGGTGACTGTTGAGGCAATTGTGCCGGTGCCGCACGTGCGGAACTTTGCGCGCGAACTCGATGCGACTGTCTCGGAGCTCGAGCGTGTGGACGACATTTCGCGCATCCGCAATACGTTGTCCGACATCCGAAGCCGCATCAGGTCATTTATTGAAGGACTTTCGGGCACGGCGCCTGTCACGAATGAAGAGGCGCGTCAGCAGGTGAAAACGCTCTCCCAGTCACTCGAGCAGGTGCAAAAGGAAGAAAGTGCGCTTGCGGGCGAGCTCGAGGATTTACGCAAAAAAATCGGGGAAACACGGGAGAAGGGATTCACCGCCGAGCGCGAATTGGTGGAGCTCGAAGCTTCCGTGCGCGAGGCGCAGGGAAAGCTTGCGGGTGTGCAGGCTGCGCGGGCAAGTGTCGCTGCCTCGCGCCAGCGCTTTGAGGATGAGGTGCGCGAGGGGGTTGCACTGGTCGGTGCCGGCGTTCGCGCATGGGAGAATGCCGGCATTCCCACTGGCGCACTTTCAGAAGATAGGGGCGCGCAGGAAAAGCGCCGACGAGAGATAGAGCGCTTGAAGATAAAGATAGAAGAATCGGGGACAGGGAGCGGTGAGCAGATCGTACAGGAATTCAGGCAGACAAAGGAGCGCGATGAATTTTTGGGAAAAGAACTCGTCGATCTCGAGAAATCCGCGGCGTCGCTGAAAGACCTTATTGCAGAGCTCGAAAAGACAATTGACGCGCGTTTTCAGGAAGGCTTGAAAGGGATCAACGAAGCACTGGGAAATTTCTTCACGAAACTTTTCGGCGGGGGACACGCGAAGCTCGCCGTTGAGCAGCCGCGCCGTGTTTCGAGGGCGGCGCTTGAAGAAATGGACGAAGATGAAGAGGAGATTCCGGAAGAGGAAGAATTGTATGCTGGCCTCTCGATTTCTGTTTCGCTTCCACGCAAAAAAATCCGCGGACTCGAGGTGCTCTCGGGAGGCGAGCGCGCGCTCACCTCGATCGCCCTCATCTTTTCAATGACGCAGGTGAATCCCCCGCCGTTTCTCGTGCTTGACGAAACCGACGCGGCGCTCGACGAGGCGAATTCAAAGCGCTATGCCGACATGGTCGGCGAACTTGCGGCGAAATCCCAGCTTATTGTCATCACCCACAACCGTGCCACGATGGCCGCCGCTGGCGAGCTCTACGGCGTCACCATGGGCGGCGACGGTGTCTCGAAGTTACTCTCGGTCAAGCTGGAAGAGGCGGAACGTGTTGCGAAATAGGCACATTTTGTGTAGAGTGTCGCGGTTATGTTGAAGATCAGGATGCAACGGACCGGCAGGACGAACATGCCGACGTTTCGCATTATTGTGACCGAGCACACCGAAAGCCCGAAGACGGGAAATATTGTCGAGAAGCTCGGCACCTACAACCCGAAGACAAAGGAGCGCAATTTGAATACCGACCGCATCAAGTACTGGCTCTCGGTGGGCGCGAAGGCTTCCGGCACCATGCATAACATGCTCATTTCGACAGGTATCATCGAGGGAAAGAAAGTGAACGTGTTGCCCAAGAAAAGCCCTCCCCAAAAGGAGCCCTCCTCCGCTGAAGCTACGGAGGGCAAGGAAGTCGCCGCCGCGGATTCGACAAGCTCACCACAAGAAGCTCCAAAGGAGGAAGTTCCCGCACCTGAGTTGAAAGATGAGCCACAAGCTGCAGCTGAAGCAGTAGCTGAGGCAGCAGGTGAAAAAAAGGAGTAGTTTGCTATACTACTGACTACTTACTACTAACTACAGACTATTCGGTATGGAACGGGATCAGCAATTTCTGGAGTACGTTGTGAAGGCATTGGTAGACAATCCAAACGACGTCAAAATTAACCGCACGGTGGACGAGATGGGCGTGCTTCTCACGCTCTCCGTGCACAAAGACGACATGGGGAAGGTTATTGGTCGCTCCGGGCAGACGGCGAAGGCGATTCGCACCATCCTTCGCGTCGTCGGTATGAAGAACGACGCGCGGGTAAATCTCAAAATCGAGGAGCCGGAGGGAAGCGAGCGAACGTTCTCGCAAGACCGCTCGGTCGATGATGTCATCAACGACCTGAAGGCGGAAGGATGATCCACTTCCATATAATCACCCTGTTTCCTGATTCGATCGAGCCCTACCTCAAGAGCTCGATTATTGGTCGTGCGCAGAAGGCGAAGAAGATAAAAATCTCCTTTTACGATCCGAAGAAGTTTACGCGGGACAAATATGGCAGAGTGGACAGACGACCGTATGGCGGAGGGCCAGGGATGGTCTTGGAGCCGGATGCAATCTTGCGTGCCGCAGAAAAAGCCCTTCGACGAGCTCAGGGTAAACCGGAGAAAATATTTTTTTCCACCGACGGAAAGCAGTTTGATGAGACGATGGCAAAGAAGTTGTCAAAGAAAAAAGCTATCCTTCTTATCGCAGGCCATTACGAGGGCATCGATGAGCGAGTCGCGAAAATTTTAAAAGCAAAAAAAGTCTCGATGGGTCCATACATCCTCACGGGCGGCGAGCTTCCGGCGGCAACTGTAATCGATGCCGTTTCGCGTTTTGTTCCTAATGTCTTGGGCAAAGCCGAATCGCTCGAAGCGGGCCGTGTCGCAAGCCCAGAAGTCTATACACGCCCGGAAACGCTGGTGTGGAAGGGCAAAAAGTACAAAGTGCCTTCGGTCCTTCGTTCCGGGCACCACGCAAATATTGACGCGTGGAAGAAGAAACGCCGAAAGGCTTAGCCCCACCGGGCCGTGTAAGGGGTTGACACGCCAAAACCCTTCCTATATATTGTCCCGACATTTGCTCTAAGCTCGATTGTGTTGCGGCTGCGCTTCGGCAAACGGATTTGAATAAAAATTTAATATCGTTCATACCTGCAGCGCCTAAAGCGTTGTACGGGTAGCTTGTTGCGTAATGAGAAAAACAAAGCCGCGGCCGCAGAAATACTTTGGAGCGTTTAGGGAACCTCTCGTGAAGCTCCCTTCGCTCGTCGATTCCCAGCTTGCCTCTTTCCGTGAGTTCATCGGGGGTGGGGCAGAGCGCGTTTTCGGCGAATTTTTCCCAATCGCCGACCACTCGGGAAAAAAGTTTGAGCTCAAGCTGATGAAGTTTTCTTTTAGCGATCTGCGCTGGGATGAGCATTTTGCGAAGAAATCCATGCGCACCTATGAGGCGCCGCTTTCGGTCGTTGTCCGTCTCAAAAACAAAACCACGGGTACGGAGAAAGAGCAGGAGATTTTTCTCGCTGATTTTCCGTGGATGACGGCGCACGGCTCTTTCATCATCAACGGTGTCGAGCGTATCGTAGTGCCGCAGCTCGCGCGAAGCTACGGTGTATTTTTTGAAACCGTTCCCTACAAAGGAAAAAACTACTTCGCGGCAAAAATTATTCCCTCGCGCGGTGTTTGGATCGAACTCGAATCCGACCCCGACGGCGGTATCTATGTGAAGATCGACCGCAAGCGCCGCTTTCCTGTAACGGCGCTCCTGCGTGTTCTCGGGCTCGCGACCGAGAAAGAACTTCGCGGGCGTTTTGAAAAATCTCGCTCTGCTTCCGAGGCGATTGCGGCCACGCTTGCGCACGATCACGCGCAAACGCTCGAGGAGGCATTCGTTGAGATCTACCGGCGGCTCCGCGATGGCGACATCGCGACCCCGGAGAGCGCGCGCGAGCATGTGCAGGCTATTTTATCTCCCGAGCGATACGATCTCTCGAGGGTCGGCCGGTTCCACTTCAACCGCCGGTTTGGGCTTTCCAGCTCGCACAAAGACCTCGAGCGCCAGACCCTGAATGTCGAGGACGTTGTCCGCATCGTATCGCACATTGCGGAATCGAACGACAACCCGGCGGCCCTTCCAGACGATATCGACCACCTTGGTTTTCGTCGCGTGCGATTCGTCGGCGAGCTTCTGGAGCAGCGCATGCGTGTCGGCCTTTCGCGCATGAAGCGCAATATCCAGGACCGGATGGCGATGGTTGATCCTACGACCTCACTGCCGGTTCATTTCGTAAACCCGCGGCCGTTTCAGGCGGCGGTTCGCGAATTCTTCACGACAGACCAGCTCTCGCAGCTGATGCAGCAGTACAACACCTTGGATGAGATAGAGCACCTACGGACGCTCTCAACACTTGGCCGCGGCGGTCTCACCTCGGAGCGCGCGGGATTGGAAGTACGCGACGTGCACTCCTCGCACTATGGCCGCGTCTGCCCCATTCACACGCCTGAAGGCAAGAACATCGGGCTTGTGCTTCACATGTCGCTCTATGCGCGGCCGAACGAATTCGGCATCATCGAAACGCCGTACGCCAAAGTGGAGAAAGGTCACGTGACCAAGGAGATCGTCTACCTGAACGCCCTCGAGGAGGAGAGCCACGCGATCGCGCACGCTGCAACGGAGCGCGACGAAGATGGCCGCATTACCCAGAAGTTTGTGGATGTAAGAAAAGCGGGCGCACCGATGATCGTGAAGCGCGAAGAAGTGAATTTTCTTGAAGTTGCGACGAACCAGCTCTTTTCCGTTGCAACCTCGCTGATTCCCTTTGTGGAAAACGATGACGCCAACCGCGCCCTGATGGGTTCGAACATGCAGAAGCAGGCGGTGCCCCTCGTTGTACCGGAAGCTCCCTTGGTCGCAACCGGCGTGGAAGCCGCTGCTGCCCGCGACTCGGGACGGCTCGTTATCGCAGAAGAAGCGGGCGAGGTCACCTATGTAGACGCGTCACTCGTCAAAGTGAAGAACGCAGACGGAAAAACAAAGGAATACCCTCTCGTCAATTTCCAGCGCACGAATGGCTTTACGACCTTCCATCAGCGTCCGCTTGTCTCCGTCGAGGAGGCGGTGAAGAAGGGGACGATACTTGCAGACACCTCGACCTCCGTCGGCGGACAGCTCGCTTTGGGGCAGAGTGTCCGCGTGGCATTTTTGCCGTGGTTTGGTGCGAACTTTGAAGATGCAATCGTTATTTCTGAGCGGCTTGCGAAAGAGGGACGCTTTTCCTCCATCCACATGGAGGAGTTTGTCTGCATCGTCCGCGACACGAAGCTCGGGCCCGAAGTAACGACGCACGATATTCCGAACGTTTCCGAATTCAAGCTTCGCAACCTCGATGAGGACGGCATCATCAGGATCGGTGCGGAGGTGCGCCCCGGCGACATTTTGGTAGGGAAGGTGACGCCAAAAGGCGAGACACAGCTCACGCCGGAAGAGCGTCTCCTCCATGCCATTTTCGGCGAGAAGGCCAAAGATGTGAAAGACACCTCGCTTCGGATGGAGGGCGGAAAGCGTGGCAGAGTCGTCGGCGTTAAACTCTTTTCGCGCGAGAATGGCGACCAGCTTGAAAGCGGTGTCATCAAGCGCGTGCATGTCGAGGTCGCCCAGCTCCGCACGGTCGCCGTCGGCGACAAACTTGCGGGCCGTCACGGCAACAAGGGTGTCATCTCGCGCGTGCTTCCCGAGGAGGACATGCCGTTTGATGAGCAGGGGAATCCTGTGGACATCATTTTGACGCCTTTGGGTGTGCCATCGCGTATGAACCTCGGGCAAATCCTCGAGCTCCACTTAGGGCTTGCCGCAGAAAGTCTCGGGTATCAGGCGATCGTGCCTTCGTTTGCGGGTGCCTCTGAGGAGGAGATCAGGACCGAGCTAAAGGAGGCAGGCTTGCACGAAAGCGGCAAGCGCGTGCTTTTTGACGGTCGCACCGGGGAGGCCTTCGCCCAGCCGGTTGCCGTCGGCATCATGTACATGTTGAAGCTCCACCACATGGTGGAAGACAAGATCCACATGCGCTCGATCGGTCCGTACTCACTCACCACCCAGCAGCCTTTGGGCGGCAAGGCGCAAAACGGCGGCCAGCGTGTGGGGGAAATGGAGGTGTGGGCTTTTCTCGGATACGGCGCGGCGCACTCTCTGCGCGAAATCCTCACCTACAAATCCGATGACATTCTCGGACGCTCGGCAGCGTTTGACGCGATCGTTTCGGGAAAGCGCATCACCGAATCGCACACACCAGCGACCTTCAATGTCCTCGTACGGCACCTCCGCGGCTTGGGCATTGACGTCGAATTTATCGGGGGAGAGCGCTTTGAGAGTAGACGCTAATATGAAAAAGAAAGACATTATTCCGCAGAGTTTCGAAGCAGTTGCGATGCGGCTCGCTTCTCCCGATCGCATCGGAGATTGGTCGTACGGCGAGATCACAAAACCCGAAACCATCAACTACCGCACCCAGCGGCCGGAGAAGAACGGCCTTTTCGACGAGCGTGTCTTCGGCCCTGAAAAAGATTACGAGTGCTACTGTGGCAAGTACCGCGGCATTCGTTTCCGCGGCATCGTGTGCGAAAAGTGCGGTGTGGAGATCACGCGTTCGATCGTGCGCAGGGAGCGCATGGGGCACATTGACCTTGCGACTCCGGTCGCACACATTTGGTTTTTGCGTGGGATCCCCTCACGCATCGCTCTCATGCTCGGCCTTTCGGCGGCGGAAGTGGAGAAAGTCGTGTATTTTGCCGGCTACATCGTCACACATGTGGACGAGGATGAGCGTACGCGGCTTCTCAAGGATCTTGAGCAGGAATTTCAGTCGAAGATGAAGGCTGCAGAGGGGGCCGAAACAAAAACCACCCTCAAGGAAAAGGCAACGAAAGCGAAGAAGGAGATCGATTCTCTCCAGATCGGCGCTGTTCTCGACGAGGCTGCCTACCACCTCTTTGCCGTCAAGTACGGCGCAATGTTCCGCGCAGCCATCGGCGCAGAGGCGCTCTACAACATACTCACAAAGACAAATCTCGACGAGTTCGTAAAAAAACTCAAGGAGGAATTTGAGAATGCCTCTGCCGCAGAACGTGACAAGGCACGAAAGCGCTTGTCGCTTGCGGAGAGTCTTTCGCGGGCAAACGTGCGACCCGAGTGGATGTTCATCACACGTCTTCCCGTCGTGCCGCCTGCACTTCGCCCGATGGTCGCGCTTGAAGGCGGCCGTCATGCGTCTTCTGATTTGAATGATCTCTATCGTCGCGTAATCAACCGCAACAACCGCTTGAAGCGACTCCTCGCGATTCACGCGCCAGACGTCATTTTGCGCAATGAAAAGCGTATTCTGCAGGAGGCAGTCGACGCACTTTTGGACAACTCAATGCGTCGTGGTGCGGGTGTACTTGGCATCTTAGGCGGCCGGCGCCGCGCGCTGAAATCCTTGGCCGACTACTTGAAGGGCAAGCACGGCTATCTGCGGCAAAACCTCCTCGGCAAGCGTGTCGACTATTCCGGTCGCTCGGTCATCGTTGTCGGCCCCGATCTCGCGCTCGATGAGTGTGGGTTACCGAAGCACATGGTTCTCGAGCTCTTCCGGCCGTTCGTTATACGCGGACTTCTTGCGCGCGAACTTGCCTATAACATCCGCGGTGCCGGCCGCCTCATCGAAGACGAGGCGCCGGAAGTGTGGCCCATCCTCGAAGATGCGATCATGGACAAGCACGTGCTCTTGAACCGCGCGCCGACGCTTCACCGTCAGTCTATTCAGGCGTTCCGGCCCGTCCTCATCGAAGGAAACGCGATCCAGGTGCATCCTCTCGTGTGTCCTGCCTACAACGCCGACTTCGACGGAGACGCGATGGCCGTGCACGTACCGCTTTCGGAGGCAGCACAGCTCGAAGCGGCGAAGATAATGTCGGCCAACAAAAACATCCTGAAACCGGGAAGCGGCGATGTTGTCGTTGCCTCGAAGCTCCTCGATATCGTGCTTGGCTGTTTCTGGATGACAAAGGCGCTCGAGGGTGCGAAAGGCGAGGGGCAGAGTTTTCCGGCCACGAACGCAGCGATCACCGCTTTCGACTTCGGCGCGATCGATTTGCGCGCGAAAATAAAACTGCTTCCAGGAGACAGCAAAAAATACGCGCACTTCGGCGGCAAAGTGTTTGAAACGACGGTTGGCCGTCTTCTCTTCAACTCTGTTTTGCCAAGCGACTTTCCTTTCGTCAACGAGGAGATAACCAACAAGCGAATGCAGCGGCTCGTGCAGGATCTCGTGACGCACTACAAGCTCGATGGTATCCCCGCCATCCTCGACAAGATCAAGGCGTTCGGTTTCCGCTACGCGACCTATGCCGGCATCACGTGGTCTCTTTCCGATGTGGTTGTGCCGAAGAAAAAGGATGAGCTCGTACGCGAGGGTCGCGAGAGGGCAGCGAAGGAACAGGACAACTTCCGCGAGGGGCTTCTCACCGACGAGGAACGTCGCAGGATGACACTCGAGATTTGGAGCAAGGTTTCGGCCGACCTGCGCAAGCACGTGCTCGATTCGCTCGACAAAACCGGTCCTGTGCACGACATGATCCAATCCGGCGCGCGTGGCTCCGTCGTTCAGCTCCACCAGATGGCAGGCATGAAGGGGCTCATCACCAACCCGCGCGGCGAGGTCGTCGAGTTCCCGATCCTTTCCTCGTACAAAGAAGGACTTTCTCCGATCGAGTATTTCATCTCGACGCATGGCGCACGCAAGGGCTTGGCGGATACTGCGCTCAACACCGCACGCGCCGGCTACCTCACACGGCGTCTCTTTGATGTCGCGCATGACGTTGTCGTCTTGGAGGATGACTGTGGCACCAAAGAGGGTGTCGTTATCCGCCGGCCCGGCAAGGAAGATATCGGCGGCTCGTTTGCCGAACGCATTACGGGGCGTGTGCTCGCCGAGGAGGCCGCTCTCTACAAACGCAACACACTTTTGCACCGCGACGACGCCAAGGCCCTCGAGGAGGGCAGTGTGCAGGAGGTGACGGTACGCTCGCCGATGACGTGCAAAGTCGCGCGTGGAGTATGCCAGATGTGCTACGGCACCGACCTCACGACGGGAGAACTTGTCGATCTCGGTGAAGCAATCGGCGTCGTCGCAGCGCAGGCTATAGGCGAGCCGGGAACCCAGCTCACGATGCGCACCTTCCACACGGGAGGTGTTGCGACCGCGGGCGGCGACATCACGATGGGCTTGCCGCGCGTTGAAGAGATCTTCGAATGCCGCATCCCAAAACTTCCCGCAGTGATCGCACGTGTTTCCGGTGTTGTCTCTGACATCGTGAAAGACGGGCAGGAAACAATTATCACTATCTTGCCCGAAGGAGGTTCCGGCAAGGCGGCCGGAAAGTCGACGAGAGCTGCGAAGCGCGAGACCGAATACCGCGTGCATCCGTTGCGTCAGATCCTCATTAAGGAAGGCGAAAATGTTACGAAGGGCGACTTTCTCACTGATGGTTCTGCCGACCTTGAAGAGCTCTTCGCGCTCGCGGGCTCCGAGCGCTCACAGGAATACATCATTAGTGAGATCACACGCATCTACGAACTGCAGGGCGTCTCGACGGCGCGAAAGCACCTCGAGGTCATCGTGAAGCAGATGTTTTCTCGTGTCTCCGTCACCCATGCAGGAGAAACGGGCATTTCCGCAGGGGATATCATTACCGACTTTGAATTCGAACGTCTCAACAAAGAGGCGAAAGAGGCGGGCAAAGAACCTGCGCGCGGGAAACCGCTCCTTCTCGGCATCACGGAAGTTTCGCTCACACGCGCATCATTCCTCTCCGCGATCTCCTTCCAAAACACGCCGCGCAAACTCGCCGAAGCGGCCGTCTCGGGCGCGGTGGACCGTCTTGTCGGTCTCAAAGAAAACGTCATCATCGGCCGCCTTATCCCTGCCGGTACCGGATACAAGGGAAGCAAGAAGTACGAGATGGTCAAGCAGATGGAAGCCGAGATCTCAGCGCAAGAGCCGCTTGAGATACCCGAAACCCCGCGCGAGAGAGTTGAGCGATAACGCATAAAGAAACGGCGGCTCACCCGAGCCGCCTAAGCACCGCGATTCAACTGATGCTTTTTCCAGACCGCGAAGGCGCGGTTCAGATGCCGTACTCTGAAGTTCGGCCACAGTCTCGCGGTAAAGTAGAGAACTGTATTTTGGGTTTGGATCGGGAGCAGGGGGTCCGAGGCGTTCGGAGACAACTTCCCGAACACGAAATTCGGGAAACTTCTCTTTCGTCTCACTCCCGTTCTGATATGCAGGTCCACGTTCGGCACGTGTGCGGTCCACAGGTGCTTCCGCTCGCGCCCCTTAAGTTCTTCGGTGGATAGGATCCTCAGTTCTTCGAGGGTTACCTCTCCTGAAAGCACGAGGCTTCTATGCGCTTCCGCCACCTCGGTCTCTCCGGAGTAGGAAAAGAGTATAGTAAGTGTGCGGTCGGTATGTTCTGCGGTCTTCTCTTCCGCACGCTGCACCAACTCTTCGAGCTCCGGATCGTCGATATAGGCACGCCAGTTGCCGCAGAGCCGGAAACGGTTTTTCTCTATCTCGATGTCCGTCATACTCTCCGCTTCCCGCGCACGCAGCTCGCTTTTGAGGAGCCCGATCAGAATCCTGATTTCTTCGGGCTTCCTACTTACGATGTTCGATTCAGACGCCGCCCACAGCACGACATGCTTGACGCCTGCGTCCAATGCAGCTTGGATTATCCTTCTCGATGCCACCAAGCCGCGCTCGTGTGCGTTCGTCTCGCGCTTTAGCAGTTTCCAGAGCCACCTTTTCCGGCGCCATGCGCGCCTGTTGCCGTCCGGAGTAATGCATATGCACCCCGGGACATTCCTTTTTCTCATCTTCCTCTCCCAGGGTTAGAGTGCAAGACCATTTCCTCCAGAGGGTTTCCAGAGGCAATCCATAGAGTACCATCCGACGCTCTCTGCCAAAAGTGCAATGGAGGATGATTGAGGCATAATAGGAGGTCATGATGTCAGACACAGTTCAGCAGGTGAAAGACAAACTCTCGATCGTCGATGTTGTTTCGCAATACGTAAAGTTGGAGCGCAGCGGAGCGAATCTGCGCGCGCGATGTCCATTCCACGCGGAGCGCACACCATCGTTCTTCGTTTCGCCCGAGCGCGGCACGTACCACTGTTTTGGCTGCAATGTAGGAGGTGACATTTTTTCCTTTGTGGAGCAAATCGAAGGACTGGATTTCAAGGGCGCCTTAAAGGTGCTTGCCGAAAAGGCCGGTGTGCCTCTTGTCTACGGGCGGGGAGACAAGCATGAGAAAGACGAACGTGACCGTCTTTTCGAGCTCATGGAAGTCGCAACAATTTTCTATGCATCGCAGTTAAACGATGATGTCCGGAAGTATCTCCACGAGCGAGGTGTCAACGACAAGACCGTCAAAACGTTCCGCCTCGGATATGCAGGTGCCGGATGGAGTGACCTTGCTGAGCATCTAAAGAACAAAAAGTTTTCTGAAAAGGAGATACTCGAGGCGGGAGTAGCAAAACGAACTGAGCGCGGCGGCCTGAATGATAAATTCCGCAACCGTATTATGTTTCCGATTGCCGATTCTGCCGGCCGCATTGTTGCATTCTCGGGGCGCATTTTCCCCGGTACCACAAGTCCTTCGGACTTGGCTACGGGGCAGGCGGAGAAAACGGACGGCAGCTTTGTTCCGCCTAAGTACATGAACTCTCCCGAAACACCGCTCTTCCACAAATCACGTGTTCTCTACGGTCTCGACAAAGCAAAGCTCTCCATCCGGAAGCACAACTGCGCCGTCTTGGTGGAAGGGCAGATTGATCTTCTGGCTTCACATCAAGCCGGGTGGGGAAATACAATTGCCGTTTCCGGCACGGCATTTACGCCCGAGCACGCCGTTATCATTCACCGCCTCACGGACAACCTCGTGATAGCGCTCGATGCAGACGAGGCTGGTATCAAGGCGGCGAGCCGGAGTGCGCGCACCGCTCTTCAGGCAGGGCTCAACGTGAAGGTTGCGGCGCTTCCAAGCGGACTTGATCCGGCCGATTTGATATTGTCCGCCGAAGGCGGATCCGCCTCGGGCGGAAAAAAAGGAGCGGAGGCGTGGCGCGCGGCAATACGAGACGCCGAGGATATTATTCAGTTTCTCCTGAACACACTCGAGAAACATCTCCCACAGAAAAACCGTTTTTACGCCGCGGTCAATCAGGTAGTGCTCCCGTTCGTCCGCGATATTCCGAATCCTTCCGCCCGCCATCGCTACGTTGTCGACATAACCCGCAGGACAGGTTCGACAGAGCGCGCGGTCGAAGAGGAAATGGAAAAATTGCCCGAGACACCGATCGCCGATTTGTATTCTGTCAAAGAAGAACCGGAGAGGAGTTCCGATTCCTTCGGCAGGCCGCGACAGGCGTTTTCGGTATTGCTCTGGCAAAAGGCGCTTCCGAGGCCCGAGCTCGATCTCGATGCTTACGAGCGCGAGCTTGAAGAAGCCCTCGGAAAAGAGGCGATGGATGAACTGGAATCGCTTTCAGCGACAGAACAGGAGAAACTGCGATTCGGTGCAGAGCGGATGTATGCCGGAAGCTTGGCGCTCAAAGCAGAGGCGAAGACGCTCCTTAGTGTTCTCCTCAAAGAACGGCTATCGCGCGAGCTTGCAGAGGCGACCGCGGCGCTCAAGCGGGCGGAACATCAGGGCAACGAGGAGGAGGTAGCTGTGCATATGTCTGTGTGTAACGTGTTGACAAGGCGGATTGCGAGGCTGCACGAAGTACTGTAGAGTAATTCACTTAGTCTTCCCGCGTCCCCGCCCGTACCGAACGGTACGTTCGGGCGGGTTTATAGAATGTTCAGGCGGGAAGTCTATTCATAAGCAAACTGTCTCCCTCGGGGAAAGGGAGGGGATTTGTGCGCTTTGTATATACCTATGGCAAAAAAGAAAAAGACGAACAAAAAGAGAGTGAAGGCGCGAAGCACCGCACGTTCGCGCAAGAGCGCACGGCGGGCGGGCTCGCGTCGCACGAAAACGAAAGTGCGCGTGCGGAAGGTTGCTCGCAAGGAAATGAAGCGCGGCAAACTATCCACCCCCAAAATGTTGAGTGGGAAAGCTGCACAGAAAGTGAATGCGAAGATCGACGCACTGACCCGCCTCGGGAAAGAGCGCGGCTATATCACCTATGACGAAATTCTCCGTGAATTTCCCACTATCGAGAACAACGTCATCCTGCTCGACGAAATGTATGAGCGATTTGCGACCGCGGGCATCGACGTTTTAGAAGGTGGCGGCATGCTCGAGGACACTTCGGCGGATTCCGTGCTCGCGAGCAAAAAGCTCCAGCATCGCAGAAGCGATTCGAGCTACGACTCGGTGCAAATGTATTTGCGCGAGATCGGCCAGTACCCGCTTCTCACAGGAGAACAGGAAAAAGATCTCGCGAAGCGCATTCTTGTGGGCGACGAAGAAGCCCGCTCGATCCTCGCGCGTTCCAACCTTCGCTTGGTCGTTTCTATTGCCAAGAAGTACGTGAACCGCTCACCAGATCTCACGCTCCTCGACCTCATTCAGGAGGGGAACCTCGGTCTCTTCAAAGCCGTGGACAAATTCGACCACACGAAGGGTTACAAATTTTCGACGTATGCGACGTGGTGGATCCGGCAGGCCATCACCCGCGCTTTGGCAGACCAAAGTCGCACCATTCGCATTCCCGTGCACATGGTGGAGACCATCGCGAAGTATAAGCAAAAAGTGAGGGAGTTGAGCCAACATTTGGGGCGCGACCCTCTGCCCGAGGAAATCGCGGCCGAAATGGGCATCGAGGTGGAGAAGATTTACACCATCCAAAAGATCAATCAGGACACCGTCTCGCTCGAATCGCCGGTGGGCGAAGACGACGACGAGCGCTCCACGCTCGGCAGCTTTATCGCCGACGACACAATCGCAGCGCCGGATCAGGATGCTTCGCGCCGCATTCTCTCCGAGCAGATGATGGAGATTCTCGACGAACTTTCGCCGAAGGAGCGGAAGATCTTGGAAATGCGCAACGGGCTCGCCGGTGATGGCGTCTGTTACACCCTCGAAGAGGTGGGACGCGAATTTGGCGTTACGCGCGAACGTATCCGCCAAATCGAAGCCAAAGCCCTCGAGCGTATCCGCTTCCACGAACGTGCGAAGCAACTCCGTAGTTATTAGTTTTCTGGCGAGGTGGGTCTCAATAGATCTCGTTTAATAGCAACAAGAATCGCATCTTTGATGGGACCCTTAATTATTCTTGCGCGGTTTCCTCGCCAATCAAACAAAGAGGGAATTGTTACACTGTTTTGTTGGAGATCAATATTTGCAATCGCGTCGCAGCGCGCTGTAATAGGAATGTTATAGCGTTTCGGCGTATTGTCATGATCGCCTCCAATATATATGTTACCTTTCTGCATATCGATAGTAATCTCCCAATTCAAATGTCCTTTTCGTGTTTCGTCTATGATGTCTTTGTCTCCATCAACGACAACGGAGTAGTGGTTTGGGTCAGATTCGATGGAATTTTGAGGTTGATCCAGTTCAGCCATACTGCGAAATGCTACACTTCCGCCTCGGGTTTGCCTAGCCCCGTAGCCAACGCGGAGCGTTGTGGTACCGGGGTCCAAATGGTACGTGTCCACACTGTCCCCAAAACACCACTTGTTTACTTGCGCAAATAAGCAAGTATTGGGCATATATGAGGGTAATAGACTTGGAGAGGCAGCTAAAAGTGCTCGCCAATCGTCGGCGGCTTTCGATAGTTAGCATGCTGCGGCGGAGGAAGGAGATGGGGGTAGGAGCAATCGCAGACGTGTTGCGCCTGTCGCTCACCGCGACGTCTCGGCACCTTTCGATGCTCGAGCGAGCGGGCTTTTTGGAAAAAGAACAACGGAGTCTTCAGGTCTACTATCGCATTGCCGAATCTTCGCCCGACACATACAAGGCACTCTCGACCCTTTTCTAACTTGCGCAACTAAGCAAATAATAAGTAGCAAGATTAAACTTTCCTGCCAAAAAAACGGACGGCCGGAGATGGTCGTCCGGCCGTTATTGCGCCTCCCGTTCTTCACCGAAAAATTCTGCGTTCTCGGATATGGATCGACAGGAGGTCGATCAACACAACGAGGAAGAACCCGCAGAAGATGGATATGGCGACGGACCCGACTCTAAGCACGGGGTTTGCGACGAATCCATCGAAGAAGCCGAATACGAAGGCGATGATTCCAACAATCAGCGCCGTCGCCAGCGCGACCAGCAGTAGGAACATTCTCATAACATCACCCGATGGTTGACATTGCCGAAAAGATTCTATCGTCTTTCGGGGGTTTGTCCAAACGAGGTCTATCTGCGGGTTTTTGAAAATATGTAGAGGCCGCGTTCGACCTTGCCGTGTTTCTTGCTCATTCCCTTGATGAGTTTCTCCAGAGGAAGGTCGTAGAATTTCGGGGCGATAAAGTTGGGATCGCCTACGGTGACAGTCGTCTTTTTATCGCGCGTGATCCCGCTCACCACGAGCGCGTGCCCCCAGCGGTATTTTTTGTTGATAACGCCCATGAAGGTGATGAACATTACGTCGTTACCTTTTTTGATATTTTTCTCGACGAGATTCTCCGGCTCCTTCAGTTCCGAGTGTTTTACGTGCTTCGCCCGAAGCGGCAGCCGGTGTTTTCTGAAGAATGCATTGAGATGCTCATCCTCGTCGGCCTTTGCGCCCCAGCCGTGTGGGGGCATTTTTGTGCTCACCTTCACATGATGGCCGAAGAGTTTTTTATGCTTGGGAGGGACGGTCAGCTCGAGAACCTTGCCGATCTCTTCCTGCGTGAAGATTGGCAGTCTGCGCCGCAAAAGGACCCACTGCACGGCGCAGGGCACACAGCACATCCGCTGCTGGGTGAGGGGAATATACGGAGGCTGAATCGCGGTCGACCCCATCGTTAGAATGTATACTTCTCTCTCGTGTTTGTCCAAATGATTGGTGCCAACTAACTATGTTCTAATTCGCGCGAATAAGCATATAGTGCAACTTCTCATTCGTCACAACTTGTAGTACATTTTGCCTTTATATACTTACAAGATATGGAGCTTGAGTACATGGAACCAAAGCATCAAGGTCCCGAGGAGCTAAAAGGACTTTCGCTCGCCGAAGCGTCGCTTTTCGCGGAGAAGGCCCTGCGGGAGATACGTAGAGATGATATGCGGGCGCGCTGCATCGACGGCCGCTATCCCGAGGGTTCTGCGGCAATTGCCATGCCCGGGGGAGACGCAGGGCTCCTTGCGGCGGGACTCGGACTTGCGCATCGTATGAGGGGTAAGGGAATCGAGGTCTCGAACGAGGCTATACGCGATGCTGTGTTCCAAGTTATTGGCGGCAAGGAGAAATTCAACTACCACACCGACCAGCATGCACTCGAGCACAGCGGTACGGCGTTTGATGGCTGCGGGCACTGCAGACTTCTCGCGGGCGATCCCAATTCTTACTTTCTCGACAGAGAACAAGTGGATTTCTTCCGGAAGACGATCGAGGGGCTGAAAGCAGAGGGGATCAAACCTGATGTGCTCAGCGGCGATCACCGGGAGCGCGCGGTGATGGTCATCCGCTCTGCCAACAATGCGAGCGGGAAAGTCTGGGCGCTCGACGGACAGGCAAAACTGGATTCCGGTGCCACGCAGGTGTTTGTATACCAAAGCGATTTGGCGGAACAGCGTTTCGCTGAATTGGCAAAAGTCTTGGCGGGAACTTCGAGTGAGGCGAAAGAGCATCAAGTCGAGATAGAGGACACGCTGAAGCGAATCGCCGAGATACAACTCCAACGGACGAAAGAAGCGCTTGCCGAAGATTTGCCTCTCTACACCATCACCATCGACGGCGAAACAGGAAAGTTTTCAGTAGAAAAGACCTAATGAACCTGACATTCTTGAAAAGGGGATAACTCCTTGCAGCTCTTGAAGAAGTGCGTACAATCTCCATCCAGTTGCACGCGTATTTGGCAACCTGAAACGAGTTCCCATAAACCCGAAACCCTGAGAGGGGGCAGGAATGGAAGCCAGTGAAAAGACTACCGCGGTCGTTATCAGCTGTAGCGATCCGCGGCTTGCAGATGCGGCAGACGCTATCAACGCGCAGTTCAAGAAGGAACTGGGCGTTGAAAGGATTATTCCACTCCACCGTCCTGGAGTTGTTGGCTTATTCTCCGATTCGAGCGCTGTTCATAGGCCATCGTCGTTGGACAGCCTGGCATCGGCCAATACGACGATGGAGGATGTGCGCCGGTTCGCGCTGGAGGAGGAGATCGCGATGCATCTTCTGTTCCATCGGCCTGACGTGCTGGCCATCGTTGCTCATCACGACTGTCTCGGTCATCCGGGGAATGACGAACACCAAGAGCGGAGCGCTATCATCGCAGCCAGCGTCTTGCGGCGGCGGATGGGGCGCTACTGTTTCTCGGGGAGAATCCGTTCTGCGACACTCGAAGAGTGTCCGAACCCGGGGTGGCGTGTGAAAATGCTCGATTGAAAAAGTTGCCAGTTTGCCGATTCTCGGCAGCGCCGGCGGTCTTGCACCACCGGCGTTCTTTTTTGCAAAAGAAAAGCCCGGCCGCGTACGGCCGAGCTTGATGTCGGACACTCGTCTCAACGAGCGTTTACTCGTCTTCCCGCGCGGCGGGAGACGGTTTGATACCGGTGATGAGTGCTGGACGAACAACTTTTTCCAGCCAATCAAGGAACCGGTCCACACACCTCGTCAGCATAGAACCTCCACGGTTTAGTTGGCGATGGGAAAATTATGCACTAAGTAAGCCAAAAGTCAAGCGATGCTATAGTTTTGTCCATGACTCTGCCGATCAAGCACTGGAGTCATTCTTCGCTCGTGACGTTCTTGCGGAATCCTTTGGCGTGGTACAAGCGCTACGTTGAGGGCGTATATGATATTCCGAGCTCGCCCTCATCTTTGGTCGGCCGCGCGGGGCACGTCGCTCTTCAGCATTTTTATGGAGGAATTGCGAAGGAGGGTGCCGTAGAGCTTGGGCTTGAGTATCTGCGCAACGTGCCGGATTTTGAAATAAATTTCGGCAAGGCACGTTCGCGTCGCGCTAAGAAATTCAAGCGGCAGGGGATGGAACGGGAGTACCTACAGGCGATTTCGTTCTACCTCGAACGGCCGCCAAGGTATGACGTTGTGGGCGTCGAGGTGAAGGGGACTGTCGAGGTGGAAGGGTTGCCACTCCCGCTCAAAGCAGTTTCCGATCTTGTCGTGCGCTCGAAGGCTGATCGTAAAGCACTCGACATCATTGACCACAAGTTTGTGGATTCGTTCAGTACTCTGAAAAAAGATAAACCGCTTTTTATCATTCAGGCGATGTTCAACTACTACGTCGTGCGCGAACTTTTCAAAAAGCCGGTGAAGCGATTCATTCTGCATGAGTGCAAAAAGCGCAGGAACGCCGACGGCGGCTCGCAAATGCGCCGGTACGTTATCAACTACTCGGATTACAAAGAGGAGTTCGCGCTTTTCCACCGCCTCATCACCGACGCCACTGCGGAAATCTCACGTCCGCGCGCGTATCTCCCGAATCCCTCGGATATGTTCGAGGGCGAGGATTCTTTCAATATCTACCGTCTTGGGCTTGCCGATGACCGATCTTTGTAGTTGAATCTTCTCGGCTTGTACACGTCCCATGCGGGACGAGCCTTGGATAAGGATGACAACAATGCCGATAACCGACAGTCTGATAAGTCCAGATCAAATGACTGTGCTAAAGCAGGCGTGTCAGAGTCGTAGAAAATTCCATTTCACGCAAGGCGTGGAACCGTTCGGCAATTTCACTATCCTGCCGGAAGCGACAATTCTCGAGATCATTCGCACGGTTCGTGACCAGTACTACGACTGCGCCGAGCTCTATACGTTCGCCGATGGCAACCGTTACGTTGTCGGCTGGCGCAAGAAAGCACCGCTTGCAATCAGTTCTGCGCTCGGAACGGTGACAGAAAATCAGCCGTTCCAGCTCGCGCCGCATATTATCGAGATGGCGAAAGCGCGGATTGAGCCGCAAGCCCAATGGAATATTGGCCGTGGCGAGCGCGTTGGCTTCGGCGTTGCCGCCGGTGTATTCCTCGTGCTCGCCGGGCTGGCCTACATCTTCGGCGTTGAACCGAGGGGAATGGGAACGGCAATTTTCTTCATGGCGTTGACTCTGATTATGCTCGCATTCCCCTTCGTGCTTCGACCATGGTCTAATCGGAACGCACGAATCAGGACATGCCGCGCATTGTATAAGATGGCTGCGGCGTGACGAAACGACAAGGCATAAGAAAGGGCGCCGCGAGGCGTCCTTTTCCTATAAGTGTTCCAAAAAATCAGAGCTGCGCGTCGATTGCTGCTTTGAACGTGCTCAAGTCGTCGGCTCCGGGGATAAGGGTTGTGCCCGTGATGACGCCGGGGGTGCCTTGGATGCCAAACTTTGCGCCCTCGGCGCGGTCTTCATCGATGAACGCGAGGTAGGCCTCACGCTTTTCGGCCACCTTCGCTTTCAGGGCCTCGGCATCAAGGCCGGAGATCTTCCGTGAAAGAGCCAGAATTGACGCCTCGTCGCCAAAGCCGCCATTCTCCTCGTCTTGCGCTACGAACATCGCCTCGTGCCACTCGTAGAATTTGTCGGGATACAGCTCCCATACTGCGTGCTTGTAGAGCGCCGCGGTTTCAGAGTCGGGACCGAGGAACGCGTAGTCCTTGAAAACGATCTTGAGTTTGCCGGTCTCGACGTAGTCTTTCACCAAGGTCGGAAGCGAGGGTTCGATAGGAATCTGCGGGATGCCACCGACATCGAATGCCTTGCAGAAAGGGCACTGGTAGTCGAACCAGTAGGCAAGTGTGACCTTGGCATTTTTGTCACCGATCACAGGATCATCTGCCTGAATCTTAACGTCCTTGACGTTGACAGATGGCGGCTGTCCGCCATCGGGCGCGCCAGAGCCTCCGCTATTCGAGAAATACACTGCTCCGGCGATAAGTGCGCCGGCAACTACGATTGCTATCGGGACCAAATACTTTTGAAAGACGCTCTGCGTTTCGGGCATGATCGGTAGAGTATATCCTAGCGGCTGCGCACCTTCAACTTTGTCTGCCGCTTCTTGTTGATTTTCGGGAGGCGAATCATGAGGACGCCGTGGCGCTCGGAGGCCTCGGCCAGATCGACGTCGACTTCTTCGGGGAGAAGGATGGTTCGCGAAAAGGAGCCCCAGTAGAGTTCACGCTGAAAGTAGTGCTCTTCATCCACCTCGCGCTCGTCTGCGCGCTGGCCGGATATGGTGAGCATCTCACGCGTGAGGGAGATGTCGACGGAGTTGGGATGGACGCCTGCGATGAGCGCTTTTACGACGATTGCATCGGGTGTCTGGTAGACGTCGACGGCGAGCTCACCCGCAGGTTCGTCGTCTTGAGAGTTGGTGCGGGGCCCGAGATGAGCGTGCCTCTCTCCGCCTTCTCCCTCAAAAACTGCGCGCGTTGCCTTCGGATCGTCAAAAAAGTTGTCGTACTCGTCGCCCGAGCCGGTGAGTTTGGATAAAAAGCCTTTGGCCATATGGTTATCGTGAAAATTTGCTTTTGAGCACCGGATGGATCCGTTTTATGTATTCTAGCACGGCGAGAAGCGCCACAAGACCGAGCCATACGAGCCCGAATGTGCGCAGGATGTGTTCTTCTGCCGTGTTCAGTATAAGAAGGTTGAAGAGCGAGTGCAAAGCGATGGCGAGGATAACTCCGCCCATGGCATACAGGCGCTTCGTACGCTTCGGCTTGTAGAAAGAGAGCGCGAGCATGACGCCGATGACCGCCGAGGAAAGCACGTGGAGAAGGGTGGCGCCCACGAAGCGGAGATTGCCCGTGAGAATCGTCTGCACCACCGTCTCTCCTGAAAGCGGAGAGAGGAGAAAGAGCGCGTTTTCGAGCGCCGCAAAGCCAAGAGCGACCGTGACCATGTAGATAACCGGATCAATCGGCTCATCGTCTTCGCGCCGCCGCAAAACCGTGACGCGTGCCGCGACGTACTTCATCACTTCTTCGATCGCTGACCATGCGATGAAGATGGCTGTTTGTGAGACGAGGAAGGTCACAACGAATTTCTGGATGGGAATCACAACCGCGACCGTGACCATGCCTGCAAAGAAGGCGAGTGCGATGAGCTTGCGCGGCTCCGGATGCGGCGCATCCTCCCGTCGCCAAAACCACAGCCACGCGAGGGCAGGGAAAAGCCCGCCTGCGATTGCGCCGAGAAATGGAGTGAGTTCATTCATACGAATTTGCCCTGAGCGGAGTCGAAGGGCCATTTGGCGACCATGAGAAGATCGGATTCTTTGCTAGGGAGTTCCTGCCAGATCGCCTCGGTGACGAAGGGCATGAATGGGTGCAGAAGTTTGAGGGAAGTCAGAAGGATAGCGTATAGCGTATAGCTTCTAGAAGCGGCGGGTTCGCCGCCGGCTTTGAGAATCGGCTTGGACTCTTCAATGATTTCTGCCGCGAAGCGGTCCCACACGAAGTGGTAGGCCTGATCGGCAGCGAGGTCGAGGCGGAATTTGTCGATATGCTCAGAAACACTCTTCACGACATTCTGGACCTCGTCAACAAGGCGCTGGTCCGAACCGATGAGGTCTGACCTCATCGGATCTCTGTCACTTTCCAACACGAAGCGGGCGATGTTCCAGAGCTTGTTGGCGAAATGCTTGTACCCGCGCACGCGATCCTCGGAGAGCTTGATGTCGTTACCCACTGCCGCTCCGATGATGAGACTAAGCCTTGCGGCGTCCGCACCGTACTTGTTCACCATGTCCAGTGGATCGATGACGTTGCCCAAGCTCTTCGACATCTTGCGACCCTTAGCATCACGTACGAGACCGTGCAGATACACATTACGAAAGGGAATATCGCCGAGCAAAAATCCGCTCATGAGGATCATGCGCGCGACCCAGAAAAAGATAATGTCGTAGCCTGTTTCGAGAACGCTCGTCGGGTGATATGTCTTCAGATCTTTCGTATCTTCAGGCCATCCGAGTGTCGAGAAAGTCCACAACCCCGACGAGAACCATGTATCGAGCGTATCGGGGTCCTGCTCGTACGCTGCCGCGCAGAATTGACATTCCGGCTTCTCGCGCGACACGATGATCGGGATGCATTTCGAGATATCAGCCTCGCGTCCGGATATAGGAATACACTTCGGCTCATGATGCCAAGCAGGAATCCGGTGGCCAAACCAAATCTGCCGCGAGATACACCAGTCGCGTAGGTTGTCTATCCAGTGGTAATAAATCTTCTCGAAGCGCTCGGGCATGATCTTGATCGCGCTGCTTTCGACGGCTTCGCGCATCCTCTCTTTGAGCGTCATCGTTTTGCCATCGGGAAATTCCACCGCCTTATTCACCGCGATGAACCATTGCCGCTTTATCTGCGGCTCGATCACGCCGCCGCCGCGGCTGTTGGTCGCCACGTTGTGTACGTAGTTTTCATCGACTTTTACCAGAAGACTTTTTGCTTTAAGTTTTTCAACTATCGCGGGTCGCGCCTTCTTGATATGCATGCCGGCAAATTCTCCTGCGATGGGAAGCAAGATGCCTCTGTCGTCGATCACCTGTATGACCGGGAGGTCGTATTTCTGCGCGAGTTCGAAGTCGTGTGCATCATGCGCCGCCGTGATCGTCATTACACCGGAGCCAAACTCCATGTCCTGATCGGGATCATGGATGACTGTTGCGGTAATAGGACCATCAATCCACTCGAGATCTATTTTCTGTCCGTGTTTATATTTTTTGTATCTCTCGTCTGCAGGATTGATAATCACGCACTTATCACCGAATTTTGTTTCCGGCCGCACGGTGCCCATCACGAAAGGTCCGTATTGAAAGTAGTAAAATGGATCTTTCTGCTCTACGTATTCGATCTCGTCGTCGGAAACGGTCGTCTGGAGCTTCGGGTCCCAATTAACAATGCGATTGCCGCGATAGATAAGACCGGCTTCATACATGCGCATAAATGCTTCCATCACGGCCCTGTAGCGGGGAGGGTCCATCGTGTAGGCATAGCGGCTCCAGTCGAGGCTTGAGCCCATTTTCTTCGTCTGGTTGATGATGGTTGCCTTGCTCTCTTCGACGAATTCATCGATGCGGCGCAAAAGTTCTTCGCGGCCGAGATCGTGCCGCGTTTTCTTCTCTTTTTTATAAATATCGGTCTCGACTTTCGATTGTGTCGCGATTGCCGCCGAATCAGTGCCGGGGAGCCAGAGGGTTTTGTATCCGCGCATCCGGTGATAGCGAATCAAGATGTCTTCCACCGCGAGCATTGCCGCGTGCCCCATGTGAAGTGTTCCCGTCACGTTGGGCGGCGGCAGGACTATCGAGTAGCTTTCGGCGTCCGGTTTTGTCACCCCTTTTTCTACGCATACATCGGGGTTGGCATAGCCGCTTTTCTCCCACATCTCCAAAATCTTCGGCTCCTGCGCGGCAGGATCGTAGGGTTTGAGAAAGACTTCGGGGGCTTTTGAGCCGTCCATTCAGGCATTTTAGCAGATAATGTATATTCGCCGCAGACGATTGTGCTTTCCAGATCAGCTGAGATAATTAGTTGGTGACCAACGAGAATCCCAAACCATGGCAAGGGAAAATAAAAGATGAAAAAATCGCACATGCGGTGGCCAACGCCGAGCTTGCCATTCGTGATGGGACAGTGGAAGGAACCGCGTTTATCAAAGATGATCCTGCCGCAGTCAAGGAGGCGTTAGACGACGTAGGTCAATTTACATACTTTAAGGAGGGCGCGGAAATTCCCCGAGTGGATCTTCCGAGAAACGTTCTTGCCGCTTTTGTAAATCATGCCGCAGAGAAGTCCATCGATATTGATAATCCTGATGCTATAGAATTTAGGATGCTAGATTTGGGAAAAGATGGGAAAAAATTCATGATGAACTATGGTTTTCAAAAAGTTTCTGGTGGGCCATTAGCTGGGAAACACATCTTCAAACAAGCGGTATTCGATGTACAGAAAGGAATTCTACAAGAGAGGCGAGGATTCGCTCAGGAGTAACTAACAAGTAAGAAAATAACTTCTTCCTAAGAGTTTAGTCTAAGGTTTCCGTTTGCGGAGAGTTTTGTGGGATCGGCGAACTCTTTTTTGAGTGCGTGAAAGTAGCCGCTCAAGGCGATCATGAGGCCGTTGTCGGTCGAGAATTCGGGCGGCGGAAGGAGCAGCGCGAGGCCTGATTCTTTTGCCCAGAACGCGAACTTCTTCCGGATACGCATGTTTGCCGAGACACCGCCGCCTATGACGAGAGTATGTACGCCATATTCTTCAACCGCGCGAAGCGTTTTGTACGTAAGCACATCCGCAACGGCATCTTCGAATTCACGTGCGATTTTTTCGCGATCGAGCGATTGCAGAGGATGCGTTGCAACGCGGCGTTCAACGGCGGTTTTGAGGCCCGAGAACGAGAAGTCGTAGTTGTCTTCCTTCATCATTGGGCGCGGCAGCACGAAATCCGCTTTTAATTTTTGTTGTCTTGCCGTTTCGGCAAGCCGTGAAATTTCAGGGCCGCCCGGATAGGCGAGGCCGAGCAGGCGCGCCACTTTGTCGAACGCTTCGCCCACCGCGTCGTCGCGCGTGCGGCCGATGTATTCGTACGAACCGAATTCTTTCATCAGGATGAGCTCGGTGTGGCCGCCGGAAATGAGAAGCGCAAGGATTGGAAATTCGAATGCGTGCATTCGAATTTCTCGATTCATGAATCGTGAATCATGATTCTCGTATCGCATCAGCGATACGAAGATGTGGCCCTCCACGTGATTGACGGGAACGACAGGCACGTTCCATTTTTTTGAAAGTTCCTGTGCCTTCGTGATGCCGGTCCAGAGGCATGGCTCTAAGCCGGGGCCGACGGTGACCGCGATCGCGTCGATACCCGTTTGGTTTTTCTTCAGGACTTGTTCAAGCAGAATCGGAAGATTCTTGGCGTGCTCCTTCTTTGCCATCGCAGGGAAAATACCGCCGTATTCGGCGTGGATCGGCTGCGAACTCAACGCAGTTTCGAGCACCTTGAATCTAAAGTCCTGACCGAGCTCTCCGTTTGCCTCGATAAGCGCGATGCCGGTGTCGTCGGCCGAGGTCTCTATACCGAGAATTTTCATATCATGCAGTATATAGCGGAGCGGATTTTCGTGCGCTAGAGTGACCGGTATGCCGAATCCCTCTCAAAAGCAATATGCCACCGGCGGGCAGGTGTTCCGGATCTATTTCCGGCACGTCCGAGAGTATCCGCTTTTGCTCGGGCTCATCTTCCTTGGTGTTGTCGGGATTCAGATCGCAGACCTTGCCGGCCCGTGGTATTTAAGGCAGTTTTTCAATCTGCTTGCCTCGAGCAGTCCCGAGAGCGGAGTCGTGCCGCAGCTCTTGGGCGTCGTTGCCGTCATCGGAGCCATATATCTCGCGAGCTGGGCGATACGCCGCGTGCAGGAGTGGGGCACGATATTTCTCGAGTCGAGAGTGATGACCGATCTCTTTTCGAGCACGTTCGAGTACCTCATAGGGCATTCGTACAACTTTTTCATTTCGCGCTTCGCCGGATCGCTCACGCATCGTGTGAGCAAGTTCGTCCGCGCCTTCGAAGTTATGTTCGATGCCATCATCTTGCAGTTTTTCCCGACGTTTCTTTTCATCATGGGAGCCGTCATCGTTCTCTTTGCCCGCAACCGCGTGCTCGGCGCGGCGCTCGGAGTATGGGCCGTTCTTTTCGTCGTGTTTCAGCTCTACGTCGCGCGCCTTCGCCAACCGGTACGCGCCGCGCGTGCGGAGGCCGATACGCGGGTAACCGCGGGACTTGCGGACTCCATCTCGAACCACTCGACGACAATGCTCTTCTCGGGCAAGCGGCATGAGCTCGGTCTCTTTAATGCTGTCGTCGAGGTGTGGCGGAAAGCGACGCTTCGCTCGTGGATCGCGGACAACGCCATCTGGTCGGGCATCGGCCTCTTTATGGTCGCGATCGAAATCGGGCTTTTGTGGGGCGCCACCATCTACTGGAGCAAAGGCTTATTGACGGTGGGCGACTTCGTGCTCATTCAAGCCTACCTCCTCACAACATTTGACCGGCTCATCAACATCAATCGCGAACTCCGCCGTTTCTTCGATGCGTTTGCGGATTCGAGCGAGATGGCATATATTCTCGGAGAACCTCACCGAGTGGCTGACATGCCGAGTGCTCGACCACTCGTTGTTTCGGAGGGTGCGATAGCGTTCAGCCACATCAACTTCTCGTTTGGTGCGACCCAGCTCGTGCTCTCCGATTTCGATCTGAACGTGCGGGGCGGTGAGCGCATCGCGCTCGTTGGATCCTCGGGCGCAGGGAAATCGACGGTCACGAAGCTCCTCCTGCGCATGTTCGATATCAAAGAGGGCGCCATCACCATCGACGGACAGAACATTTACCAGGTGACCCAGGACAGTTTGCGCGACGCGATATCGTTCGTGCCGCAAGAACCGATACTTTTCCACCGCACGCTCATGGAAAACATCCGCTATGGGCGTCGGGGCACGAGCGATGAGGAGGTTGTTGAAGCGGCCAAGAAAGCACACTGCCACGAGTTCATCTCGAGATTGCCGTATGGATACGACACCTACGTCGGTGAGCGCGGCATCAAGCTCTCAGGCGGCGAACGTCAGCGTGTCGCTATCGCGCGCGCGATCCTCAAGAACGCCCCGATACTCATCCTCGACGAAGCGACCTCGAGTCTGGACTCGAGGTCCGAGGCCTTCATTCAAGATGCGCTTGAGGTCTTGATGCAGGGGAAGACCGTCATCGTCATCGCGCACCGACTTTCGACCATCATGAAAATGGACCGCATCGTCGTCATGGACGAGGGGCGTGTCATCGCGGAGGGAACGCACAGCGAATTACTCGAGCGCGACGGTCTTTACCAAGAGCTGTGGAGCATTCAAGCCGGGGGATTCATTAGCGAGCCTGGGGAGCAGGAGGTGAATCTAGAAGAGCTCGCGGAGACAGAAGGTACTGACGAGAAGGAAGAAAAAGATCCCCCGACGCGCACGCCGGCAAAATAACTGCTCATAGGATGTTTGGTGCAGAATACTTGCATTAGTGCGCTGTGCACCTCTGAAGCTCCGAAAGAGGGAAGCACGCACAATTCTGTTCTTTGAATTAAGAAAATGGAGTCGTCGCTTGTGCAGCAACAACTCCATGAGAACTTCGACCCCGGCGCCTCCAGAGTGACTAGTGCTGGAGAGATAGAGATGCGGTGGAAACGACTGGATTTCCCCGCGCTTTATGCTGCGCAAGCAAGCGGCTGTACTCCAGCCACACCAAGTCAAGCACTCGGTACACCTCAAACGTCTCGACGCCCGTCAGTACCTGCTTTTGATAGAGCGGCGCGAGTGTCGCCAAGTGCTGCGCGAAGTCGCAAGGTAAACCCTTTGTCTCTTCCGCCGGAATCAAGCCTCCTTGCAGAGCCCGTTTCTGAGCACTGAGGCACGCAAGCTCATAATTGGGCTCTGGTCTTCTGTTGAGCTCTTTGACCGCACTCTCGATGGCGGCGAAGAAAACTCCTTTTTCGAAGTCAATCATGGTCACCTCCGGACTGTATGGATCTGCCACGGAAAACCGCCGTGGTGCGGTTGTTGGCGATTTAGGATTCCAACGCCGAAGTGACTATGCCACGCAGTTAAATTGATTACAAGAGTCGCTAAAAAATCGAATTGTATGACAAAAGTTTTCTTTTTTCCGAAAGTTAAATTCTGGTGCGCGGTAAAGGATTCGAACCTTTGGCCTTGTCTACGTCAAAGACACGCTCTAACCAACTGAGCTAACCGCGCAACGGGGGCAGTGTAACAAAAAAAACTTTTATCGCCACTAGCGTTGCGCCATCTTGATCTCCAGTATCTTGATTCTTCTGGCATGCTCATCAAGGTCTTTCTGCATGGTGTTGTCGAGGCGCCGTTCAAGGCCGGTAAAACGTTTATCGACATCAGCAAATTTCTCATTCATGCGCTTTTCAAGGCCTCCGATCTCGCTCTTGATTTCGCCGCGAACGTCCTCTCCTTCTTGCTTGATGAGACGGGCGAGCTTATCGAATTTGTCTTCTTTCTTCTTAGCCATAAAAGGCTATGATACCACAGCATGAGAGTCGTCAAGCTGACGCCGGAGAATCTCGGCCAGATAGTCGAGGAGGCGGCGGGGGTGTTGCGCTCCGAAGGTGTCATTTTGTATCCGACGGACACCTTGTATGGTCTTGGCGCCGATGCGTTTTCGGATGACGCAATTGCAAAGATACACTCGATCAAAGGCCGCGACGAGAGCAAACCGATTCACTGCGTCGTTACCGATCTTTCGATGGCCGGAAAGTATGGAGAATTCAACGAGACAGCACGCCGGCTCGCGAAGGAATTTTTCCCCGGCGCGCTTACGCTCGTCGTCGAGAAAAAAGAGGGAATAAAATCCGGAATTGCGCGCGACATCGAGACTATAGGGTTTCGGATCCCAAGAAACGATTTTTGCATCGCGCTCGCGCACACCTTTGAAAAACCCTACACGACGACGAGTGCAAATGTGAGCGGAGAAGTGTCGGAGCGGAGCATCAAGGAAGTTCTTGCACAGCTCGGCACGTCGGCGGAGGAGATTGGTTTGATAATCGACGCGGGGACACTTCCGCCGAGCGCCCCTTCCACTGTTGTCGGCGTGAGCGGAGAAGATGCCGTGATTCTGCGCGAGGGAGCGATTCCCACTACCGAGATTTTTGAATCTTTGGGGCAGCTTTTGCCCGAACGGGAGAACCTTTGACAGCCGGCTCCCCTTGTCTATAGTGATGCGCGAGAGAATCACGGTATGCCTTCCAAGTCCGGTATCGATCTGAACGACACCTCCAATCGCATCGTTGCAGGCATCATTCTTGCGCTTATTTTCATCGGCGGCTGGTGGCTTATCGCCCGAAATGCTTCGCTAGACACAGGCGAAATGGAGACGGAGAGGGAAGTTGAAGATACGGGAATGCCGACCTCAAGTTCTGCGGTGAATCCTTCCTCGGTGCTCGGGCCGCTCTCGGAAGAAACTCCGACGATCGCCGGAAGCCACGAATCTATCGACGTTGTCGACCAGCCCGCTGGCATGACGGTGAAGGTCAGCGCGGCGACACTCGCGCAAACGGGCTGGATCGCAGTGCGCGACGTGGACGGCCGCACGCTCGGCGCCGGCCGCTTTGAGGCAGGAGTGTATGCCGACGCGGACGTTCCGCTTCTGCGGGCTACGACCGCGGGCGGGCGCTATCAGGTCTTGATCTACGTGGACGATGGTGACAAAGAGTTCGATCTCCACAAAGACATTCTCGTCACGGGCGCCGACGGCACTGTTGCCGGCGATGTCTTCTCCGCGCAATAGCTTCCGCTTGACCATCTTTCACAAGCTCGGTAGTATCTCTATTACAAGCGTTGAAGGGAATAGTACCCGACACACTTAAAAGTGTGACGGGGAACCGACCCCTGAGCTGCGCTCCCTAATAAGGAGTGACGGAAGCCCGACCGTAAAACAGGGACGCTGATGTCGGCGGAAGTCGGAGTCAGCTAGTGAGGGTTTGAGCGGTGACGTTCAAACGAAGCAGGGTGGTACACACGAGAAGTCTCGTCCTTGCATAGATCCATTGATCTTTGTAAGGACGAGACTTTTGTCATTGGGAGGAGAGAGATGGCAGGGAATAGCAAGATAGGACGAACGAGAGTTGAGTTTCGGCTAGGAGAAAACGCGCTGGAGGCGTACCGACCGCCGGAGGAACCGATCCGCGTCTTCGTACTACGTCTCGTATCCCATTCGCGGAGCATTATGAGTGCGAGGGTCGACGACAATACTGCGCTCGGCTACCAGGGTCCGGGAATAGCGATCGAGGTAATGCGTCGATATACACTTCCGACTCTTATGCTCGAATATCCATTTGCTGTCGGCGAACTTATCCGTGCGGCGGAACATTGCAAGACGGTGATCCGAGCGCCCAAAACCTGAAAGTTTCTGGCATCTTCCCTCTGGAAACAGGTGGCTGCTTCCGGGGTGAGGACAAAGCGAAGCTCGCGAGCCGCCGGTGGCGGCTCGCGAGCAAGTTTCTCACAAAGGTCAATTGCCAGTCTCTACAACCCAGAACTGGAAAAGAATAAAACTGCGAGGAGTACCACGACGATGCACGCGAAGACGCCGACAGTTTTCAGGAATAAATTCACCGCTTCTTTTTGTTTACCTTCGAGATACAGCATTACCGGCTGGTAGAAAAAAAGATAAGCCATGGTGGCAGCCGAGAGAACGAAGAGGGAAAGTACGGTGAGGGGAACAAGAATGCCTCGCTCGGGACCATCGGTTTTATCTACGAAAGAAGTCATAATGGTGACGATAAGCGCGATGTAGCCAGCGGCGAGGAAGGCGTTGTAGAGCGGGTTTGTAGTCACAAGAGCACTGTACAACATCAATAAGCCGCGTGGTAGAGTAATCTCATTACTATTAGTTCACCACTATGAGCACACCGAATCTTTTGGGGCAGAGAGGATCCAGCTTATTCGGCATCCTCTTTGTCATCATTCTTATCATCGTCCTTATCTTCATGTTCGACATGGGATTCATCCTATTCGGTGCATGTGGTAATAGCGACGACATGCTCGGCTGCATCGTAGGAATGTTGACAGAGCCCGAAGAAGAACCCGCGTCGGAAGGATCGGTCACCGCGACCGGCGTTATCTCGGGCGAGTATGGCGGTGAGGTGCGTTCGGTGACAGTGAACATGACATTTCCGCTTGAAGGGGGTGCTGTGACGGGGAACTTTTCCGGTGATTGCGACGGTACGATAAAAGGCACCTTCGCTGGTGGCAGTGGCGGAGCGATTAGTGGAAGCGGCAAAGGCAGTTGCGCGTTCGTCATGCCGGCGTCAGGCTCTTTCTCGGGTAGTGTAAACACCTCGGCGAAGACGGTGCCCATACACGGCAGTGGCAGCGCCGCCGGTTTCTCCGGCGAGGGCGACATGACACTGAGCTACTAAATCTCTGACCCAAGTGGGGCAGAATTGGAACCAACTAGTATCCGAGCTAAATGGGTGGCTTAAAGTATGTTCCCCTTCTAGGGACGGCGATTTCAACGATGAATACAGCCGGCCCAGCAGCAGGGTCGGCGCCTGCCTACCGGCAGGCAGAAATGCCGTCACTCGTACACTTCGTCATGCGTGCCTATCGTCTCGAGGAGAAAGACGTTTTTCTTCGGTTTTGCAAAGGTGATGCGAATCCGATAATTCACCGAAAAACTCCACACTCCCTTGAGTTTTCCCGTCAATTTGTGGACCTTGAGCCTTTTGTGATTGGTCGCACTCTTGAGTAAGTCTACTTTTTCAACAACTTCCTCCTGCAGAGCGGGATCTAATTTTCTGAATGTACGCACGAACCGCGAAGAATATTCGACGGTCAGCGCCATATGATTACTTTGCAGCGATGTAGTCGCGAAGGTTGCCCTTCAAAGTCTTGCCGCTTTTGTATTCCTTCAATGCCTCAAGGTGCGCCTCCAGAATGTCATGTTCGCGTTTTTCGGCGATGAGGCGACGGATGAAGCCGGCGCGAGAATCGGCCTTGTGCTCATCGACCTGCCGGTCAACGAATTCAAGCAGTGATTCCGAAAGCGGTACGGTTACATTGGTCATACTAAATCATACTACTTTAGTTTACTATCTTGTCAATAGGTGCTACACGCGATGCCGTCACAAGAATCCTGTCGTTGGTGCAAACGTGGTGTCTGACCCTAATTATCAACGATGCATACAGCCGGCCCAGCAGCAGGGTCGGCGCATCCCGCCTTTAAGCTTCGAGAGTGCCTTCTCGATACGGATACCGCGCGTCTGCGCTTTCTTGCCGGAAATTACCCAGCAGATCCACTCATTGCGCGCGAGCGGCGTAATATCTTCCCACACCTCTAATGCCCTCGGCATCTGAATTAGAGCCTTTCGCAGATCCTCCGGCACTGTATGTACCACCCCACTAGCGAGCGTTTTTTTGCTCATACGTTTTCATTTTACCAAATCGGACTGTATCGGCGGAGAGGGAGGGATGCTCCCAAGAGCTCGTTTTGCCGCCGCTGCGCCAAAACTCCTCTCGGTCCTACTCGCGCGACCCGTTCTGCTGAACGGGTGCCCGCGCTCGCTTTCAAATCCCTCTCTCTACTCGCAATGATGAATCGCGCGGACGCCTTGTCGGCGTCCTTGCGAATCATTGCGGTGTAATCATATCCTTTGCGCGAACCTTTTTCGAGAGCCAATGACTTCGCACGCTCCGCGTGCGTGGTGGCTTTGACCCAAAAAGTACGCCCCGATTGCGTGGGAACCCCGCCACGCGCGGAGTACCGCGCGTCCCGCCCTCTCGCCTTGCCGCTCCTCTCCATTCTGATTTTTTGCGGGGGGATTTGAAAAAGGAATGGGCGGCAAAGGCGAGGGGCGGCTTCTCTCCAAATCCAAAATCCATATGTATCATTATAGTGCAACATTGCCGCATAATGCAACAACTTGCTACAATATTGATAACTTTATGACAGAAATCTCCTCAAAACTTGGACAAAATCTAAAGCGCATCAGAACGAAAAAAAGAATGTCGCAAGGAGATATATCAAGAGCGTTGGAAGTCCATAGGGCTTATGTCAGCGGCATTGAAAGTGGCAAGAGAAATCCGACTCTTGCGACAATCAAAAAATTAGCTGACGCGCTTGGTGTATCGGCTGGTGAATTGCTAAAATAAGAATATGGAAAAATTCGGCTCACAACAGTTTAGAGACAAACTTGCAAAGGAAATAAAAGAAGTTCCAAAAGAAGAACGCAAGGAAGTTTTGGAGCACGCGAAAGAAACGCCAGAATATTGGCAAGCTCGAACCGAAAAAATCAGAGAGCGGCAAGAAGAGGTAGAAATTGATGAGGGACTTGGTGTGTTAGTAAAAAGAAAAACTATTTATCACGGCTCGGGAATAAGCGGGATAAAGAAATTCGACAAGGCAGAAGAAGATACTGTCGGAAGTGGAATTTACTTTACCTCCGAAGCGAAAGATGCAATTGGATACGCGAGACTTCGATCGAAAAGAGAGCAATATGCTCAAAGGGCAGACGGAAAGCCGGTGATTGAAGATTCTGTACCAGTAATTTATGAATCGTCGGTTGAAAATATCAAACTCTGCGATTTAAGAAAGGGCGACAATGTAAAAAAGGTCCTTGACGGTTTCAGACAAGTTTTGGAATCGAAGATGCAAGGATTGAATGATGGAAATATAGATAACTTTTGGCGGTCAAAATCGTTGCAGAGAGCAGTTGACGCAATCAACAGCGGTAAGGTTGGCGCTGGAAATTTGCGGGAAGTTACGTTTAGCACCGGCAAAACATTTAGCGACTACATAAAATCACTCGGCTATGAAGGTTTAATTACTTTAGAGGGCGGAGAGGGTGGCAACGGAAATCATGATACATATCTGATTTTTGATTCTGAAAAAATCACGATAAATCAAGAACAAGCAATTCGATTTGAGCAGGAACGTCCAATACCTGAATTGAAGACGCACGAGACATCGCCCCGCTTGGAGGCCGGAGCGGCGCAGGTTTTGAAAAACCAGTGGGAGAAATTTTGGGAATTGAGGTTTACGAAACCAAAGGGCAATGTCTCTACGGAAAAGTCTGCACAAGACCCAAACCTTCTCAAAGACGGCACGCTTTTGCATAATCTGCGCTACGACGAAAACGCTTTATCAAAAATCTTGCAATCCGGCGTTTTGTCCGGTGAGCTTGGCTACGGTGAAAAGGAGTCACGAGCCGAGGACGCGGAAACGCACTATTGCGCTGATTTTTTCGTCAATCAGGGAGATAAATCCGTAGCGCAGTTTGTTGAGTTTGCCTACGGCAATGAGGAGAATGTTGGTAGTCTCAAAAAGAAACGAATTGAATCATTTAGCTGTCCGCGAGAACAAAACGACAGCATTGCCGTCGTCGTGGATCCAAGTAAACCCGAACTTGCCGAGTTGCTTCAACACTCCGCGACAGGCATTGATGCAAGCCGCCTTGCAAACTTTCCTGTTCGTTTTCCTTATGGCGCGGAGAAACCCGATATCGCGAAACGACATTTGGCGGTTTTGGTCGGCATTCCGGCCAACTATATTTCGTTGCTTGTGATCGGCGGAAAGTTAGCAAGCGACCAAGAAAAACTTACGAAGCTGAAGACGCTTGTTGCAAATTCAGGATTGGACATCGCAGTTTTGAATTACAAGGGCGAAAGAATTTGATTTCTGTATTTCGGGGAGCAAGCCCCGCCGTTTTATAATGTTCCTCAAAACGGCGGGGTTGTTGCGCGCGGATGGGTGGGTCGGGCCAAGCGCATACAGATGTTGCGCCTCGCCATTCCTTAAAGAATTTTGTATGGCGAGGCACCGTTTTGTATTTGAATCACGCTACTTCCTTTTTCCAAAAAGGAAGCCGCCCCTCGCCTTTGCCGCCCATTCCTTTTTCAAATCCCCCCGCAAAAAATCAGAATGGAGAGGAGCGGCAAGGCGAGAGGG
>JACPLC010000009.1 GCA_016186695.1 Candidatus Kaiserbacteria bacterium | reverse complement strand
CCGTGCCGGTGCAAACATCTCCCACAGCAGAGACAACGGCACGCTCGCTCTTGGCCTCGACATGCGACTCCGAGGCCGACACAAAGCCGGAATCGGGCTAGGGTGGGATGGTAATGATTGAGCTTGAGGTGGCTACATTCAATTCTGGCCTTTCCGTATCGACCGCTTCATGACTTCCTCCCGAATCGGGGAACGGTTGCACAATGTAAACTAGACCCGCGAAGAAAAACAGCGCGGCAATACCCAGAATCCATTTTCCAATCATAATAAATAGATACGCCTCCAATGAGAGGTGTTTGACGTACGAGAAACAACTACTCTGCGAGAAAGACTCCTGAGCCTTCCTTCGCCCGTTGCGAGAGCTTCATCGCGGCATCGTCGCCCTTTTTCGCGGATGCGACATCTTTGTGATCGATTTGGAGAGAGGCAACAGTATCCTCAAATTCCTCCTCGCCCTTCTTCACCTTGATGCGCGCGCCCTTGGCGAGCTTCCCCGAGAGCTTCACAACGGCCACGCCAAGCTTGTCGTACCAATGCGTAACCGTTCCAACCTGTTTTTCCGCCATAGCAAGCCATTATTGAGAACTAATAACGACCTTTGTGCTCATCATAGCACTGTGATTGGAGACGCGCATACTGCAAAACATTTACCGCCTGCGCTCAAGGAAGGACTCCGACGGAAAGCAGTTTGACGGGGAACGCCGCTCCCGCCTTCGTCGTGCACTTGAGCTCGAAGCGGGTTGTGGCTGTGAGCGCTGGCGTCTTCACGGTTCCGTCCTCGTTTGTGTAGGATTTGTTTTCTTCGGTCCACGCTGGAAGATCGGGACTTCCTATGATGCACGATTTCATCCCCTCGGTAATCCATCCGATGTTTACGGTCTCTCCGGATGTAACGCTTTCCGGAACCGCCTTGTACGAAATAATCCGCGGGATGACACAGCGCCAGTTGGTGGTACAGCTTCCGGAAGAGCTTCCCGAAAAGTTTCCCCCTGAACTTTCTGCAGAGCTTGCCGGGGAAGCCGACTCCCACGACCCGCCCTGACACTGCGAAGCTGGCGGCTGCGGTGTGCTGATGCAGGGCGTTCCTCCACCGCCGGGGCGGGGTGGTGGCTGCTGCTTCGGTTTGTCAGCTCCGAAAAGCCTGGACATCCATGCCAAGACGTCGGTGCCGCTCGGCTCTTTAGTGATATTGGGAAATTTGAATCCTGTGTTATCCGACTGCGGCCCTGTCTGCGTTCCCGGTCCCGCCTGCGTCCCGGGCCCCTTCGGTGGTGGCTTGCCAGCAAGCCGAAACGCTTCGTTGATGTCTTTGTTCAATTGAACTGTCTCCTTGCAGTTCGTGCACGATGGCTTCCCTTGTTCAAGATTATTCGCAAATCCGCTGATGCGATCGAATGCGCTTGTCCCCTTCACGCTCTCACGAAGTGGCTCCGCCATCTCTTTGCTCAATGCTTGGGTGAGTCGCTCACTGATATCGACTTGACCATTTTTTCCGTATTTGATTGCCGTGGCATTTGGATCGTTCTCTGCTTTGTCACGCAGCATGGCCACAGGACCTTCAGATGCTCTCGCGAGCTCGCGTCTGAAACATTCTGCATCGGACTGGTTCTGACATTTCGCTTCCTGACAGACTTCAAACTGCCTATTTCTGGAAGAAGTTTTGGGGTAACAGTACTGCACAACACAGCGATCGGGTTTTGCAATCCCACAATATTGATCCCTCGCAACTCCTGAGTCGACTTTTCCGTTTCTGAAGCACGTACTGGGAGTTGCTTTCGCATTCCCGCCAGCTGTTCCCGACCGTATAGTCTGCACTTGGCCGGGATTGCATTGCTCTTTTTGTGCTGTCCCTGCCTTTCGTTGGTTCAGTTGGGCAAGTACCGCGGAAGCAAGCTGGGATTCCTGCACGTTCGACGAGGCTACAGTCACGTTCACGGTCGTCGTCGCGGCTTTTGTGTCTCCGCCCGCGGTCTTACAGGTCAGTACAAAAGGAGTAGATGTTGCGAGCGGCGGGGTTCTCGCGGTTCCACTCACGCTTGTATTGTTCGCATGTTCTGCGGTAAAGGCAGGCTGCGCTGGACTCGAGATCAGGCACGACTGCATACCGACCGTCACCCAGCCGAGAAGCGATGTTGAGCTCGCAGAAATAGTCGAAGGATTGGCGACAAGCGCGATGACAGGCGCGGGCGGCGGGGCTGGCGGAGGCGGAGAGCCTGTGGGTGCGCAGATCCAACCCGTGATGCAGTTACCTGCTCCGTGTTGCGGCTGCCACGTGCCGCCTGTGCACGGTGTCGGAGGCTGCGGCTGTGATGTGCATTGGAATGATTGTGAGGACGCTGGCGGCTGTTGCTGCTGCTGTTGCGGTGGCCGCAGAGGTGGTGGTGGCAATCCCGCGCCGCCGGGGATTCGCATCGTCGGTCGCTCGCTTGCGTCTCCTCCTCCACCTCCGCCTTGGCATGCCGCGGGATTCGTCTTGCACGCGTCGAGTCGAGCTGCATCCACGAGATTTTTATTAAGTTGAATAGCGGGTGTGCACGCGGCATCTTTCGCCAGCACACATGGCGCGACCCCTTCTCCGGCAATTTTAGCTATTTTATCGATGGCAGCCTCATCTCCCTCTAGAGCACGGATCTGACCCTCCACCTCTTTTCTAGCGTCGGGATTTAAGACTCTGCTTAAGAACTCATCGCCGTTTACCCCTTCCGAATTGAGAGTGACTGCTGCTGTCTTGGCTTTGTCGGCAAAAAAGGTTTGTGCGATGACGGCAGCAGTTCCATTCGCTGTTGCCGACCTTTCGACTGTTTTGTTCAGGCACTGCGGCCTGTTCTGTCCCTGGCAATTAACTTCGATGCATGTTCCTTTCTTATTACTCGCAAACATTCCTGCTGGCGGACAGAAGACGACGACACATTGCTTAGCCTTTTCTTCCGGCATGAATACGCAGCCTTTCCCTTTGGTGCCACTCGGCACCATTTTTCTGGTAGTTTTATCCTTTACGTAGCAATTAAATATCAAGACCTTGGATTCGGAGTCTTTCTTTTCTTGATAAACCATTTGGACTTGTCCGGGATCACACTCATACTCGGTTGGTTTCGCAGCTTTCGCAGGGGCTGCGGTTGTGTCGGCAAGGACAACAGAGGCAAGTTCGGCGGTCGAATCAGCTTCTGTTAACACCGGCTCGCTGCCAAGTTGCGTGGTGACCATGCGAACTTCGAGTATCACGCCCGCAAGTGAGAGCACGAAAAGAATTCCGGCTATAGCAGAAAGCTTCCCTCTGCTCCGAGGTTCATTCATTACCTAAATAATCGCGCGTTCTCAGCTCTCTAGCAATGACACGAAGTGGAAATCAATCGCGCATCGCTCGATAAAAGAGAGCCATGCTAGCAATGACAAACAGCGACTCGTAGACGGGGTACCATACGTACCAAGTCGCAAAGGCAGGTGCATCATTCCCCGCGATGAAAAGAGGCGTCACGACTAGGATTTCCAGTAGTATGAGCAGACCGAGGCCAGTGGTTCCGAAAACGACATTACCAAGCCTGCTCTTGAGCCAGTAACTGCCAATTCCCATAACGATCAATCCGATAACGTAGAACGTCATGACAAGCCCTATGAGTGTATCGGCAAACCGGGTATCAGCACGTGTTCCCATTTCGAATGAATCCAGCAAGATGAGTACATACAGCATTCCCGCCGAAACTGAAAATATCCACGCCCCTACTTTAAGCGCGGCCTTGCCATATTTTTCGGACAGGTATATGTATCCGCGAATAGTCAGAATTAAGGTCGCGAAAAAAGGCAATAATCCGAGCGCGAAGAGGAAAAAGTTGAAATAGTATTCAACAGTGTTCGCGGGCACGAGGGTGCCTATTGCCCGCAATGTCGTTGCCATGATAACCACCGACATTAAGTAACAAAACCCGAAAATGATCGCCCATTTGAGCCTTGCGTCTAACGGATTGACCATACCACCATGATACCAGTTTTGTGGACCCTACCGGATTCGAACCGGTGACCTCCACATTGCAAATGTGGCGCTCTACCAACTAAGCTAAGGGCCCAGCTTCTTTGCAAGAAAACGTCTCCCCGCAGCTGATTTGAAGTAAAGCTCTCGTTTTCTTGCAGCATCAAACGTATCAAACTCTTCGGTATACGCAACAGACAGATCCTTCATTCGAGAAGTAGTTCGCGTTGTACCCTTCCGATGCTCTTTCAAGCGATTTGGTAAATCTCGCGTCATCCCTTTATACAGATGGCCAGCTGAGTCTCTCAGAACATAGACAACGTATCGCATACATTGCAAATGAGACGCTCCCCGCCCGAACGACCGGAGTCGTCCGGTCGGGCGGGTACCACTGAACTACTGGCCCGCGCTCAAAATGTACCAAGTTCCGAGCAAAGGGCAACATTTCGCCAACCAGTATGATATATCATACTGTCAATCTTTGATCTTCGGCCACGGAAACAGCAGAAAATGTAGTGGATATTTCTTTTTCAACCGATATAGGGCACTTGTCGCGTAGAGACGTTTGTCGTCGAATTTCCTCTTCCGCTCGGCAAACACGACCTCCATATCCTTAATAGCCTTTTCGTATCCTGGAAATTGATCCTGCAACCAGCGCTGCACCTTCCATACCGTATCGCGTCCCACATGTAGCACATCGTTGATATCCTCAAAAGTCTCACCCGCAATAAGTCTCCGCGCGATTAAAATCCTCCTTCCGAGCATTATTCGTTCGCTTTCAGTCAGAAGGTCCCGTAAGAACAATTTCATAGCGGCTCGTCCTTTCACAGTGGCAGCGGCGGTATAGAGAGCATCAAGAACCAAGATGCGATCCTCTTTCGTCAGTTCACGTGCCTTAACTTTCATACGTATGAGTATGATATATCATACTATTGGTCAAGGCTGAAGTCGTGTGGTTGAGCGTGAGTTCGTCACAAGGTATAGTGAGCCATCCAAAGATATGGTAAAGAAATCTTCGATGACGAAAATGAATACGTTCGGGGTGAAATCTGGTCTTGCACAGATGCTCAAAGGCGGTGTCATCATGGACGTCGTAACGGCCGAGCACGCAAAGATCGCCGAGGATGCGGGAGCGGTCGCGGTGATGGCACTCGAGCGTGTGCCTGCCGACATCCGCAAAGAAGGCGGCGTTGCGCGCATGAGCGATCCGAAACTCATCAAAAGCATCATGAAAGCCGTCACTATCCCTGTCATGGCAAAGGTGCGCATCGGGCATTTCGTCGAGGCGCAGATCTTGGAATCACTCGGCGTTGATTACATCGACGAGAGCGAAGTGCTGACCCCTGCCGACGAAGAACACCATATCGACAAACGAGCATTCAATGTCCCCTTCGTGTGCGGCTGCCGCGATCTCGGAGAAGCCCTGCGACGCGTGAACGAAGGCGCGGCGATGCTTCGCACAAAAGGCGAAGCGGGTACGGGCAACGTCGTCGAGGCCGTTCGACAAGCGCGCGCCGTTTACTCTCAATTGGCCGCGCTCAAAAAGATGAGTGCGAAGCAATTACGCGCAAAAGCAAAAGAATACCGAGTTCCCACGGAGCTCATCGCGCGCGCCGCAAAGAGCGGAAAACTCCCGGTCGTTAATTTTTCTGCGGGAGGCATCGCAACACCCGCCGACGCGGCACTCATGATGCAGTTGGGCGTCGAAGGCATCTTCGTCGGCTCTGGCATCTTCAAATCGGCAAATCCCCGCAAGCGTGCGAAAGCAATCGTCGAGGCGACAACCCATTTCGATAATCCCGACATCCTTGCAAAAGTGAGCGAGGGTTTAGGCGAGCCGATGCGCGGCATTGAACTTTCCACGCTCGCAGAGGGAGAGCGTCTTGCACGACGCGGTATATAGCATGAAAGAAACCGTCGGTGTTCTTGCACTCCAAGGAGATTTTCAGGAGCATCTCGACATTCTTGCGAAGCTCGGTGTTCCTGCGATCCAAGTCAGGCTTCCTCGTGACCTTGAACGTGTCGGCCGTCTCATTATCCCCGGAGGTGAAAGCACGACGATCGGCAAACTTCTTGTGACCTCCAAACTCCTTCAGCCAATCCGCGCACGAATAAAAAAAGGAACGCCTGTGTGGGGTACGTGTGCTGGCGGGATTGCGATGGCAAAACGCATTGCCGACCCTGAAAAAGGTCAAGCGCATCTCAAAGTGATGGACATTACTGCGCGACGCAATGCATTCGGGAGACAGCTCGAAAGTTTCGAGGCCAAGATTTTTATGCCGAAGGTCGATCGAAAGCCAATCCCTGTGCTTTTCATCCGCGCGCCGGTTTTTGAGTCACCCGGCAAAGATGTTGAAGTTCTCGCAAGATTACCCGACAAGCGCATTGTCGCCGCTCAGCAAGGCAAGATACTTGTCACCTCGTTCCATCCGGAACTCACCGGAGCTACCGCACTTCACCAATATTTTCTTTCGCTCTAAATCCCCTTCCGCGCAAGCAATATCGAGTGTTCGAGGAATTCACGCAGTGACGAACCGACGGCTTCAAGCATGTGCGGGAACGCGGCATCTTCGTAGAGGTGGGGGTTCGCGTTCATTTCAAGAAGATACGGGCCGCGCCGCGTGACAACGAAATCGGCATCAGAAAAATGCGCAAGCGAAAGTACGCGGTGTGCTTTTCGTGCAACGTCCGCGATTGCTTCCTTTAGCTCGCGCGAAAAGCGGCTCGGGACGAGGTGCCGCGCACGCTCGCCTTCCGCGTGCGGATCGTAATACCATGCGCCTTCAGGCAGATCGATGTGTGCAGGAGTGAGCGCGTAGAGCGGTTCGTTGCGAAAGTTTTCGATGACACCGATCGTCGCGTGCTCGCCGAGCAGATACTCCTCGATAAGCGCCGCGCCAAACTCATCGAGTATGTCTCCGATCGCTTCGGGAAGCGCTGCTATGGTGGCGACGTAGCGGATGCCGCGCGAAGAACCTTCCGCAGGCGGCTTCACCATGTAGGGAGGGCCAAAGTGGGCAAAGACGGCGTCTGCCATCTCGCGTGTATCCATGCGATTGTGCAAACTGAACGCAACGGCGCGCGGCATCGGGATCTTTGCGGCCGTGAGCGCCTCACGCGCGCGGATTTTATTGAGTGAAATACCGGCAGGAAGTGCGCGCGAACCTGCATATGGAATGCCGACACGATCCAAAATCCGCTGTACCGTCCCGTCCTCCCCTATGCCACCGTGGAGCGCGTTCAGGATGACATCCACCTGCATGAGCGCGTGCACAGGAGTCGAAGGCATACCGCGTAAATGCCATGTGCCGCCTTTGTCAATCAAAATATCCCGCGTTTCGTACTGTTCCTGCGGCAGCGCGGCCATCACAGCCGCTCCCGTCTTCAGCGAAAGCGGATATTCGCTCGACGTGCCTCCCCGCAGCACTCCGACAATCGTCCGCGCCATGCCGCTAGTATACCCCGTGAGATAGGCATTCGCCGCCATCTCATGGGGTATATCACCGTCCAAAACTTTTTCGCTGGCGTGCGCGGTGAAATCCGATGGCAAACCGGTGGGCTTCATTGTTGGCAAGTAAAATATCGCGTTCGTGCGCCTGAATCATGCGTTCATCGCCTATCACCCGTTCCGGACGGTGAAATTCGTCTTTCACGACACCGACAACAGGAATCATAACGCCCGCGCTTTTCAGCACAATGCCCGCGGCCCGCAGTTGCGCCTTGCCGCCGTCGACAACGAAAACACGCGGCAGAGGCCACTCGGAATGATTCAGGCGGCGCGACAAAACTTCTTTCAGTGCGGCAATATCATCGTTCGTTGCCGTTCGGACGTTGAACTTTCTGTACGCTGCTTTGTATGGCTCGCCGTTGTCGAGGACGGTCATCACGCCGACAGTCTCCTTCCCTGCAGTGTGTGCGATGTCAAACGCTTCGATGCGCGTTCCACCACCGGCAGAAACAAGCTTTTCATTCTTAATGAGCGAGACATCGCGCACGTGTTCAAGCGCAGAGATCTGCCTGCGCAGTTTCTCCGCCTCCTCAAAGTCCTCGCGCTTTACAGCCTCCTTCATTTCGCGCGCAAGCCGGCGCTTCAAGCCTTTGAAATTACCTGAGAAGAGCTCGCGGATGCTGCGAATCGTCTGTGCGTATTTTTCTTTTGTCATTTCGCCCGAGCACACGCCGGGACACAAACCAATCTGCCGATTAAAACACGGTTTGCATTCCCGAACTTTCCCATCCTTATATTCTAATTCGCGCGAATTAGAATGTGGTGTTGTTCGACGAAGTTGCCCGTCGCATGGTGTGCATCTGTCGCGAAATGGAAATATCCGGCGGACCATTTTCATTGCATCACGCAACTGCCCGCCGTGCGGGAACGGTCCGAAGAGGTGTTTGATATCAGCCTTGTCCCACCCCTGATACAGTTCGCGACCGCGAACAATGAGAACCCGCGGAAAAGCCCCGCCCGAACGACCGGAGTCGTCCGGTCGGGCGGGTTCCTTCGTGATGACAACGTAGTTCCAGCTTTTGTTGTCTTTCTGCTCGATATTGAAAGGAGGTTGATGACGCTTTATAAGACTCGCTTCGAGGAGAAGTGCTTCCAAGACAGAATCCGTTTTTTGGTAGGAAACAGACGTGGCATCATCTACCATACCAACAATGGCCTGTCCTCGACCATTCACGAGATCCGCAGAAAAGTAGCTTCGCACTCTGTCACGGAGAGATGCTGCCTTGCCTATATACAGGATTTTCCGCCCTTTTTTGAAGAGGTATACTCCCGGCCCATCCGGCAACCTGTATTTTTTAAGTTCTCTTCGAATCATGACGGAGAGTATACACAAGACGCAAAGTTGTTGTTCATATCTCAATAGTTGACGCCAATGTCAAAGAGCCGCACAGTATGTCTGGAATGAAATCCTGAACACTCGTATGTGGAGACGGTCATGCGACTTAAACACATCCTTGTCATCGGTGTCGTCGCTATGGGTATTGCGGTTGCTACAATCTTGATTTTCGCCGACTGGAAACAGGCAATCGCGAACGAGACTCTAATCGAGTGCGAATCCAATGGTCTTGTGTTGTCCTTCGACGGCAGAGGTCGTGTCGGCATCATGCTGGATTGTAAAGGAGATCGGTTCTTTATGGAAAAAGACTCCGTAAATCTCGGAGATGCCCTTTTCCGTACGCGATTCGAATGTAGTCGTATTCTGTTCTACAATCCGATTTTCCGCACGATGATCGGTAAGTGCACTGCGAAGCCCCGGACACTTCCCGGGGCTTTTTTCGGCCTTGACTTTTTGTAAGCATACAGATAAGCTTGGGCTTTAATGGACTCCAAGAGGTTGATACACAAGGACACCCGCGAGGGTGTATTTTTCTACTCCAGGCTCACGCCCGCCGAAAGCGGGCTTTTTTCTAACCCGAATATTATGGATGTCGCACATCCATATATTTGCATATGAAATTGTTGTTAAAAGACGGTACGACTATCGAGGGCAAGAGTTTTGGTGCAAACCGCTCGGTCGCCGGCGAGGTTGTCTTCGCGACCGGCATGGTTGGTTACCCCGAAGCTTTTACGGATCCATCGTATGCCGGACAAATACTAGTGTGTACCTATCCCCTCATCGGCAACTACGGCGTTCCCTCCTTCGCCAAGGCTTCGGAGGGCAAGCCCGACGCCTCTCCTTTCGAGTCGCGGAAAATTCAAATTGCGGGCCTCGTCGTATCCGAATATTCCGAAAAATACTCGCATGCAACCGCCAAGCGCTCACTTGCCGATTGGCTGAAAAAATCAGGTGTTCCCGCGATGAGTGGTGTAGACACCCGCGCGCTCACGAAACGACTGCGCGAGCACGGTGTGATACTCGGGTATCTTTCTAGTACAAAATATGGACACGGCGTGTCCATATTTAAAGATCCGAATCAGGAGAATCTCGTCGCGCGCGTCAGCATAAAAAAGAAAAAAATATACGGCAAGGGCCGCATCAAGATCATTGCAGTCGACTGCGGGATGAAAGAAAACATTGTGCGCTCCTTGCTCACGCGCGGCGCGACCGTCATCCGCGTACCGTGGGATTACGACTTCTCAAAAGAAAGATACCACGGCCTTCTCATTTCGAACGGTCCCGGCGATCCGATCATGGCCGAAAAAACGATTGAGCACATCCGCGCTGCGATGAAAGAGAACAAGCCCATCCTCGGCGTGTGCCTCGGCAATCAGCTTCTTGCCCTCGCCGCAGGTGCAAAGACATACAAGCTGAAGTACGGGCATCGTTCGCAAAATCAACCTTGTATCGACCTCATAGGCCGCCCCTCCTTCGCTCCTCCTTCGCGCAAGGCTTCGGACGGACACAGTAAAGCTACGAAGGGCAGGTGTTACATCACCTCGCAAAACCACGGATACGCGGTAGACGGGAAATCACTGCCCGCGGGCTGGGAGGAGTGGTTTGTAAATGCTAACGACGACAGCAATGAGGGCATGCTCCACAAAACGAAGCCATGGCGCTCGGTGCAATTTCACCCCGAGGCATCTCCGGGCCCCACTGATACGGCGTGGATTTTCGACGAATTCATCGCGAGCCTTAAGAAATGAGTATGCGCAAACCAAAAAAAGTTCTCATACTTGGAAGCGGAGGCTTGAAAATAGGCCAGGCCGGCGAATTCGATTACTCCGGCTCGCAGGCTATCAAAGCCCTCAAAGAGGAGGGCGTGAAGGTGGTTCTCATCAATCCCAACATTGCGACGATTCAGACGGACCTGCCCTTCGGAGCCTTGCCGCGCCCTCCGAAGCTTCATGCGAAGGACGGGGCGAAGGAGGGTGAGAAACTCGCTGACACCGTCTACTTCCTGCCTCTTACCGAACAGTTCGCCGTGCAGGTCATCAAAAAAGAGCGGCCTGATGGCATCCTCCTCGGCTTCGGCGGCCAGACCGCGCTCAACCTCGGTCTCGCGCTCGAAAAGAGCGGCACGCTAAAAAAGTACGGGGTACGCGTGCTCGGTACGCCTGTTGCGGCAATCCGCGACACGGAAGACCGCGATCTCTTTGTACGGCGACTGAACGAAATCAATGTATCAACACCGAAGAGCCGCGCCGCATCAACTATTTCCGCTGCGCTGAAAGCGGCTGAGGAAATCGGCTACCCTCTCATGATGCGTGCAGGATTTGCCTTGGGGGGCGAAGGATCGGGTGTTGTGCGGGACGCAAAAATGCTCTCCGAAAAGCTCAAAGAAGTGTTCCGCTCGACGCCGCAGGTTCTCATCGAGGAATACGTCGGCGGCTGGAAAGAAATCGAATACGAAGTAGTGCGCGACCGCGCCGACAACTGCATCACGGTGTGCAACATGGAGAACATCGATCCGATGGGCATTCACACCGGTGAATCATTCGTGGTTGCTCCTTCGCAGACGCTAAACAATCAGGAGTACCATGCCTTGCGGGGGATCGCGATACGAGTCATTAGGCATCTTGGCATCGTCGGCGAGTGCAACATTCAGTACGCACTCCACCCCAAAACAGGCGACTACCGCGTTATAGAGGTGAACGCACGCCTCTCGCGCTCCTCGGCGCTTGCCTCCAAGGCGACCGGTTATCCGCTCGCACATGTCGCAGCGAAGCTCGCGCTTGGGTATACACTCCCAGAGCTGAAAAATTCAGTGACAAAACAGACCACCGCGTGCTTCGAACCCGCGCTCGATTATCTCGTCCTCAAAGTTCCACGCTGGGACATTACGAAATTCGATAACGCGACATCAAAGATCGGAAGCGAGATGAAGAGTGTCGGTGAGGTCATGGCAATCGGCCGGAGTTTTGAGGAGGTCTTGCAGAAAGCGCTCCGCATGCTGAACGTCCCTTTGGACAAAGCTTATCTTGCACGGCCGGTCGGCGCACTTTTGGAGGATATACGGCACCCGACCACGAATCGCATCCACGCGATCTTTGGGGCACTGCGAAAAGGCGTATCGGTCGGGAAAATCCACCAGCTTTCGCACATTGATGTGTGGTTTCTCGAGAAGATAAAAAATATCGTTGAGCTCGAAGCAAAATTGCGCCGCGGCAAACTCACGCCGGCGCTCATGCGCGAAGCCAAACAAAAAGGTTTTTCCGATCGCGATATCGCCGCACTTAAAAAGACAAACGAGGCAAAGGTACGTGCGCTTCGCAAGAAGCTCGGCGTACTGCCTTCCATCAAACAGATAGATACCTTGGCGGGCGAATTTCCGGCAAAGACAAACTACCTCTACCTCACCTACCACGGAGCAGAACACGATATCGAGCATGGGAAAAATCAGGCAATCGTGCTTGGCAGCGGCCCGTATGCGATCGGCTCGTCGGTAGAATTCGACTGGTCGGGCGTGCAGGCGCTCCGCACGCTCGGCGAAAAAGGGTATGAGACCATCATGATAAATTCGAATCCCGAGACCGTCTCGACCGATTACGATATGTCGGACCGGCTGTACTTCGAGGAGCTTTCGCTGGAGCGTGTCTTGGATATCGTGGAGTTTGAAAAGCCGAAAGGTGTCGTCGTCTCGACCGGTGGCCAGATACCGAACAACCTCGCACTTCCCCTTCAAAAAGCGGGCGTTCATGTTTTTGGCACCGACCCGCGCAATATTGATCGCGCCGAAAATCGCCATGCGTTCTCGAAACTCCTCGACACGCTCGACGTCGACCAGCCGGCATGGGCAGAGCTCACGAGCCCGAGCGCGGCCGTCAAAGCTGCTGAAAAATTTGGCTACCCCGTGCTCGTGCGACCCTCATACGTACTATCGGGCGCCGCGATGAGCGTTGCTTTAAACCGCGAGTCGCTGCTGAAATATCTCAAGCGCGCGGCAGACGTTTCACCCGATCACCCCGTCGTCATCTCAAAATTCATCGAAAATGCGCGTGAGATAGAGATAGACGGCGTCGCCGCGCGCGGCTCGCTGCTCATCTACGCAATTACAGAACACGTCGAAAACGCGGGTACACACTCCGGCGACGCGACCGTCGTCTTGCCGCCACAGCGCACGTACCTCGAGACGATTCGCCGCGTAAAAGACGTAACGAAAGCGATCGTCCGCGAGCTCAAGATAACGGGCCCCTTCAACGTGCAATTCATTGCGAAAGACAATCGCCTGCAGGTTATCGAGTGCAACGTACGCGCCTCGCGCTCGTTCCCCTTCGTTTCAAAAGTAACCGGCCACAACTTCATTGATATCGCGACGCGCGCGATGCTCGGCGAAGGAACGAAAGAACGGTACCGCACGCTCGAACTCGACTACGTCGCCGTAAAATCGCCACAGTTTTCATACGGCCGCATCAAGGGCGCCGATCCGCGCTCGTTCGTCGAGATGGCCTCGACGGGTGAGGTCGCTTGCTTCGGTGATTCTTACGGCGAGGCGCTTCTCAAATCCATGCTCGCAGCCGGTTTCAGGCTGCCCAAGCGAAACGTCCTCGTCTCCCTCGGAAAAGAGGAAAACAAATTAAAGCTTTTGCCGGCAATGCAAATGCTCGTGAATATGAAATTCAAACTCTTCGCGACTGAGCATACGGCCGATTTCCTTGCCGCCAACGGCGTTCCCTGCGAAAAGGTATTCAAAATCAGTACCGGACAGGAACCAAACGTCCTCTCGCTCATGGAGCAAGGCGCGATCGATCTCATTATAAATATTCCCACGCGCGCCTATGAGCGCGAAAATACCGACGGTTTCATCATCCGCCGCAAAGCAATCGACATGAACATTCCCCTCATCACGAATCGCCAGCTCGCCGAAGCATTCGTGACCGCGCTGCATGAGCAAAAAGGAAACGGATTAAAAGCAAAGTCCTGGTCTGAGTACCGCGCTTAGCGCTTCTTAAGAACACGCTTGAGGTAGTACCCCGTGTGCGAGCTGTCGGTTTTTGAGACTTCCTCCGGTGTGCCTTTGGCGACAACTGTGCCGCCGCCGGCGCCGCCCTCGGGGCCGAGGTCGATGATGTAATCTGCGCACTTTAAAACATCAAGGTTGTGCTCAATCACGACGACTGTGTTTCCGCGCTCGACGAGCTTCTGCAGGATCTGGATGAGTTTTGCGACGTCATCGTAGTGGAGACCCACGGTCGGCTCGTCGAGAAGGTAGATGGTCTTCGTCGTGAGCGGCCGATAGAGTTCTGAAGCAATTTTAACGCGCTGTGCCTCGCCGCCGGAGAGCGTCGTCGCGCTCTGGCCGAGCTCGAGGTAATCAAGACCGACGTCCGAGAGCGTCTGTAAACGATCTGCGATTGCCGGAATGTCCTCGAAAAATTTTCCCGCTTCCTCGACCGTCATCGAGAGAATGTCGTGAATGCTCTTTCCCGCCCGACCGGACGACCGGTCGTTCGGGCGGGTTCTTGTATTTCCTTTAATCTTCACCTCCAATGTCTCTTTCATAAATCGCTTGCCGTTGCATACGTCGCACGTCACATAGACGGTCGGCAAAAAGTGCATCTCGACAGCGACGAGCCCGTTCCCCTGACACGCCTCGCATCGGCCGCCTTTCACATTGAAAGAAAAGCGCCCCGGCCCCCAGCCGCGCGCACGCGCCTCCTCACTCATCGCAAACATGTCTCGGATGTGCGTCCATGCGCCAGTGTAGGTCGCCGGATTCGAGCGCGGAGTGCGGCCTATCGGCGACTGGTCGATAAGGATGGAACGGCTAAGATATTCCGTTCCCGAAAACTCGGCAGCATTGTAGGTCTTCGCGCTCCGATAGCGCTTATCGAAGCGTGCCAGTAAATTGCGATGGAGGATTTCGTAGAGAAAGGTGGATTTGCCCGAGCCGGATACGCCGGTGACGCAGACCAGTTTTACGAGCGGAACGTCCACGTTCATTTTGTTGAGATTGAACTTCGATGCGCCGCGGATCTTTATTTTGCCGCGGTCTGCCGCGCGCCGTTTCTCCGGCATCTCGATCTTCAATTCTCCTCTCAAGTACTGCAACGTCCGAGAGATTTGTTCGCCTGCCCCGTAGGAATCCGCCCTTTGGCGGATTTCCTTCAGGGTTTTTGCCGTAAGCAGAGGATCGAGCCAGCCCGAGGCAACGATACTACCGCCGTGAATTCCGGCTCCTACCCCTAGATCGATGATGTAGTCGGAGGCAAAAATCGTATCTTCGTCGTGCTCTACCACGAGAACTGTGTTCCCCAAATCGCGCAGGTGTTTCAGCGTCTCGATGAGCTTGTCGTTGTCGCGCTGGTGAAGCCCTATCGTCGGTTCGTCCAAGACGTAGAGCGCGCCCACAAGCCCGCTCCCGAGCTGGGAAGCAAGTCTGATGCGTTGCGCTTCGCCGCCGGAGAGTGTATTTGCCTTCCGATCGAGCGTGAGGTACTCGATGCCGACATTGAGCATGAACTGCAGGCGGCTCGTGATCTCTTTGATAACCACCCGCGAAATCTCTTCGTCTTTCTTCGAGAGCTTCAGCTTTTTGAAAAAATCCATTGCATGCTCGATGGAGAGCGAGGAGAGTTTTACAATGTCCATCCCCGTAACCGCCTTGCCCTCCGTAGCCTTGCCGCGCCCGTCCGTAGCTTTACGCGAAGGCGGGGCGGAGGAGGGGCCGAGAAAAACGTTGAGCGATTCGGGACGAAGCCGCGCGCCTCTGCATACATCGCACGGTTCGTCGCCAAAGAAGTATTTGGTGCCTAAACCTTTGCACTCAGGACACGCTCCGTAGGGGGAATTAAATGAAAAGAGGCGGGGTTCTATCTCGGGAAACGAAAAACCGTCGTATGCACACATGAATTTCGCAGAAACAATGTGCGATTCTCCTGCCGCATCGGTAATGCGCACGAGGCCCTCCGATTCGTGCAGTGCGCGCTCTATTGCTTCGCTTGCACGCTCGCGCGCCCCCTTCGGGTCGTCGGCAAACTCCGAGACAAAGATCTCATCGACCACGATATCAATGTCGTGCTTAAAGTGCTTCTTGAGCTCGATGCGCTCGCGGAGCGACTTTTCCTGTCCGTCCACAATAGCTTTCTCGAAGCCTTTGTTAAGCATGTCGTAGAGGAGTTGGTAGTACTCGCCTTTTCGGCCGACAACCATCGGGGCGCTGATGCGGACCTTTGCGCTCGAAACGCCTTTTGTGAGCTTGCCTTTTGGCGCTGTGTGTTTTCGGGCGATTTCGACAATACCAAGCACCGTTTCAAGGATTTCTTCGTTCGAGAGTTTCCTCACTTCCCTGCCACAGGTCGGGCAGTGCGGATGGCCGATACGCGCATAGAGCACACGCAGGTAGTCGTAAATCTCCGTGATAGTCGCCACCGTCGAGCGGGGGTTGTTGGAGCGGCTCTTCTGGTCTATCGAAATGGCCGGAGAAAGGCCGGAGATCTCGTCGACATCAGGCTTTTGCATCTGGCGCAAAAACTGCCGCGCGTACGCCGAAAGCGACTCGACGTATTTGCGCTGACCTTCGGCGAAGATCGTATCGAATGCCAAAGACGACTTCCCGCTTCCGGACAAGCCCGTGAACACCACCATCTTATTGCGCGGTATCTCAACCGTTACGTTTTTCAAATTATGGGTGCGGGCACCCTTCACCACGATTTTGCCGGCCCCGACCGAAGCGTCGGGGTCGCTGTCGTGTTTTTTTGCTGGTGTCATAACGCAAACTAGCCCCTGATTTGCGACAGGGGGTAGGTGCGGTAAGTTTATCATAAACAACAAGAGGCCGCGACGTGCAGCCTCTTTCACTTTTTGCGAGCATCACACCAGCGGACGACCTTTGGCAAGTCCGTCCACGAGTTCTCCCGTTGGGTCGCCCATGAAATTCAGGTCCTTCAGGTTCGGGTCCGCCTGAACAGCCTTGATCAGACCTGGATCCGTCGTGATCAGTAGATCCCACCCACCCAAGCGGAGAGATGCTAGCGCGTCCGCGCTGTCTCCGAGTGCGGTGACAATGTGATCGTGACCGATCAATGCGGTCTGTGCGAGATCGCGGCGAGTTTGATCGGCATCAACAAGCATGATGTTGGTCATTTCCCAACTCCCTAGCCCGGGATGGGCCCGCGGGAGTAATACTTCAAATTGGTCTTTCAGGCAACAGGAAGTCCTCCGAAATCAGTTTTGCGGACTTCTTTGTAGAGTTTGTTCGGGACAAGCGCGGGTTGCCCATCTTTTTCGACAACGTAGTACGCGAAGCCGCGCATTTTCTTGACCATGTCGTAATTTGCGTGGATCGGCATCGAGGCGGAATCTCCTGCGCCTTCCACGGGGCTGTCGTCCGCCGTCACAAGCCACGTTTTGCCGATGTTTACCGCAAGGTGGCCGACGTACGGCGGCATGTAGACGGTATCGCCGGCTTTCACTTTGATTGCTTTGAATTCTTCGACAACGTCGGGCACGGCGGGATCCGCGAGCTTCTGCTGGAGAATGATGCCCTCGCCTGCGAGCACCCAGTAGGTTTCGTCCATATCGTCCACATGGTAGTGCCCGTACGCCTTAATATATTCGCTGCCGACGGTTCCCGATTCCCAGATGGTGATGTTCCGCTTCTCGGAACCGCCGCGGATCATATGATAGTGCACCGCTGGTCCCGTGGCATCAGGAGCCATCAAAACCTCTCTCATTTTCTCATGGGTCCGCGCGGCGTATGACTCAAACATATATAAGTTCGAATCTACAAATGGATACAAATCTACCAATGTCTACAAATAAGACTGAATCATTCGTAGCTATTCGTTGTATTCGCATGATTCGTAGATTAGCACATTATAAAACAACAGCTTCTTCCTGAAGCTCTATCCCAAATTCTTTATGCACGGCGTCTTTTATTTTTTGCGCGAGCTCCTTCACCTGCGCGGCAGTCGCCTCGCCGTCGTTCTTGATGTAATTTGGATGTTGCTCACTCGCGACGGCATCGCCCACGCGCGCACCCTTTAAGCCCACCTTTTCGATAAGCCATCCGGCCGGTACGCGGCCCTCGCGCGACTTCATCCCTTTTTCTTTTTCAAACAGCTCCTGCACCTCTTTTGGCGCGACAGGGTTCACGAAGAACGAGCCGGCCGCGCGCACGTTTTGGATGTGTCGCCTTTCGCGCTCGCGGATCGTTTCTTCGATGAGCTCTTTGCTTGCGACAGGATCAGCTTTCCCAAGTTTCACCCACGCGCGCGTGATAATCCATTCCGGATGATCTTTAAAAAAGCTGTGGCGGTAGGAGAAATCGCACGCGTCGTTGTCTAATTCGCGCGTCTCACCGAGCTCGATATCGAGCGCACGCACGCGCACCACAAAATCCTTGATCTCCGGCCCAAACGCGCCCGCGTTCCCGCGCACTGCGCCGCCGATCGTGCCGGGGATCCCTGCGAGCTTTTCCCAACCGCCAAGATTCCGCTCGGCCGCCTCGCGGATGAGATGCAGTAAATTGCATCCTGCTTCAGCCTCAAGCTCGGTATCGGCAAACGAGAAATCATCACTCACGACGTTCACGACAAGCGCGTCCAGTTCTTCGTCTGGGAGAAGCACGTTGCTTCCGCCGGAGAGAACGACTGGGCTGACTCCTTTCGCACGCGCCCACGCAATAGCCTCTTTGATCTCCTCTTCCGTCCTCACTTCAACAAAGTAGCGGGCGGTCTTCCCGATGCCGAACGTCGTTCTCTGCGCAAGCGGCACATGTTCTCTTATTTTCAGCATATTCTACTTGGCCTGCTCCAGTGCTCTAATTTCATCACGAATAAGAGCCGCTGTCTCGAAGTCGAGACGGTCGGCAGCCTCATGCATCTGCCTGCGCTTTTCTTTGACCAATTTCTCCGTATCGCCGGCGAACGCATGCGTGTCCATCCGCGTGAGCTCCTGTATCGCGCGTCTCCGCGAGCGTTCGATGTCGCCCACGATGTCGTGGATGCGTTTCTCGATGGTTTTTGGCGTGATCTTGTGCGCCTTGTTGTAGGTGATCTGAATCTCGCGCCGGCGGTTCGTCTCGCCTATCGCACGCTCCATCGAGCCAGTCGAGGTGTCGGCGTAGAGAATCACGCGGCCGCGCACGTTCCTCGCCGCGCGGCCGATGGTTTGGATGAGCGATGTTTCGCTGCGCAGGAATCCCTCTTTGTCGGCGTCCAGTATGCCGACGAGTTCCACTTCCGGCAGATCGAGCCCTTCTCGCAGGAGATTGACGCCGACCAGCACATCGAACACGCCTTTCCGGAAATCTCGCAGAATCTCGATACGCTCGATGGTCTTCACATCGCTATGCACGTAGCGGGCCTTTACGCCGCGCTCCACGAGAAACTGCGTCAGGTCTTCTGCCATCTTCTTCGTTAGCACCGTGACCATCGAACGTGCGCCGCGCTTTGTCACTGCCTCGGCCTCGGCAATGAAATCTTTTACCTGCCCCGGATAGGGATGTCGGGAGATCGTATCTCCCGATATATCGGGAGATACGATCTCCCCCTTTTCACTGACAATCGGGCGAACGATGATCTCGGGATCGACGAGTCCGGTTGGTCTGATGACCTGCTCCACAGGCGTACCGCTTCGCGAAAGTTCGTACGCCGCGGGGGTCGCCGACGTGTACATGATCTGCCCTATCCGCTTTTCGAATTCTTCAAACATGAGCGGGCGATTGTCGACGGCACTCGGAAGCCTGAAACCGTGCTCGACGAGCGTCTGCTTGCGCGACCGATCGCCCGCGTACATGCCGCCGATCTGCGGGACGGTCACATGCGATTCATCGATAACGGTGAGAAATTCGGGCTTCCCCTCTTTGTCGTGTGGAAAATAATCCAAAAGCGTGTAGGGCGGCTCGCCGGGCTTTCGGCGGTCGAAGTGTCGCGAGTAGTTCTCGATCCCGCTACAAAAACCGAACTCGCGGATCATCGCAATGTCCTGCCGCGTGCGTCGTTTCAAGCGCTCTGCCTCGAGGATTTTCCCTGCGGCGTTCAGTATCTTGAGTCGCTCGGCAAGCTCCAACTCTATGTCGGCAAGCGCGGCGTCCTGCACATCTTTCGGTGTCACGTACTGCCGCGCAGGAAATACGAAAATCGCATCATGCTTCGCGCCAATCTCCCTCGTCGTTGCATCGATCTCCTCCATCTTTGCGATCTTCCCGCCGGTGAGGTCGAGCCGGTAAATGACCCGCTCGCTCGCGGGCATCAACTCGACGCGGCTCCCGAGCGCGCGGAAGGTACCCGGCGAAAGGTCGCCTGCTGTGCGTTCGAAATAAATAGAGATGAGTTTGCGCGTCAAGGTCGCGCGCGTCATTGCCTCGCCCTTTCTGAGCTTGAGATTGACCTTTTCGTATTCTACCGGCGAGCCGAGGCCGTAGATGCAAGAAACCGAAGCGACGATGATGACATCACTACGCGTCAGGAGTGCCTGCGTCGCCGCATGCCGGAGGCGCTCGATGTCCTCGTTGATCTGTGCCTCTTTCTCGATATAGGTATCGGTAATAGGTACGTACGCTTCCGGCTGGTAGAAGTCGTAATAGGAAACGAAGTAGTGGACTGCATTCTTGGGAAAGAATTCGCGATACTCCGCGGCAAGCTGTGCCGCGAGCGTCTTGTTGTGCGCGATGACAAGCGTCGGTTTCTGCCATTTTTGGATGACGTTGGCCACCGTAAAGGTCTTTCCCGAGCCGGTAACACCGAGAAGCGTCTGATCTCGCTTCCCTTTCTCAAGCCCGTCTACAAGCGCCTCAATAGCCTTCGGCTGATCTCCAGCGGGTCGATAATCGCTCTTCAATGTAAATATGTTCGAAGATTTCATAGACAAAAGTTTGCCTGCCCCGTAGCCAAGTCCGGAGGACTTGTGGTACCGGGGAAACCTGCCATCGGAGTACTGTACTAGATACCGCACGTATAAAAAAGCGGGGCCGGCGCGCGTACGCGCCGGCCACCGATAGAATCACATCTGAACGATACCCTGCCTGTGAAGTTGTTGCTCCACTTCGGACAACAACTCGAACCTGCCCTTGCAGGTGGGGACGAACTCGACGAGAGCACCCTGCCAACCGAGCAGGTGATTCAACGGCATTCTCGTACCGTCCGCGAATTTAAGGATCCCGCGATACGGGACTGTTTCGCCCTCCCATCGCATGATCGCTCGCCTTACTCTAAGCGCACGAATCCCGCGCTCGGCGAGATAGTAGACGCAGGAAACAAAACTCAGCTCTGTTCCGCTAAGCAGACGTACGCGTTCCGACGGATTCAGAAAGCAAACGAACTCTACGCAACTCACACCGATACATTTGCGGGTCATGATCATCTGACCACTCGCCGCGGTGAGAGCGTGCGGCATTTTCGATGCCTTTCATGTACGAATTTCGGCCAACGCACGCTGGACAACCTATATTACACACCATTTGTTGAGTTTATGCAAGAGTCAGCACACAAACGTTCTTTTTCCCCCGTGTGAGAAGGGCGATACCATTATGAAAATCATCCCCTCCGAGCTTTCGCTCGACGTCGGTTACGGCTTGGCCGTTCAGTGCGACGGCTTCGTCCGCAAGGAATTGGCGCGCCTCCCTTTTGGAGCTGGCAAGCTTTGCAGTTACCAGCGCGTCAAGGATAGCAGTTCCTACTTGAACTTCCTGTGAAGGCGCCGCACCTTTGAGGATTTCGAGTGCATCGCGCTCGAGCCCCTGCACACTCCCCTCACCAAAGAGAACGTCTGAAACCTGCTCCGCTTTCGTCATCTCCTCCTCACCATGCACAAGCTTCGTCACCTCCCGCGCAAGAATGTGCTGGCCATGTCGCTCGCGCGGATCACGTTTGTGCAGCTCGAGCGCCGCATCGATTTCGGTTTTCGAGAGCATTGTCATTTTTAGAAGATATTCTTTTAGGTTGTCATCATCGGTGTTGAGCCAAAACTGATAGAAGTGATAGGGCGATGTTTTTGCAGGATCGAGCCAAATGGTACCGGTTTCGCTCTTGCCGAATTTTTTTCCGGTCTTTTTGTCCACCAAAAGAGGCCACGTGAATGCATAGACTACGTCGCCCGTCTTGCGGCGAATGAAGTCGACACCCGAAACGATATTGCCCCATTGGTCGGAACCGCCAACCTGCAAATCGCAGTCATACTCTTCATGCAGGTGAAGATAATCGTATGCCTGTAGGAGCGCGTAGGAGAACTCTGTGTACGAAATTCCTTTTTCCGGATCTTTGACACGGTCTTTGATGAAATCTCGTTGGAGCAGCGCGTTTATAGTGAAGTGCTTGCCGACATCACGCAGGAATTCGATCATCTGCAACTGTCCGAGCCACTCGGCGTTGTCGACAAGCGTGAAATCCTCTGATGCAAAGAGCCGTTTCACTTGTTCTGTAATGTTCTCGGCATTTTTCTTCACCGTCTCGGCATCAAGCAGAACACGCTCCGCACTCTTTCCGCCCGGATCTCCTATCATCCCCGTGCCTCCGCCGATAAGAAGAATCAGCCTGTGGCCATCCTCAAGAAAGCGACGCAATATCAAAAAGCCCTGCAGCTGCCCCACTTGAAGGGAATCGGCCGAAGGATCGATGCCGAGATAGAGTGTGCGCTTCGCGCCGTCGGTGATTTCCTCAAGTTTTTCGGAAGAGAGTTGGTAGACGTAGCCCCGTTCCTTAAGAACCGCCGAAAGTTTCGCCATATTTGCCTCACTATACCATCAATCTTTCCGACGATGCTCGCGAGCTCGGACCTCTCCCTCATCCATACCAAAATGGTGTGCGAATTCGTGCCAAATGGTTTCCGCCACTACATCGCGAACGTCCTTGTTATCCTCGGCAGCAGCATCTTCGATAGGAAATTGGTAGAGTGTGATGGTATCCGGCATCGTTGCACCAACGCCATACGTCTCGCCACGTTCTGAAAGTGGGATTCCTTTGTACAAGCCGAGTAGTGTCTCGTCGTCCCCAAGCCCTTGCGCCTTCCTATCCACATCCTTCGGCTCATCTTCAACCAAAAGCGCAACGTTCTTTATTTTCTCCCGCACCCACTGCGGCAGCCGCTCAAATCCTTCTTCGACTAGTTTTTCAAATTCCTTGCGCTGCATACACGTATGGTACACTAGCGACATGGCAAAAAAGAAGGTCACTGTAGAAAGACTCGCAACGTTGATGGTTGAGGGCTTTGAGAACCTGAACGGGAAGGTAGACGGCCTCACGAAAAACCTGCGGGAAGTGAAGCGAGATGTTTCCGACATCAAGGACACTCTTGAAGCACAAGGAAAAGCTGTTGACAAAGACGCTGTTACGCTCATCAATCACGAAACCCGCATCAAGAAACTCGAGCACGCCCGCTGATGTAAAAAAGAAAGAGAGCCGGGGCGACAAGTGCCTCGGCTCTCAAGACCGCGAAGGTCATTCGCAGAACTTAGCTCGTCATTGGCCGCAGTTACTCGTCTTCGCCGCGAGTCATGCCGAAACCAAGCCGCTCCACGACGCGAGCGATCTTCCGAGTACACCTCGCGGCGTACCTGGCATCGCTCTTCAGAGCGTCCGACGTGGAATACTGCACTGCATAGAGCATGAGAACGGTGCGCTCGCCGAGTACCAAGTTGCCGTATTGCTTCCGATAGTGGGCAAACACTTGCGAAAGCATGTCATCGGAGAGCACCTCAAGCTTAACCTTGTCCACAACATACTTATAGTCGTTGGGTTCGCTTTCACGCTCGAGTACAGGTTTTCGCACGACACGCAGAAGCCACACGTCTCCTTTTCGAGAGAGCAGCAACCGCGCCGTATGGACGTGCGCCCGAACCTCGCACTTATACCTCAGTCCGGGTTTCCGAAGTTTGACGACGGGTGGCTTGTCCGGAAAAGACAAGATCGAACCCAGGTCATGGAACATCGCACTCGGCGGGAGTTTGCACTCGCCAAGTGCCGCTGTCGCCGCCGCGCTTTCGGTCTGCATGAGTTTTCCTTCATCGAACTGATTCTTCTTTCCCAGCAGAATGTTGTGCAGCGAGGTAAATCCGCGAACGTGCTTGGGCTCGATCATTTCAATGAGCTCGCGGACGATTTTGACCAGCTCTTGTGAGGTCAATCTTTGACCATTGAGGCTGGTTTGTCCAAGTGCAAAAGCCACTCTGTCTCTCCTGGTCGCAACCATGTCGAGGACTCCTATTGTGGGGTTTGTGCTTCGCGGTGAGGAGTCGCAACTCCACCCCCGCGAGAAACATAAAAACACAATAAATCCCTTTCGTCAAAGACGGTGGCGGCCGCTTTATTCTTGCTTCACAAGTTCCGCGAACCGTTTGCGGACTTTTTCGATCTTGGGCTCGATGATGAGCTGGCAGTAGGGCGCAGACGTGTTGGTTTTGTAATAGTTTTGATGGTAATCCTCGGCTTTGTAGAATGATTCAAACGGGACAAGTTGTGTCACGACGCGTGTTCCGTCCTTCAAACTTTCGTTGATCTCTTTGATCTTTGCCTCTGCTTGTTTTTTCTCCTCGTCGCTCTGATAGAAAATAATCGAGCGATATTGTTCTCCTACATCCCCACCCTGGCGATTCGGCGTCGTCGGATCATGCGAGCCGAAGAACACTGTCAAAAGATCGTCGTAGGAGATTATTGCAGGGTCGTAGGTAACGCGGATAACCTCCGCATGTCCCGTATTTCCACCGCTCACCTGTTCGTACGTCGGAGCGACCACTTGCCCTGAGCTTGTCGAACGGGTCGAGCCACCCGCGTATCCCGACTCGACTTTCTCAACACCTTTGAGCATCTGAAACACCGCCTCCGTGCACCAGAAACATCCTCCTCCGAATACCGCGGTTTTTATCATACTGCACCTTCCCTTTTCCAATACTCTCTAAGCATTTGGTGATATTTTTCAGTAATTTCTTGCTTCACAGGAGCAAAATCTTTCAGCACTTTCTCCCAGCGACGAAGTGTTCCTACAATATCTGGATGGTTCTCGTGTCCTTGAGCGTAATTAAACCAAAGCGTACCGTCGGATCCTTCGGGAGATGCAACCGGTAAATTCCTAAGTTCTTCATGCATGAGAGCTTGCATCGCGTCAACTATAGCCGTAACTGGATATCCTCGCTCTATCCCGTCTACGAAACGGACACAAGTCTCAGGATCTACAGGTATTTCGCCGGATTTGGCTGCTTCTTCTATTACTGATCGTGCTCTTTCCCGCCAGATACGAATCCCCTCCTCCCCCGTTGCAGGACTATACTGGGGAAAGTGCTTCAAAGGCACGTTATGCGTCACTCGCTCCAAGGCATTGAGATTAATAATCTGCACAACTTTGAAATATGATCTTGCTCCTTCAGATCGCTGATGCTGCCCGAGATCTCTAATGAGAACACCGGGAACAAGCGTTGATATCCTTTTTATGATCTCGTCAGCATTTTCCGAAGGATCTGCAATGGAAAATTCTGTCATCGGTCGTGCTCCTGCTATAGTCGCAACAACATTTGACCCAACCAGGTAATCTAGCGTCAGGTCAAACCCTACTGCCTTTAGGAAATCATCATAAATCTTTCGGAGCTCCTCCGACGATCGAATTCTTTCTGATTCTGTATCATCATGCTGAGTCGGCAGACGTGGATTGTCACGCATATCCCAACAACTATCGACACGGATTATCCATGTTTATTTAGGGCGAAGAAGCGGGAAGAGTTGCGCCTCGTGAGCGGGCTTGTTTTCGAGAAATGCGAAAAGGCGTTCGGAGACACCGAAGCCGAAGGCGGGCGGCATGCCGTATTCCATAGCGCGAATGTAATCGAGATCCAGTCTTTGCGCCTCGTCGTCTCCCGCATCGCGGAGTTTCTGCTGTTCTTCGAATCGCGCGCGTTGGTCCTGCGGGTCGTTGAGTTCGCTAAAACCTTTTCCCATCTCGGTACCGGCAAGAATGACTTGAAGTCGTTCGACCGTTTCGGGGTTATCCTTTGAACGCTTCGCAAGAGGCTCGAGGTAAACGGGAACGCTGACGAGAAACGCCGGGCCGGCGAGCTTTTTGCGCGCCTTTTTCCAGAGGTAGTCGACGGCGCGCTCTTTGTTGGCAAGCGCATGTGCCTCTGCCCCCGCCCTTGAGGCCGCGTGCATAATGTCGGATTCACTCGCAGTAGCCGGATCGACATCGAACTCTTTTCTCACCACATCGCCGAAATCCACAAGAGGCCAGTCTTCCGCGAGATCAACGGTGTATTCACCGATCTCAAAAGTGTACTTGCTGTAGACTTCCTTCGCGATGTGCCGATAGAGATCTTTTACGAACTCCATGCCCTTTCGCATGTCGCTGTATGCTTCATAGGATTCGAGGAAGGTAAAGTCTTGTAAATGTTCTCGCGACTGCCCTTCATTCCGGAATACGCGACCGATTTCAAATACTTTCGGAAACCCTGCCACGAGCAAGCGCTTGTGCCACAGCTCGAGCGAGATGCGCAAGTAGACATCGATATCCAGTGCATTATGGTGCGTGACGAACGGACGCGCATCTGCACCACCCGGCGTGTTCTCGAGCACAGGCGATTCCACTTCAAGAAATCCGTGTTGGAGATAGAAGTCACGAATGACCTGCCAGAACCTCGCGCGTCGCTCGAACATCGCGCGCACATCATCGTTGAGCAGTATATCGAGATACCGCTGACGCAAAACGAGTTCTTCATCCTTGAGACCGTACCATTTATCGGGAATCGGCAGGAGTGACTTCGCGAGCATCTTCCAGCGCGAAATCTTCAGCGACTTTTCTCCGCGTTTCGTCTTGAAAGCGATACCGGTACATTGCACGAAATCTCCAACGTCCGCTGCCTGCTCAAAAAGCTGGAGATCGGCTCCACCATCGGCCTGCAGGACAACCTGCGTGCGGCCGGTACCATCGTGCACATCAACAAAGATGATTCCCCCTTGCCCACGACGAGCCATGATGCGCCCCGCAATCGTGAGTTCGCTCCCCTTTTTCTCCAGCTTTTCAAAACCAGTGAGAAATTCTGCGATGGACGTATCGCGCTCACTCTCGGCCGGATACGCCTCCATGCTGGCCTTTTTGAGAATCTCGAGCTTTTTTAGACGTTCCGCGCGAATGTCAGCTTCGCTCATGAAAAATCATCATACCACGCGAACGTTCGTGTGACGGTTTGACATACAAAACACTGGGTTGCAGACTTTCTTATAGTGCGGAATCGAAATTGATATCTCTCCGCTGATGAAAAGTTCCTGCTGATGGAGGTTGAGATGGAAGAAGGTCAATTGATACGGTGGGGCCAGAACAAAGGTGTCATAAGTGCCGATCGCGGTCGGCACGTGAACATCACCGTTAGCGGTCGCCGCAAGGTGATTCAGAAAAGAGAAGAGCGTTCCTTTGGTGAGCCATGTGGCGGGCGCGATCCAATACCCGGTGAGACTCTTTGTTTCGAGATCGAGAAGTATGCTACGAAATGGGGGTTTCCGCCGGGGTGACGAGTACTGCAAGCCCTGCCAACGCGGGGCTGCTTCTTATTTTTGTAGGCAGGACGCGTATGTCTGTACGCCGTTCTCCTCAACGAACGCTGTTATTCCCTTGTTCCAAAAGACAAAACTTTCATCCGCGTTCGCATACCGTGCTCCATCGGCTGAAACCATCTGCGGCAGGCTCACCTGACGACCGTCGGAAAGCGCGAGACGGACGCTCCCATCGGGAAATTCTGCTTTGAGCGCCTTTTCACCATTACATTCAAATAACGTTCCCGTATAGTCCGCAAGCGGATCGGATGGCGAAGTCTGTTCGGTTGTCGTTGCCCATCCGGCTGGGAGGAGGTAATCCGGGACCTCAAAGTGAATGCCGGAACCGTACAGTTGGTATGCGACGAGACCGACAATAGAAAAAAATGCCGCGATAAGGGCTATTCCGACGACTCCGTGCCATGGCTTCAGCCACATGCCGCCCATCCTAGCATTAGAATTCTGCAACGCTACACATGAGGGAGAAGGGCAACGAATGTCACCATGAAAATGAGGCCTGATACAAAGTAGATCGCATGCTTTGTGAAGTGGGTGCTGTCCTTCATTTTTGAAATCGAGTGTGGAATGAGGTCGTGAAAGACAACGACAAGGTAGGAACCAACGGAAAGACCGAGGAGCGGGACTTCGAACGTCTCGAATCGCTCCAAAAGGAAAAAGGCCCCAACGGTACCGACGAGGATGGTGCTCGAGCTGATAAAGTTCAAAACGAGAGCAAGCCGTACAGAAAGACCGGCCTCCCGATACACGAAAAATTCCGAAATTTCCTGAAGCATTTCATGCACCATAATGCTGACGGTACTCGCCAAGCCTAAGACCGGAGAAGCGGCAAATGAAACGACGATGACGATACCGTCTCCGATGTTGTGGATACCGTCGGAAACCAGCATCCGGTTTGCATTACGCGATGACAAGCAAGACGCCTGCCGCAAAACTTACAAAAAAGTGCAGATTGCGCTCGATCAGGGCGCCGGCGCCGCGCCACGTGATGAGTTTGCCCGATATGGAGACGAGCATGACAAGAACAGAGGCGAGGAGTACTTGGATAAACATGACGCGTGGACAGAGTATACTAGAGAAATGCTGGGGAGAAAGAAAGTGGGATTCGCGGAGGCGTTGACCGGTATCGGGATTGCGTTTCGTGAAGAGTCCAATTTCAAGATCCAGATCGGTCTTGGCATCCTCGTTCTTGCCGCTGGATGGTTCTTCAGGATCTCGCCCGTTGAATGGCTTATTGTCATCGTGTGTATCGGCTTTGTCTTGTCCGCCGAGGTCTTCAACACGGCGCTTGAAGAGTTCTGCGATATGTACAAGTCAGACCCCGATCCGCACATCGCTAAGATCAAAGACCTTGCGGCCGGCGCGGTTCTCATAGCATCCATTGCGGCGTTCATCATCGGCATAATCATCTTTCTACCCTATATCGCCGACACCGTATGACCGCGCTCGATAACAGTGTTCTCGCTGTGCTCTTCGCGCTGCGGGATCCAAGCTTTGTGCAGTTTTTTACTGCCATAACGCAATTCGGAAGCACGTTTGTCGTCGGCGGCATTGCGCTGGCAATCGGTTTTTCCCTATTGGCACGTTCGCGGCTCGCAGACTTCGCGGGGCTATGCATATCGGTCATGGGAACAATCATCGTTGTGTTCCCTCTCAAAGATATCGTCGCACGCGCGCGGCCGGACATTCTCTATCAGGCATTTTCCGAGGACACGTTTTCCTTTCCGAGCGGCCATGCCGCATTTTCTATTGCACTCTATGGATTTCTGGCATACCTCGCGTGGAAGCAGCTCCCGCGTCCGCAGGCGATTGCTGTCACGGTGTTCGCCGCGCTTCTCATCGGCCTCATCGGTTTCAGCCGGCTCTATCTCGGTTTGCACTTTGTAAGTGACGTTCTCGGAGGATATCTAATCGGCGGCGCTTTTACCGCGCTCGGCATATGGGTTTCCGAACGCCTCACGCGCCACCCAGTATGGTCTTAAGGATCGCCATGCGAACTAGCACGCCGTAGGCAGCTTGCTTGAAGTACACCGCGTGAGGCGAATCGTCTACCTCCGGCGCTATCTCGCCCGCTCGGGGTAGCGGGTGGATGATGATGGCTCCTTCTTTCATGATGTCGGTCATCGGCCGCGTAATAACATACTTGCCACGCAATTTCTCGTATTCGTCGTGATTCGGTATCCATTCTTCCGCGACACGCGTTTGGTACACAACGTCGGCGACTCGCATTGTGCCTTCTAGATCCTCCGTTTCCTCAAAACGGACGTTCTTCTCTTTTAAATAATCCTTCACATCATCCTTCATGCGAAGCTCCGGCGCAGAAACGAATGTCATCCTGACGTTGTCATACTTTGCAAGCAAATAGGCGAGCGACCGGGCAGCCCGGTAATACGCGAGATTCCCAACAAATGCGATACGAAAATTATCAGTCCGCCCTATTTCGCGCTGAATGGTATAGAGATCGAGAAATGCCTGCGTGGGATGTTGGCCCGTGCCATCTCCGGCATTGATTATCGGCACTTCGGAGACAGCGGCGGCGCGTTCGGCAGTGCCAACCTCGAAGTGCCGCAGAACGATTGCGTCGGCATAGTCGTCGATGATACGAATCGTATCCTCGATGGTTTCGCCTTTCATGGACGATGACGACTCGCTCGCGTTTTCCATCGAGAGCACGTTGCCCCCGAGACGCATCATCGCTGATTCAAACGAAAGACGAGTGCGTGTAGAGGGTGCGTAAAACAGCGACGCGAGTATTTTTCCCTTGAGTGATTCGTCACGCTTTCCCTCGAGTGACGTAGCGAGCTCAAAGAGTTTTCTAAGTGCTTCTTTGTCAAACTGTTGAGTCTCCGTGAGATGCTGCATCGCAAAACAGTATACAGTGAACAGTAAACGGTGAACAGTTGGTGTTGACAGCAGTATTAGCGTCGGTATTGTTCGCGGAAGCGGGCCAAGGAGACCGCTGCTCATGACCAAGCTTGGATGGCCTCGACCTCCCACTCTCGCGGAGGCTCGGGCTAAGGAACCGTGTGCACGGACCACTGAAGACCTCATGGCGCTCGAAGCAGAACGCCACAAAACCAGAGGTGCGTCTGCGCCATGGGAAAACAAACAAAAATCGGCGGAAAAATAACACCGATATAGCCGAGGCCGGCGCGCGAGTCGCGCCGGACCTCTTTTTTATGCACGCTTGAGCGATGAGAGAGAAAATTCGAGTGATTCGTTTTGGATGACCCAGCGGTAGAGTGCAGGAGAAAGGAGTGTTGCAAAGACGATTGTCCCCAAAACGTGCATAAGCGTAAAGGGAATTTGACCCAAAAGTGCAGCGGCCAGCGATTGATTGTTGAAAACTGGACCGATGAGCATCGTCACGGCGTCATAGGCGACGGTGGCAGGAACACCAAACACGAGAAAATTCTTCACGCTCGCGGCACGATTTTTGAAAAAGTAGTGTGCGCCAACGCCGAGCAATCCATAACAAACGGCCGTCACCCATGTCCAGCTCCCCCACCCGCTCGTCACCGCATCGTAGAGAACGATACCCAGGAATCCAAAGAGAAAGCTGCCCGCGAGGCCGTAGCGCTTTGAGAACGGCATAACGGTCGCAAGCATCGGCTCGAAATTCGGCGGCCTGAAGGGGATCAGGCGGAAGAGAAATACCGCTGTCCAGCCGATAATAAATTTGAATGCGCCATTCATGGGAGCATGAGTGTAACACATGCGTGTTTACGGTGAACCGGACGAGTTGTGCATAAAGGCGCGACCCCCTTTATTTTTGGGGGTCGCGCCCATGACAAAACCAACTACCCGCGAGAGGCGTTATAAGTTACAAGCTGAAGCGAAGCTTGAGCTCCGCGATAATAGCCTGCAGCCGTTCGATCACCTTCGTGAGAGTGTCGATCTGGAACTGTGCCGTCGTCGTCGATCTCACATGCGCAGTGGTCGTTGAGAACGGCTTTGGCGGTTTCGGAGGCTTCACGCGATGTGTCTTGTCTTCCACATGCGTCGCCTTCACCGTCCACGTCGAGGTCGTCGTGCCTGAGAGCGCGGTGCCGCGGAAGTTTACGGTGTCGCCAACGACAATGTTCGCAAGCGAGCCATTGCCGAAGCCTTTGAAGTTGAACTTCGTAGACGCATCCGTCTGCACGATGAACGTGAGAGGCGGCGTAACTGCGGTGGCCGTAAAGCCGCTTGTCGAGGTTGCCGTTACCGTCGCGCCGTGAACATTGACGCTGTTGTCATTATTGACAACTATCTTTAGGTCCGACAGAAGATTGAGCCTCGCCGCGATGTTCACAAAACCACTCAAGGGGTGTTCCGGCCGCTCCGGTCTTTCGGGCCTCTCCGGCCTATTCCCCCGCTCATCAGCATGTGTCACCGCCGCGAGTCCTATCGCGAGCACGACGATTATTCCTGCGATCGCGTAGATAGTCCGGCGGGAAGGTAATTCGCTACTTTTTTGCATACTTTCAATTTTTTGTTTGTAATGTGATCAATGAATTCGACCTATAAACGAGCTCAAAACCCTTGTTTTGAGGCTCTCAATACCTTAAGACGGCTCTAAAGCGGCCTTCTTTCAAAAAAAAGGGGGGGCCGATAGATTTCACTTTTCCCTTTTGACCTTTGCCTTTTGCCTTATCCGAGATGTGCCTGATCATTCCAGGTCAGAACTCGCCACGGCCCGCGAGGGTATGGTCTTTCACTTTCCTGTGCAGGATCGAAGGTCGCCATCGTAATGCCAGTATTTGATATATGGAACGTGCGCATCACCATATAGAGTTCCTGCGGCGAAAGCGTCTCTCCAAAAATAATCCGCGCAAGAATTGTTCTCAGAAAGAACCCATGCGTCACCACAAGGATATTTGCTTCGGGGCGCTCTTGAAGATACGAGAGCGCTTTGCCAGCCCGCTCCTTAAGGCTCAAGAAATTATCCCCATCCTCGACACGATTGCCTGATGTAAAGAATGCATCGATCCACTGAAGATATATACGATTCGCTTCGACATTATCGCGCTCTTTTCCATAGAGTACGCTCGGTCGATGTCGCTCTTCGAAAAGCTCGACAGCCTCAGTAGGTAATTCGATTCGCCTCGAAACAATCGACGCTGTTTCTTGAGCCCGCTCCATGGTGCTTGCGATGATGACATCTATCGGCAATTTTGCGCATCGTTCTGCCACAGATCGCGCTTGTTCCCTGCCCTTATCTGTAAGAGGTGTATCCTCGGCTCCAAATGTGCTACTGACATTAACCTCTGCTTCCCCGTGCCGGACAAAGTAGACGGTTTTCATCCGGCCATTCTACAGCACGAAGCGACCGTCTTTGTAGATTACTTTTTTCGAGCCGTTTTTGAGATGCGCAGTCACCGTGCGACGGGTGGTGGAGATGACGTCGGTGTGCACCGAGGAGTCGTTGAAGCCGAGACGCTTCGCTTCTTTGTCTGTCAGTTTCGAAACATCGCCGGCGTAGGTGTCACGGTAGCTCATCCCGAGCGCGATGTGGGAATTGCCGTAGGGTCCGCCGATGTTCTCGTCGAAAAGCGTTTCGGCCATGAATTTCGTGATGCGCGAATGGCGTTTGTCGGTGAGCGAATACTCGCCTATCTTATCCGCACCTTTCGTCGCAATCATCTGCTTCAGGAGCTTCTCGTTGGTCTTCGCTTTCGATTTGACGACTCGGCCGTTTTTGAACACAAGCTCTATGCCGGTAATTTTGTTGCTATACCGGTAAAGCGGCTGGTTGATGCGAATCCACCCGTTGGTGCCGCGCCAATCCGGCGAGGTAAAAATCTCGAAGCTCGGGATGTTGCGGCCCGATCCGGCGTGCCATGCGCGCTTTTCTCCGAGCGTGTACCAGATATCCATATCAGGACCCTTCGCGTGCAGTTTGTCTATTTTCGGCGAGAGCTTGTTGAGCCGCGAGCGATACTTCTCGATATCGCGATACACCGCCTTCCACTTCGCGATTGGATTTTTCTCATCGAGAAAACATGCTTTGATTATCTGATTCCAGTACGCTTTTTCCGAAAGCCCTGCCTCGCGTGCCATCGCGGCTGTGCCGTAGAGAGCGATGGTCCACGTGAATTTGCCGGCCCATTCTTTCTTGTGCCGCCAGTCCATGAAGGGTTTCAGCGCCACACCCCGCGCCATGATTTTTTTCGGTTCAATTCCCTTAAGCGCGTGCGGATCTTTCTCCGCGAGAAGGAAGACGGAGTGGTCCATTTGTTCGACGAGCCCTTTCAGATACTTTTTTGGAAAGAAACTTATCTGATGGGGTTTGGCGTGCTCATAGAAATAGCGCGAGACGCTGATGTTTCGCCGTTTGTCACCTTTCTCGTCGTCGGGGCCGTAGTGGGAGAGCACGTGTCCGCCCGCATCAATAACAGCATTGCAAACTGCCATAAAAAGCGGCTTGGTCGATTCGCTCGCTGAGACGCGCACGACATCACCTTTCTTTATCCCCTTCCCGCCACCAAGCGCAAAATTTATGAGCACGTTGGCATACCTCTTAAGAATCGTATCGCTTGGTGTGTATGACATTGGCCTAGACTACAGAAAGAACTTGTATTTGTCGAGAAAAATTGGGCGGAGGCGTAAACATCGCTGTTTACGCCGCCGCCTGCCGACCCCACAAAGCCGTCCGATATCCACCTGTTTTCCGTAACGGAGTTGGATATTAAGGATATCTCGCACTTGTGAGCGGCTTGAGACACATAACGGTGTGACTTCACACCACCTCCTTTCGAGGCGTCTAAGCGCCCGCGGCAATATACATAGCTATGGCAAAAAAACAAACTTAATATCTGATCCCTTTCGCTCACTCGTGGATGTCGATGACAAACTAGGCGAACAGCTTCGCGAGCTTGTTGAAACTCGAGGTCCAGCCTTGGTTGTGCATCTCCTTTTGCTTCTCGTCGGCAAATCCGCTGTGTGTCATAGTCATCTCCGTTTTGTCGCCGACCGGCTTGAAATCCACCGTGACAAGCGTTTCCGAGCCCCACGTGTCGCCGTTTTGCCATTGCCACGTAACAACGAGCTTTGTTGGTGGTCGGAGCGTCTTAAAAACACCGCGAAGGAGATGTGCCTCGCCATTCGGGCCTTTCATCGTGAGGCGGTACGCGCCACCTTCGCGCGCGTCGAACTCGTGAACCTCATTCGCAAAACCTTCCGGCCCATACCACTCTGCAACCTGTTTCGGATCGGTCCACGCTTTGAACACGTCCTCGGGTTTCGCATCGAGGGTGCGGGTGATGATTAGTACTACATCTGCCATACGTATTATTTCTTTTTCTTACTCATAAGCCCCTCCAGACGATCGAAGCTGGAGTCCCAGAACGCGCTCTGGGACGCGAGCCAGCCACCGAGCTCCTTGAGGGCAGAAGGGTTGTATACACACACGCGCACGCGACCGTGCTTATGTGATTTGACGATGCCAGAACTTTCGAGGATCCGAAGATGCTTCAGCGCGGCCGGAAGCGTGAGTTTGTAGGGCGTAGCGAGCTTCGAAAGCGACATCGCGCCTAGAAGCCGCAGGCGGCGCACCATGCTCCGACGTAGAGGTAACCCAAGCGCATTAAGCATTTTCTCCCCATCCCGATACTTAACCATAAAGTAAAGTATAGGGATGGGTGGATGGAGGTCAAGGAGTTGTACACGTTAGACCACAAAGGCGAGAAAAGGCCAGAGTCGGGTCAATTCGATTAGAGTCCCTCTCCCTTCGTCACTGGTAGCGGATCTCTTTCGCTCGCTCGCGGATGTCGATGGGATAGATGCCGGTAAATGCCGAGGTGGAGAATTGCTCATCCGAAATTCCTGTCGCCTTTATCATGCCATTGTAGGAGAGAAAACGGAGGGATGTTGCGCCGAGATATTGCCGGATCTGCTCGACCGACTTGGTCGCTGCGATGAGCTCGGTTTGCTTGGGCGTGTCGATACCGTAGAAGTCGGGAAACTTGACGGGGGGCGAAGAAACGAGAAAATGGACTTCTTTCGCACCTGCCTCAAAAAGCATCGCGACTATCTGCCGCGAAGTCGTGCCGCGCACGATCGAGTCGTCCATGACTACGACACGCTTCCCCCGGATAACTTCAGGAATGGGCGTGAGCTTGGCCTTTACTCCCTGCTCACGCACGTGCTGTTCAGGCGTGATAAACGTCCGGTGAATGTAGCGGTTTTTTGTGAGGCCCGCCTCCATGGGAATGCCTGTCGATCGCGAGTATCCGATACCTGCGGGAATTGCTGTTTCGGGAACAGGAATAACCACATCAGCCTCGATCGGATATTCTTTTGCGAGCTGTACGCCGCACTCTTTTCGCATTTCGTAGACTGATTTGACGAGAAGTTCGCTGTCGGGGCGCGCGAAATAGACGAATTCAAAAATATCGAGCTTGGGATTCGGCGTAAGCACCTGCTCGCTGTGTATTCCGTCTCCGTCGATAATAACCATCTCGCCCGCATTGATCTCCCGTTCGAACTTTGCGCCGATCGGCGCGAAGGCGCAGGTTTCAGAAGCGACGACGTAGCCGCCGTTGAGGCGCGCGAGCGCGAGTGGCCGGATGCCGCACTGATCGCGCACCGCGATGAGTTTGTCCTGCGACATGACGAGGATAGAAAACGCGCCGGTAAAGAGCGGTAAAACGTCTTTGATAGCCGTCGGCAGATCTGCGCCTTCGCGCATGCGCGCCGCGATAGCCTCCACCATCATACGCGAATCGGAAAATTCCGCGGGGTCGATACCCTTTCCGCGCAAGAAGTTCTCAAGGTCTTTTGTGCTCGGCAGATTGCCGTTGTGTACGAGCGCGATTGCGCCATCATCCGGTCCCGAAGCAAGCGCAACAGACTCATTGAGACTCGGATTCGGATCTTCGTACACTACTTTCTGAACTTTCGAGGAACCGGCCGCGAGCATTGGCTGCGCATGTTTTACCTTCGAGCCGCCGGTCGTCGAATAGCGGTTGTGCCCCACTGCAATGTGGCCTTTCAGACCCTTCAAAATGTCGTCGTTAAAAATCTGCGAGACGAGACCCATGCCCTTGTGCATGGTGAGTGTGTCGCCGTTTGAGGTAGCGATGCCGGAGCTTTCCTGCCCGCGGTGCTGGAGCGCGAAGAGACCGAAGAAGGAGAGGCGGGCGACATCAAGCCCTTTCCCAAAGACCCCGAAGACTGCGCATTTTTCTCCAAGGTTTATCATGTCGCATGATACAGCTTTTTTCAGCGCATTTCAACCTTCCACACTTCGATCGCGGGTTCCTCATAGGGATGTGCTTTGCGGATAGCAATGATGACTTCATCAATGCAGTGCGTCTCGCACACAAATTCGATACGCTCCTCCTCCACCTCCTGCGGCTCCCCTATTTTCCCTATCGCCGGATTTGCATCTCTCATCGGTGTGAACCGACCAGTGCCGCGTGAGGAGAAGCTGCAATGCGAGTACGCGCCGATCTTCCCGCCTCCTGCATCGCCAATTGCCTTCCGGAGCATGTCGGCATTCTCAACCGGCACATACACCACAACCTTATACATGCGCTCCAGTATATAAAAGATTCAGGCGCACACGGAGTCATCCGTGTGCGCCCTTCTTCGCTCCTGCATGGGCGCGCCAGTAGCATCCGCGTCAGCGGAGCTACGATATTAACCACAGTAGTAACACCCGTCATGAACACACCCAGAATCATGCGCGTGCGCCTTTACTGTCAGCGCATGTAGAGCCAGCGCTTCCGTCTGTTTGAGTGATGCGGATCGCGAGCCGTTGCGCTTCGAGGCAGCCGCTTTCCGAGGCCCGCACGCTTCGCCCATTCGCGAACATTCGGCATGCGGAACTTCGTCACCGCGCGAAAGCCAAGCGACATCGCGATGTGCCAGATCGCCGGGTTCTTGCTGATGAGGAAGAACGTCGGAACCCTACGCGGAAGTTCTTCTTCCGGTGGGGTGAACCGCTTGATCAGCTCAGCGATGAGCTCTTCCGCTGTTTTGCTTCCGTTTTTATCCTTCGCGACAAACACGCGGCGGATCTCATAGGTCGGGTAATGAGGATCGAACGTTCGATCCTCAACACTAGCGTACGCGATGATCCTCGAACCTTCCGTACGGATCGCCCCATAACCTTTCTCGTAGTCTCGCTTGAGCGTGATCGCATTGAGGCCATCGGGGTGGAATTCCCCGGTGGCTAGCATTTCCGCCGCAAGGGCATCCCAATCAAGTTCCATGCTTGTTTCCTCTCTTCATGGGGAACTTTCCGGAAATCCGACAACTTCGATCTTCTCGGGGTAGTCATCGGGATTGAAAGTTATGGTTTCCTGCATCGAGCGCTGTTCGAGATGGATACGACAGACTTGCCACATCGCGCGGTAGAACCAGCGCTTACGCGCGACATCGTCATCAAACGTGAAAACGAAGATCCGGGCGTAGCCGTTGTATCCGTTGATCGGGTGGAAATCGCCGTTGACGTGACAGGTCACGCCGCCTATCTCTTTGTCGAGGACGGGAACGACCATCGTCGCAAAGATCCGGCTTGCTTCAAGCTGATCCTCGAATTCGACGACATTTTTCTTCAGCACGTTTTCGGCGGCAAGCCGCTGGTCGAAATCCTTGCAGATCCGACCGAACGGACCAAAGACGTTCTCCCACCCACGCTCGGCAAACGCGGCACTGATCTGTTCGCCACCGCCGGTGACAAAACGCAACGCGTACGTTTTCTCGATTTCGTGGACACGGGCGGTTACGTCGTCGCGTCCGAGGAGACGACTGGAACACTTGATAAGCGCAGTTGGCTTGGGCATTTCTTGCCTCCGGTTGTGAAAGAACGCATCGCTCGGATGCGCCTTTCGGGTTGCATCTAAACGAAGAACGGCCCCTTTGAGGCCGTTTTGGAAAGTTTGTGGAGTATTACAAACGCTCTAAACAGCCTCAATAGAGACTGTTCGTCGAGCGGAAGCCGATGCGCTTGCAATCCGATTCATATCTGCACTTTACCTTCCTCTCCTCCCCTGTCAAGCCTCTGCAACAAACCTGTGCACAACGATGCTAATAACCATATTCTAATTCGCGCGAATAAGCATATAAGGTGTTAAAGAAAACAGGCGCGTGATTGGCGCGCCTGTTGATAGTTCGCATGCTTCACGACTGCCGTGAAGCTTTTTCTTCAAGTCCAGACTTTGCCCTACGACGCTGAAGTTCTTCTTCAACCATTGCAAAGGTAAGACCGCGTGACATGAGGAGTACGACAAGGTGGTACTCGACATCCGCGAGTTCGGCGACGAGCCGTTCGCCGCTTTCCGTCATGGCTGCGATGATCGCTTCCACAACCTCTTCCCCGAGCTTTTTCGCACACTTCTTCGTCCCCCCGTCGAGGAGCTCCCGGGTATACGATTCCGCAGCTGGTGCTCTCGCTCGTTCGCGATAGTAGGCCTCAAGTGCGTTCATGGACATGCTTTGGATCTCCTCTATGGGTTCAACAAGAAACGATAGAAGCACGAGCGTGCGCCGGTGTGGCAGGCAACCTGATCCCCTTGCATCTTCACTAGGTAGAGGAGAGCGTCTTCGTCACAGTCGATAATCACGTCGACGATTTGCATACGGTTGCCGCTCGTTTCCCCTTTGGTCCACAGTTTTTTGCGGGACGTCGAGAACAGGGTGAGAGTGAGTTCTCTGATAGACTTTCTCCACGCCTCTTCGTTCTGATACGCGAGCATCAGAACTTCCTTCGAGACAGAATCCTGGACGATAACTGGTACAAAGCCACCGCGTTTTTCGAAGTTGGGTTTCAGCACTTTCATGATCTTTCTCCTGTCGGCGAAGTGCCGACTCTGTCGTTTTACGGGATTACGGATTCTTCGCGACCGACAAGAATGTAGGTCGCGCCGGCCCTCTTCAGCCGAGGCTTCAGATCGTTGATCTCAGGCACGAGGACAACGTATTCGACGGCGACATTTCCGTCGTCGAGATGGTTGATGGTCGGACTCTGTCCTTTCCGCCCTGGAAGGATCTTCCGGACGCGAGGCAGCGCAGTGATCGGCATATTGAATTTAAGCACGCGCATTTCACGCGCATTCACCGTACCGACGAGCAGGGACGCGAGATCCTCGATGATCATCTTCTTCTCCGGATCACGGTACGCATTACGATTGGCGATCAGTACAGTATCCGAACGCATGAGCTCCGCAATGACGCGCAGTCCATGGTCTTTGATGGTCTGCCCAGAGTCCGTAAGACAGACCCCGAGCGGATACGTACACGGGACGTGAGTCTCGGTCGAGCCGCGCGACGGCACCAGCACTACCTTCCCGAGCACCTTGTACCGGCGGAAGAAAGCGCGGGTAAGACGCGGAAACTCCGTCCTCACCGTTGTCCCTCGCGGGATGTCCTTCAGGCCCCGGATCCCGCTTCGCTGGTGGGCGAAGAGGACGACTTTGGTCTGGCGGCCATTCCTGCTGAAGCCGAGATTCGCACAGACGACGACCTTGCGGCCGTATTCCGCGATCACCTCGTTTGTGGTGATACCGACGTCATACGCACCCGCGCCGACGAATTCAGCGACGTCGGCCGAGCGCATGAAGGCACCGCGTTGTATCCCCCGCAAGCCGGAGATCTTAACGTGGCTGTTCCTCGGCTTACTGTGGTGGATCTTGATCCGAGTCGCTTTAAGCAGCTCCACGGTCGGTTCCTCGAGATCCTTCGATGGAAGTGCGATCTTAAGACTCATCTTTTTGGTTCCTCAAAGACCACGCCTGCTTTTTAGGGGCAGGCAAAACCCTTTTCTCTCGCAAAAAGACAACCCTCTCGCAAGAGAGGGCTGGTTTGAAAAATATAATGGAGAATTTCAATTCAACCCCCTCGTGCGATGGGAGAAGAGTGATGATGCAAACGACCGATAACTCTGCGATAGCCGCCTTCCTTGCCCTTGAGCCACTTGGAGACGCGGGCCACCGTGGTCGAACTAAGCCCTGTTTCCCGTTCGATGGCCGAATACGGCTCTTTTTTGGCCAACATTTCTGCGGCTCGGAAGCGCTTTGCGAATTCGGCAATTTCGGCCTTGGTGAGCAGATCGCGCAAAAAACGACCCGCTTCATCAGCATTTTTGAGCGACAAGAGAGCTCGAAGTAAAGCCTTATTCTCCGATTTGTTCCAGTTCATACCGCCACTTTATCTAACTACAGTGCTTTAGTCAAGTAGAGCACCATTTCGGTGTGGATAGCACAACGGCTTTTAGAGCGTCTTTGCCCACGCTTCGATGCGATCGAATGCTTCGTGTATCTTCTCTTTCGACGCGCCGTAGGAAAAGCGCACGTGTCCTTCGCCCTGCGAGCCGCAGGCGACGCCCGGAATGACGATGACCTTGGCCTCATTGAGCATGCGCATCGCAAATGCCCATGAATCGATATCGGGTTTCTTGTATTTGGCGAGAATGTAGTAGGCGCCGCGGGGCTTCGTGTACGAAAAGAGGTCACCCAAACGATCCAAGCGCTCGCAGATAAGCTCGCGCTTTGTGGCCATCTCGGCATGAAGTCCTTCAGGATCGTCATTGGGCTTTTTCGTAAGCGCGACGAGCGCGGCGTATTGCGAAGGCGTCGGAGCGCAGAGCAAAAATTCGTCATGCACCTTCAGCGCCTGCTCGAGCACTTTCTCCGGAGCGTAGAGGTAGCCCGCGCGCCAACCCGTCATCGAAAATTCTTTCGAGAACGAGTAGCAGATGATGAGCCTGTCGCGGATCTCGGGATACGCAAGGAGTGTCGGGATTTTCCCTTTGTCGTACACCAAGAATTCATACGTGAGATCCGCGATAACGAAGAATCCGTGCTCCGCGGCGAGTGCCGCGATCGCATCGAGCTCCTCTTTCCCCATCACCATCCCCGTCGGGTTTGAAGGATTGCAAACTATGAGTGCTTTCGTTTTCGGTGTCACTGCTGCCTGTAGCTTTTTCAAATCTATTTTCCAACCGTTCTCGGCTTGCAATGGAACCAAGACCGGCGTCCCTCCGCTAAACACAACCTGCGGGATGTACGGCGGATATCCCGGATCAAAGAGAATCGCCTCGTCGCCCTCATCGACAATTGAGGAAATCGTGATCGCGAGCGCCTCTATCGCGCCTGCCGTGATGCAGACATTCTTGTCTGGATCTACGGAAAAGTTGCCCTTTTTTGAAATTGTATCTGCGACGATCTGTCGGAGTTCGGGAAGCCCCGGCCCGAGCGAGTATTTCCCTATTTTGTCGTTTTCTTTGAGAAGTTCCGTAATGCCTTCGCGGATGTAGAGAGGCGTCTTTGCATCCGGAATGCCCTGCGCGAGCGAGATAGCGCCGGCAACCTTGTGCCCCGTCGTCATCATTTTCCGAATGGCAGAATCGCCGATTCGGAGCACCCGCTTGGCCAATAATTTCTGTGCATCAAATGAGGTCTTTGCCATGCCAGATGGTAGCACAAGATTAGAAGGTCGAGCTACTGGAAGATTTGAGAATCGCGAGAATTTTGTCGAGTTTTTCCCTATCGATGCGGGCAAGCATCTCCTGAATTTCATCAATCTCCTTTTTTGCCGCAACATCGGTCGCCAAATCTGCCTCCGCCCGATACCTATCGCGCTCCGCCTGCCTGTTCTGCGACATCATGATGAGAGTCGCGAGAATGATCGCCTCTAAGGAAACGAGCATCGTGAGAAATCCGTAGGGAAAGGGCTCGACGGGATAGAAGACCCAGAAGCCGAACCACACGACATGAATGTATACAAATGGCCACGAGCCAATAAATAATGTGATTTTGTCCGAGACCCGCGCACCTGCGGAGCGCTCTTCAACGTACCAATCGTGCCAGCTTTTGCCGTTGCTCACGCGAGCAGTATCCGCCTTTACACGCCCTTGGTCAATTTCACGAGTTGTTTGTGCAAAGCGGGGTTCGCGGCGACCATTTCGAGCATTCCGAGCTTCCAAGGATTTCCCTTCGTGTCGGTCACCTTGCAGCCCGACTCCTTAAGAATCAGATACTCCGGAGCAAAATCCCAGATCTGCCCGCTCAAGGATACTATCCAATCCCTTTGGCCTGTCGCGACATAGCATGCGTTGGCAGGACTCGAAAATGAGCCGAGCAAGATATGGCTACGGGGAGCAATCCGCAGCACGTTTCGCAAAAAGGCAGTTGTTCGCGGGTTTAACGTCGTCCCGTGCATGCCAAACGTGGTCTGCAGCCGCTTGGACTTTGTGCAGCGTATTTTTTTACCATTGAGATATGCACCACGGCCCGCCTTCGCGAAAAAAAATTCCTTGGTTGCAGGCATGTTGATGGCAGACAGAATGACACTTCCTCTATACGTAAGACATACCATCACCCCGAACGCGGGAACACCGAGCGAGTAATTCAGAGTTCCGTCGATCGGATCGAGGATCCATACATATTCGGCTTTCTCATTTATCCTTCCACTCTCCTCTGAAATTATCCCATGGTTCGGATATCTCCTTCGAATGGCAGAGATGAGTATCTTCTCCGAAAGAAGGTCCGCTTTCGTCACGACGTCCCATCGTTCGTGAGATTTGGTGTAATGGACGCCCTCTTTGCCGAATTTCTCCAAGACCGCGTCACCGGCCTTCTTCGTTATCGTTTGGATGAATTTGTCCATTTCACATTACGGCGAGACGTTTCAGCGCCACGATGTAGGCCGCGTCGCGAAGAGAAACACTATACTCCTTTGAGGCCTCATGAACACTCCGCGCCGCCGACTCCATTTTTTCTTTCAGCTTCTCGAAGACCGCATCTTTTTTCCACGTTTCGCCGTGCATGTTTTGGTACCACTCGAAGTACGAGACCGCGACACCGCCGGCGTTGGCGAGAAAGTCCGGAATGACGAGCACGCCTTTGCGCGCGAGAATTTTGTCGGCTTCGAGCGTGGTCGGACCATTGGCCATTTCGAGCACAATCGAGGCCTTAATATCTTTGGCGTTCTCCTCGGTAATCGCGTTTTCGAGCGCGGCAGGCACGACCACATCCACGGGAAGCGTCAGGACTTCCTCGGGAGAAACGTCTCGGCCACCGAGAGATTCCATGTTGGAAAGATCGCACACCGATCCCACGCAGTAGCATCCCGCCAGTTTGCCGCTTTTCTCTTTGCACTCTTCCACGGCTTTGAGGTCGGTGATGCCCTTTGGAATATAAATGCCGCCCTTCGAATCCGAAAGTGCGACGATGCGCATCCCCATTTCCTGCAGGTAGCGGGCGAGGTAGCTGCCGACGTTGCCGAATCCCTGCACAGCGACCGTCATTCCTCGCGGATTGCGTTGCATCAAGCGCAAAAACGTTTCGAGCGCATAGCTACCGCCGAGGCCCGTAGACTCGGTTCGTCCTTCGGAACCGCCTCGATCGATCGGCTTGCCCGTCGTAATCGACGGTGTGTCGGTGCCGACGACGCGCGAATATTCGTCGCGCAGGAGCTCCATGATGACGCCCCCAGCATTAAGGTCCGGCCCGGGCACGTCCACCGTAGGGCCGATCACCGGTGCGAGCTTGCGCGCATACTCGCGCGTCAGCCGCTCGAGCTCCCCGGCAGAGAGTTTCTTCGGATCAATCGTAATACCACCCTTGCCGCCACCGAAAGGAATGTCGATGAGCGCGGTTTTGAACGTCATCCAGAATGAGAGCGCCTTCACCTCGTCCATGTCGACCTTCGGATGGTAACGCGTACCGCCCTTGTAGGGCCCGCGCAGATTGTTGTGCTGGATGCGAAATCCTTCAAACACACGCACGCTGCCGTCGTCCATCTTGATCGGCAGCGACACTTCGATGACACGATCGGGATTCGAAAGCCGGGCGAGCAGGAGCGGATCGAGTGAAAGATGTTTGGCAGTGTTCTTGAGCTGTGTACGCGCTCGCTGCCACGGATTGTCAGACATAATCATCGGATTGTAGCGGGTTATGTCTATTTTTCCAACTTCTCTTTTCTGTGTAGCGCTCGCGGGCCCGGAATTTTCCGACGAGGACTTGTTCGAAGCGTAGCGAGCCCCGCAGGCGGGAAATTTCGAGCCCGCGAAAAGCTATCGTATCTCCTCTCCTTTTTCGCGTAAGTAGATCAAAAACTGATTCGCGAAGTGTAAAAGGCGCTTGAACGGCGTTTCGATGATGAAATCGAGAAACATGACAAATACGTTGATGGTGGAAAATGTCCGCGAAAGCCATTCGCCTGCGCGGATGATCGGAACGGCCAAGACACCGAGAATTATCGCGATCGTTCCCTGCTCGCGCACGAGCTTCCAGCGCCGCGCGCGGTACCGGATGCGGAATGCGAAGTAGGAAACGAGCGCGAGGAAGAAAAGGAAAAGGCCGATGGAAACAGGGTTGAACTTCATAAGCTGCAGCACGCCGATGACACCCCCGAACACGAAGATGAAAAGGATGAGATACGCGAAGCTGAACGCGACGGTGAATCCTGTGTATGCACTCTTGACGCGCACGGTTCGCACCCTGCCTTCATAGAGCACACCGTGAAGTCCTTCAATGATGGCATTCGTGTTCGCCTCGTCCAAGGCACCTGCACGCCGCGTGAGTGCAAAGAGAAGGAGTGGGTGAAAGAGAATGTTCACCGAAAGCGGAAAGTAGTGGATACCACCGAGCACGAAAAGCTCATAGGGAAGCTCGGCAATGAGCGCGACCGTCATCTTCGTGATGAAAAGGTACAAGACGGCGCGCATGCCACTCTTTTGAATGCGCTCGTTTTCGTGCTCATACGTTTCGTCCAGAAATTCACGGGTGAACTGATCGAGCTGCGTCGTATTCTCAAGAACCCGCGCGGCGCCCCCGCCGTGCAACTCGAGTACCCTGCGAATGATGCGGAAGTAGATCGCCTCGTTCTTGATCTTAGGCGCTATGCGCCATTGCAGATGGCCCGCAATGGTCGCGCGGATATTTCCAATAACGGCAGGAAGTTTCTGTGCGACCTCCTGAATATCCGCGCCGTTGTTCCAGCCAGGCACGTAGAGAAGCCAGAGCGCGTACGAAAGACGTTCATCGTCCGCCCCGAGGAGCGCGCGCCAACAGGCAGAGTAGAGCTGCGCATTCGTCTCTTCTTCCGAGTACCCGTAGGCGCTCGCGCGGCCTTTGAGGCTTTTATAGAGCGCCTCTGCACTCTCGTGGTCTATCGCATACACGACGGGCGAGAGGTGCGCATCGATCTCCGTTGCCGCAAAGCTGATGAGACGTCTTCCGGTATTGCCGTTTGCATTCGCGAGACGTCGCAACTCGAGATACTTCGCGATAATACCGTCGATCTCGCGCGCCATCTCCTCGGTCGCAAGTTCTTTCGGAATATACTTGCCATCCACGAGCTCCTGCAAAAGTATGAGGCCGCTCTCCGCCTTGAGCTCAATAAAGACGCGGCGCTTCAGGATCCGCTCCAGTGCGGCGCGGCGGATGGTGTGCTCCTCGCGGTAGTCGATGAGGTAGCGGAGCTTTTCGTATACTGATGCCGCCTTCCCGACGATCGTCGAGACTTCGAGCATTTCTCCCCGCGGGGCAGCTCGATGGGCCTCCTCTGCAACCTCAACCTTGAGAACCAGCTCCCGTACGGGCTCTGAAAGCATATATAGGCGGTATTGTAGCCTATTTTTTCACGCTGTGCCCGCCAAATTGTTCACGCAGTGCGGAGACGACTTTGCCCGTGTAATCGGGATGTTTTGCCGAATGAACGCGGAATTTGAGCGCTTCCTCTATCACCTTCGCCTTCAGTTTTAGTTCTTTCGCCGTCTTCACCGTCCACGCACCCTCACCCGTGTGCCCTACCGAGCCGGAGACATCTGCGAGCCCCTCACCGTGCACCTCAAACGCTTTTTTGAGCCAGCCGACGAGACGCGACTCGATGACGCTTCCGTGATTGTAGATGTCACTGACGCGCGTGAGATCGAGTTTGTATTTCGATTTTTTCATGATGGCAAAACCCTCGCCGATCGCCTGCATCATCCCGTACTCGATGCCATTGTGGATCATCTTCACGAAGTGCCCCGCTCCCGCGCCGGCAAAAAATTGATAGCCCTCTTTAATCGAAAGGTCGGCAAACAAAGGTTCGAGTTTTTTGAACGCTTTTTCGTCTCCGCCGATCATCAGGCATCCGCCATTTCTCGCTCCGGAGGGACCGCCAGAGAAACCGACGTCGATGAATGTGATGCCGTGCCGCTTCAGCTTTTTGGCACGAGCTATCGAGTCTTTGAAATATGTATTGCCAGCGTCAATAACGACATCGCCTTTCGACAGTTCCTTTACAACGCCGTTTTTTCCGAACAAAACCTCGTCAACGGCTTTGCCTGCCGTGGTCATCAGCCACACGATGCGCGGCTTCGGGAGCGCGGCAACACACGCCTCAAATGACGGCGCGACCAGCATTCCCTCCTTTGCGAGCGCATCCGCATTCTCTTTGCGCGAAGTGTATCCATGCACTCGCCACCCTTTTTCAAGAAGTGAACGTGCAACACCACCTCCCATTTTGCCGAGACCGATGATGCCGATTTCCTTCCGCAACACGGGTGTGCTCGGAGCCGCTTCGATCGATCTCGAAATTTCGGAAATATCCTTCGAATCCGGCTTGTACGTGTGGAGCGGAGCAAGCCCCTTCTGCCATGCCTCAATGATAGGGTCGGTGAATCGCCACATGGCGCGCACTTCTTCGGTCGAGATGAAGAGTGTTTGATCGCCGCGGATGCAATCGAGGAGAAGCTTCGCGTACTCTTCAACATACGGCACATGCGCCGATTGTTCACGGAGCATGTAGTGGAACATGCGCTGTTCGGTCGTAAACGAAAACCCGAGTGCTTTCGACCAAAATTCGATGAGGATCTCCTCGCGCGGCTCCATCCTGATGATTATTTCGTTCTTGTGGTGTGGCTGACCCACGGGGCAGAGGCACGGAACTGGGTGTTTGAACGTGATGACGATTTCCTTCAAAGCCCTACCCATCCGCTTCCCGCTCTCAAGTACGACAGGTACTCCTCGCCATTTCGGATGTGCGAGCTCCGTGCGGATCTTGAAATACGTTTCGGTCTGTGATCCCGAAGCCACACCCTTTATCGAATCATATCCCTCATGTTGCGCGCGAAACGTTGCTGTGCCTGCCTCCTTCGGCGAAACCACGTTGAGTGAGCGGAGGATTTCCGCGCGCTTCTTTTGGATCGAGGCAGCATCGAAACTAACTGGCGCGTCCATCGTCACGAGCGCGAGCATTTGCAGAAGGTGGTTTTGGCCCACATCGCGGAGTGCTCCCACGTGGTCGTAAAATTCGCCGCGATCCTCGACGCCGATGCGCTCGAGAAGTTTGACATGAATATTCTCAATCAGCTCGTTTCCCCACGCGAGCTCGAAGAGATTGTTCGAGAACCGGAAGGTGAGAATATTTTGCATCATCTCTTTGGCAAGGTAGTGGTCGATGCGATAGATCTGGTCTTCCTGAAAAAGCCTCCCGAGAAGTTCGTCAATCACTTTCGCCGTTTTCGAATCCATGCCAAACGGCTTTTCAACGATGATGCGCGTCCAACCACTCATCGTCTCGTTAGGGGCACACGGCTCCGCGAGGCCGGAGCGTGAAAGATGCCGGAGAATCGGATCATAGTATTCGGGCGCGACAGAAAGGTAGAAAAGTTTGTTGGAACACATGCCCCACTCGGCATCGAGCGCGTCAAACGTTTTTTTCAGCTCGCGATAGCTCGCGGCGTTTTCGAAGGTTCCCTTCTGGACCGTAAAGAGCTGTAAAAATGGTTCGAGTGTTCCCCGCGAAACGCTCGCGCTGTTATGCGCCTCGATGACGTCCTTAATAAACCCCCGAAAGTCCTCGTCGCTCCAATCGCGCCGTGAGAACCCGACAACGCGAAACCGCTCGGGCAATTCGCCGTGCTTCCACAAGTGAAAAACGGCGGGTATCACCTTCCGCCGCATGAGATCCCCTGTTGCCCCAAACGCTGCAAATATCGTCGGTACATTACCTGCCCCGTTAGAGCGCAACGCGTCTCTAATGGGGTTCTCCGGCGCCACGATCATACCTGTCACACGAAATGGCATTGTCTCTGCAATGCCATATTCGATTTGATAACTATTATCGGATGTCTCTGAACTACGGCAGAATATCTACGTACTACACGACTAGTGTGATGCCATTTCGTGTGTTCAGGCATAGCGTGGGCATTATACCCCCCTCGGTTCATTGAGCTATGATGTAGAAATGGTGGAAAAGGTCAGACGTGTATCGCAACAAGGTGACCGCCGGATCGAAGATATGCCGAAGGAACACATCGGCCTCTTTGGGGCACAAGGACACCTCGGAACAGCGCTTGTCCGGCGCTTTGAGGATATAAAACCTTCCAGCGCAAAAATCCTAGGCACTGCGGATAAAGACCACAATCCGGAGATCGCCGCTCGTTCAAATCTCGTCGTTGTCAGCGTATAGCCTCGGTATGTAAAGCAACTCTTTACTGATCCGCGGCACGGTATCAAACGACATTTACTGCCCGACGCCCGGGTACTTTCGTTTGCAGCGGGAGTGCCGCTCCAAGTTCTTGAGGAATGTTCCGGAAGGCCGGCAGCCCGCGGCATTGCTGACCCCGCGATGAAATTCGCTGCATTCGTCAAGGGAACTGGATTCAGCGACAAAGGGTATGAATGGTTGTTTGGTAACTTGGCGGAGACAACATTGAATTTCGAAGACGAACAAGCATTCGATACGTTTGTTCTTGGGACTGTACAGATCATCGTTGTTTTTCTGTGTGCTAATAACGGAATCGGTCGAATAGATCCCGAGCCACATTTGCGATACATAGCCGAACGCCTCAAGATCGAACCTAAGCTCTTGCAGTCACTTATACCAACCGGAGATCCTCGAGAACTTCTGAAAAAGATGGCGACAAAGGGCGGTATTACTGAGGCTGCGGTGCACGCTTTGCAGACAAATCTCAATATCGCGCCTGCGGAACTCCTCGAAATAATCGAGAAGCGGAATCGAAACCTTATGGAAGGTACCCCTTCTTAAACGCAAGCTCGGCGTTCAGGATGCCGCCGCCGGCGGCGCCGCGGATCGTGTTGTGCGAGAGAGAAACGAATTTGAAATCGAAGACGTTGTCCTCGCGCAAGCGACCCACGGTGACGGCCATGCCTTTGTCGGCATCCCTATCTTTTCTCGGCTGTGGCCTGTCGGGCTCCTCGCGGTAGATAATCGGCTGAATCGGCGCAAACGGAAGCTCGAGTTTCTGCGGTTCACCTCTGAACGAGCGCCAGATCTCGATAATCTTTTCGCGGCTCGGTTTTTTCTTCTCAAATTCGAGCGAGACGACAGCGGTGTGGCCGTCGGAAACGGGAACACGCGTGCATGTCGCAGAAATTTCGATGGTCTTCCGCGGGACAATCTTTCCTCCTTTGATCTCACCGAATATCTTGTAGGGCTCGAACTGTGTCTTATCTTCTTCGCCGACGATATACGGAACAACATTGTCGATAATGTCCCAGCTTGCAACGCCCGGATACCCCGCACCCGAAACCGCCTGCATCGTCGTCACGATGAGCTTCTGTACCTCGTAGCCCGCCTGCAAAAGCGCGAAAATGGGAGCGATGTAGCTCTGAATACTGCAATTAGGCTTCACAACGATGAACCCTTTTTCCCAGCCGCGCCGTTTTTGCTGTATTGGAATAATGTCGAGATGCTGCGGATTGATCTCGGGAATGAGCATCGGCACATCCTCCGTCGCGCGATGCGCGGATGCGTTGGAAAAAACGGGGTAGCCGGCCGCTGCATATGCCTCCTCGTACTTCCGAATCATGTCCTTATCGGGCATCTCGAAGGCCGAGAAGACAAATGCACATTTTTTAGCAGCCTTCGCAACGTCGCTCACATCTTCGACGATGAGACTTGCAACACTCTCCGGAATGTTTCCACCGACGAGCCAGCCGTTCTTGAGTGCATCCTTGTACTTCTTCCCAGCGGATTGCGGCGAGGCGGCCACGTAGGCGACCTCAAACCACGGATGATTCTCAAGAAGCTGGACATACTTCTGCCCGACCATCCCGGTGGCGCCAAGTATCCCAACAGGAATTTTTTTCATATCTGATTTATACACTATTTAGACTTCGAAGCGAGCAGGCATGAGCGTTTTGGAGTCTTCGTCCCCCCTCAATTTCTAGCGAGGAGGTATTGCGTTGTGAGGGTCTTCGCGCAGCCCGACGGGGCGAGCGGGAGCGCCGTGCGAGTACGCACGGACGCGACCCGAACAATGCAATATCTCCGAGCGATCACCGTATGTACTCGCGGTGCAGAACTTTGAGCGCCTTTTCGGCGTCGCGTTCGCGAACGACAAATGTGATCGAGACGCCTGAGGCAGCTTGCGAAATAAGCTCGACAGGAATCCCGCGCTTCCCGAGCACCGTGAACATTTTGCCCGCGACACCCGCGGCATTCACACTTCCTCCCACGGCACACACAATAGCTTTCCTCCACTCGACGCTGACATCTCCATACTTTTTGAGACCCCGCACGATCTCGAGAAGATGCTTGTCGTCGTCGATGGTGAGAGAAACGCCCGCGACAGACGTCGCCACGATGTCGATGCTCGTGCGATAGCGGTCGAATACTTCAAATATCCCTGCCATCAAGCCGTTCGAGTCGAAAAATTCGGGAGAATGCAGGTGGATAACGATTACAGGACGCTTGAACGTAAGCGCCTCCACCGTGTGGCTACGGCTTCGGCGCTCGGCGAAGCCCGCGACGATCGTTGTCCCCTTGTCGGAAGGTCTGAACGTATTCAACACGCGCACGGGGATCTTCTCGCGCATCGCCGGCAAAATGGTTTTTGGATGCAAGACCTTCGCGCCAAAGTAGGCGAGCTCCCCCGCTTCTTCGAACGCAAGCTCCGGTACGACCTTGGCACCTTTCACCAACCGCGGATCGGCGGTATACACGCCCGAAACATCCGTCCAAATTTCTATGGCCTTCGCTCCGAGCGCAGCACCAAAAATTGCCGCGCTGTAATCGCTCCCGCCGCGTCCAAGCGTCGTCGTTTTCTTGTCGCGCGTTGCACCGATGTAGCCCGTCACGATTTGGAGTTTCCTGTGAGCGCGAAAATACTTTTTGATATTTACATTCGTCGTTTTGAAATCCACAAACGCCGCGCCGAAATGATCGTCCGTCGTTATCACTTTGCGTGCGTTCAAATATTCACATGCAATGCCCCTGTCGTTCAACACTTCTGTGAGCAGATGTGCAGAAAGACGTTCACCATAGCTCACGACGTAATCAAACGTTTGTGGTGAAAGATCACGCATGAGTGCAACACCCGTCACCGCTTCATTGAGGTAGCGGAACGTCCGGTGAATGACTTCTTGGGAGTGCGCGCGATTTTTTGCGTTTACGAGCTTGTTCAGCGTCTCAAGGTGACGCCGCTCGAGCCTTGTGAGCAGTTTTTTGTACGATGGATCCTTATGCGATGCAACGCTGGCAATCTTGATCAGCTGATCGGTAACACCGCTCATCGCGGAAACGACAACAGCGACAATGCGCGCATCCCCGCCCGAACGACCGTTCGGTCGGGCGGGCTTTTGCGGCTTGCTGACAATGGAGATCACCCGTTCGATCGCTTCCTTGGAGCCCATCGAGGTACCGCCGAACTTGACAACTTTAAAGCCTTTTTTGGCCATATAGTAAGCCAAAAGAGTACCGGTTTTGAGATACTTTGTCAAAGCCTGCCTGCGGCAGGCAGGTGTCAAATTTCAAAAAGAAGCTGGAAGTTGCCGCGGATGCCGCCGCCTTCGGCGGTGCCTTCGTCGAGCTGCCCTACCTTGACGGCTATCTTTCCACTTTCTTCGAAGATGCCGACTTCGCTGCCACCGCCTGCCCACCAGCAGATGACGCCCGATTTCTCACCCTCCACGAGTTCCCATTCGGATTCCTCGATCACGAAACACGAACCGTCGAATTCTCCTACAACGTACGTTTTACCCGCGGCCTCCAACACGACACCCGTTCTTGGCATGTCGGGAGCTGTAGCACTTTCCGGAAGCTCGGTAAATTGCCACGCGTAGCCGCTCGTCGTCGGCGCTTCTGCCTTTTGAGCACCCAAGACGTACCATGCTCCGATAGCGATAATGATAATCACAACGACTCCAATAACTACTTTATTCATACGGCTTTATTCCAACTTACTCGACAATGACAGTACCGCGCATGTATGGATGCGGATCGCAGAAGTAGTCGAAGGTTCCTTTCTGCGCAAATACGAGCGACTTCGATTGCCCTTCGGTGATGATGCCGGTGTCGAACGCACCGGTTTTCGTCGCGGTGTGGCCGACTGCATCCTTGTTGGTAAAGACAACCGTATCGCCCGCATTGACAGTTACCGTCGAGGGAGAAAAGGCGAAATGTTCGATCGTGACATTCACCGTCGCTGGCGCCGGAGGCGGCGGCGGAGAGGGTGGTTCTGGAGCTGGAGCAGGCGGTTGCGGCGGTGGCGGCGTGGGCGAGGGAGCGGGCGGCGGAAGTAATGCTGGAGGCTGCTGTGTGGAGCTCGGAGTCCGAGCTCCCGTCGGTGTCGGTGTGGGAGCAGGTGCCGGAGAGGCCGTGGGAGTCGGATTATTCGTCTCGGGGAAGACGCGGCTTGTGTCGATGCAGTACCAGACACCTCGGCGACACACAACCGATTCCCCCGCTGGACATGCGGGCCTGTCAGAAGGACATTCTTCGCGTAGCACTCCACCCTCGCCGCATCCACGTATGCACGCATCAAACCCCGCGGAGCCACTGCCACCATATTGATCGCGGCACTTCGCCTGACACGCGCCAGTCTCCCGAAGCGCTGCGTCCTCATCAAAAGATGACGAGCCCGTGCCTAGGTAGAATACGGCAAAGCCACCAACCCCAAGCACTACTACTCCAACGAGGGCGTACGCCCATTTGCTCATGGAAAAAGTATACCCTATCAGGAACTTATGCACACCGCGATCTCTGTTGGCGCTCCGAAGCGGTACACTTTGTCAGAAAGGTCGACTGGTATTTAGCAGTCAGTGAGTAACAACAGGCAACATGAAATACGCACACATGGCCGCATTCATTCTCCTCGTCGTCGGCGGACTCGCGTGGGGAATAGAGGGACTCTTGGGCTACAGCATTATCCCCGCAATCCTCGGAGGTTCGATCGCACAGATCGTGTACATTTTGGTCGGCGTCGCCGCCATCTACGAGGTCGTGACCCACAAGGGCCGCTGCAAGGAGTGCTCGGCCTGATGGCAGTGGTCCCCGACTTGCTGGAGTAGGCTACATATCGAGGCTAAACGTGATACTGTCGCCTTCGGCGATACCCTCGGCGTTGCGGACGGATGCTTTTAGCGGGAGAAGATAGGTACCGGAGCGCCTGTCGGGAAAGATGGATGTTTTCCAACTCGTCTTCCCTATCGTCGCAATTACGCGCACCGAGCCAAAACCCCGTCGCACTCTGGTGTGTTTCTCTTTTATCGTTTCCGACGTCTTTTTATCGATGTGCACAAAATGCCACGCACCCTGCTCACCCGGCCACAGCCATACTTTTCCTTTTACGGTATACTTTTTCGCCACGAACAAAGACTACCACCTGTAGCCTTTTGCGATAAGCATCTGCCGCTTCGCCTCCAAGCGCTTTTTTGTCTTTCGTGAGCGCGATTTCTTGCGCTTGATGTCCTGACTTGCCCGTTTTGCCATACAATGAGTATACCTTAGCTTTTCGAAGGAAGCCTGTCTAAAAGCGCGAGGATACCTTCGTGCATTTCCTTTGTGGTTGTCGGATCTTTGAGAAGGTCCTGCATCGTCTCGTATAGGCGTTCATCTATCTTTTGCTCGTTGTCGAAGAGGTACGAAGGGAATTCCGTGAACCGCTCAAAATATTCGATGAACGCCTGTTTTCGGATAGCGGGATCTTTGTTCGCCGCCGCGGCTTTCATGGTCTCGAAATCAAACTTTTCCCGCTTCGGTGCGTCGTCACGAACGCGCGCAGGCCTACTCATGTTTTCGTTTGACGAAACAGCGAAGGCATCCGTTTTGCTCTTCGCGCGTCTTGATGTACTTGTTGCCGCAGGCACACACGACGACCGCCGGCTCATTCGGGTTGTCTATCCACTTGCCGTCTTTGTGAAAAGTTTTTGCCATAGTTACTTGTGATGAGCTTGTCGAACTATTCCACGAAGGTGAGCGCCTTACCGCGCTTCCCCGCCCTGCCGGTGCGGCCGATGCGGTGTACGTAGTCGTCGTAGGTCGTCGGAAGGTCGTAGTTGATAACGTGTGTGACATCCTCAACATCGATGCCGCGAGCGGCGACATCGGTCGCGACGAGGACCTGCACACGATTGTCCTTAAAAAGCGCGAGGGCCGCTTGGCGCTTGTTCTGGGTCTTGTTGCCGTGAATAGATTCGGCCGGTATGCCCCGCTGTTTCAACATCTTCGAGAGTTTTTCGACGCCGTGCTTGGTGCGACCGAAAACGAGCACCTTCGTGAATTCCGGCTGTGAAAGCAGATCGTGCAGGACGTCAAGTTTCGTCTTTCCGTTCTCAATACGCACAATGTCCTGATGTACGCCGTGAGCCGTCTCGCCCGTCTTTACTGAAACGCGCACGGGATTAGTGAGAAAATCGCCGATCAGAGCCTCTATGTCGCGTGAAAGGGTCGCAGAGAAAAAGAGCGTGTGCCGCACCTTTGGCATATGCGAGATGATGAAGCGCATGTCTCTGATGAAACCCATGTCGAGCATGCGGTCGGCTTCATCGAGTACGACAGTGCGAAATTTCGAAAGATCAAGCACGCGCCGCTCCATGAGATCCTTGAGACGCCCCGGCGTTCCTATCACGAAGAACGGATCTTTGCGCATACGATGGATCTGCGGGTTGATGTTGGCCCCGCCGACAACGCATACAGAGAGAAAGCCCGACCCGTGCGAAAAGCTCTGGAACTCCTCGTCGATCTGGAGTGCAAGCTCGCGCGTCGGCACGATAATGAGGACGCGCTCGCTCCTATTTTTCACGACCTTGTCGAGGAGCGGGATAAGAAAGGCGCCGGTTTTTCCCGTTCCCGTGTTTGCGATGCCGACGATGTCGCGCCCACGCAGAATGTGCATGATTGCCTGATCCTGAATAGGCGTCGGCGTCGTATACCCTTTCTGCGCGATCGTGTGTTTGATGCGCGCATCAATAGGAAGCGAGTCGAAAGGATTCTCCGGCGTGAAGCGCATCTCTGCCTCTACGATCGGACCTTTGTTGATGAAGCGAGAGACGTCGATGCGCACTTTCTGTGCGGGCCTCTGCCGGCGTGGCGCATGCCTGAAGGAGCCTCCTCCGGAGTGCCGTGAACGTGAATGAGAAAAACGCCCGCGGCTCGGCGCTCTTCGAGATGTGAAGGACGTAGTCATTGTATATGCCCGGTTAGTACAATTTCGAATAATTCTTGCCGCTGGATGTCTGTGATATGTTTTGCATCACTGCGTTGGTAGGACATTTCTTACGAGCGTTGATACGTGTTCATCAAGGCCATTCGAAATTGTCCTACCGGGTATGCCCGATGTACGGGCTTTCCCCGCCGAGGCGGGGCTAAAATTTTGTCGAACGATCTCGGGAGGTTCGCCCTAGTACTTCGGGGCGGCCTTGGATCTCCCAAGACAAAAACCAATGGAGACTGTCTGACCGCGCAATAGTAGCAGATAGAAACACGTGTGTCAACACAAACCCCGCCGAGAGGCGGGGTTTGCACGAGCATGCGGCGCCTGCCCGTCCGTAGCTCCGCAGGAGCGAAGGAGGGGAACCGCCTGTTTATTGAACGCTCTTGAAGCGCAAGACTCCTCCGCGATCCATGTAGGTGAGCTCAAGCTCTTCAGGTGTCAGCTTGTTGAGACTGAAGTTGAGCGTATCGCCCTGTGTACCCTGCATCGTCATCTGAATGTAGACTTTGTCTGCCACCAGAGGGAACGCAACGGTTATTGGATTATCCTTCGTG
>JACPLC010000003.1:49329-62687 GCA_016186695.1 Candidatus Kaiserbacteria bacterium | reverse complement strand
GATGATAGGCAAGTTATGTCGATTGAGGCGCAGCTTTTTGAACTGCGAGAATTGGCGCGTAAAGAAAATCTTGAAATTCTTGCGGAATTTCAAGAGTCGAAAAGCGCAAAGACACCGGGGCGCGAAATATTTGGAGAGATGATGCGCCGCGTCGAACAAAATTATGGCGTGGGTATTTTGGCGTGGCATCCTGACCGGCTTGCTCGCAATAGTATTGATGGCGGGCGCATCATCTACGCTGTAGATACGCGCAAGGTCGTGTCTTTGCGCTTCCCGACATTTTGGTTTGAACCAACCCCGCAAGGACTGTTTATGTTGCAAGTGGCGTTCGGGCAATCGAAATATTATTCGGACAATCTATCTGACAATATCAAGCGCGGCGTCCGCCAAAATTGCGTCGGGGCGAGTGGCTCAATCGCGCACCCTTTGGCTATCAAAACAACCCGCGCATTCGCAATATCGAGCCGCACCCGACAAACGCGCGTATTGTGAAAGTAGCGTACGAGGAATATGCCAAAGGGTCGCATACGCTGATTTCGTTGTCGCAATTTTTGGCGGACTTGGGAGTGGTGTCATTGAGCGGGACGCCACTTGCCAAAGTTTCCATCAAACGGCTTTTGACGCATCGTGTGTATCTCGGCTTCGTAAAGCACGGGCAGGAATGGTTTGATGGAAACTTTGAGCCAATTCTAACTTCCGCATTGTTTGAAGCCGTGCAGAGGGTTGTGGCGGGCAAGGAGCGGCCGCGCACGCGCAAGGTGAAGCATGATTTTCCGCTTGTCGGCTTGTTTCGCTGTGCGGAGTGCAGCGGCATGATTTCCGCGCAGTGGGCGGTCAATCGTTGGGGTACTAAGTATCGCTACTATCGCTGTTCCAAAAAGCGCGGCCGTTGCTCGCAACCCTATGTGCGCGAGGCCGACCTTGCCGACAAGATAAAGGCACGGCTTCAAACAATCTCGCTTTGCGATCGCTACACCGTTTGGATGTTGGACAAAGTGAAAACATGGGAGCGCGAGGAAATTGGAGCGTCGCAAAGCGAGGTTCAAAATCTTTCCGACAATATCAAAGCGAACGAGGAGCGCATGGAAAAATTGGTATCCGCGTACTTGGATGGTGATGTGCCGAAAGAGCTGTACTTGAAGCGCAAGGACGCGCTCATGCGCTCCTTCGCCGCTTTGCAGGAGAAAAAGAAAGATTTTGAACGCGGAAGAAAGAATTGGGTCGAACCCCTGCGGGCATGGATTTTGGACATGAAACAAGCCGATTCTTTGTCTCGATCGAATGATTTGTACCAAATCAAATCATTTGTGCAAAAAATCGGAACGAACCCTATGGTTCGTGACAAATCCCCGCATTTCGGATTCCCCCCACCGAGCCAATTCGCCGCTGTGCGGCGAAAGGAATTGTTGCACGCCGCGCCCGCATCGCGGCGTGCGACCGCCCTTTCTGAACTGGAAGTTTCAATCTGCGGAGAGGGAGGGATTCGAACCCTCGATGCCTTGCGACATGCTGGTTTTCGAAACCAGTGCTTTCAACCACTCAGCCACCTCTCCGTTCGGACAAGCATTGCTTGTCCGCGACTTCTGCTGATGCAGAAACCGCAAAATAGAGCAAACTCCGCACAAAGTAACACACTTTTCCACCGGAGGTGGATCCTCCTTTCGGAGGACGATATAAAATAGCGTAAACTATGGAAAATATCTACTTTCTCTACATATTGAGGAGTAGAGTCAGGAATCGACATTACATCGGGATATCCGATGATCCTACAAGGAGGTTATCTCAACACAATGCTGGAGCCGTGCGATCAACCAAATCATATCGACCTTGGGTTCTGTTGTACAAAGAGCCTCACAATGATAAAACTAGCGCACGGAAACGAGAGCTTTTCTTGAAGAAAACCACTCGTGCCCGCACGGAGCTTTTTTCAAAGCTCGATACAGGCCCTATCGTCTAGTGGTTAGGACAGCGCCTTTTCTGGTTAGGACAGCGCCTTTTCAAGGCGTTAACCCGGGTTCGATTCCCGGTAGGGTCATGTCATGGCACTTCAACACACGTCGGGATTCTGGCCGGTTGTCGCGGCGATCGGAGGAAATGCGGTTGTGACCGTAAGCAAATTCGGTGCGGCTATCGTTTCCGGCTCCTCATCGATGTTTGCCGAGGCCGTGCACAGCTTTGCCGATACACTCAATCAAATTCTTCTTCTTATCGGCCTCAGGCGCTCGCTGAAAAAGGCGGACGATTCTTTTGAGTATGGCTACGGCAGCGAACGATTCTTCTGGGCGCTTCTTTCTGCAGTAGGTGTCTTCTTTGTTGGCGCCGGTATCACCGCCTATAAGGGAATTACCTCGCTCCTCAATCCCGAGGAGATCGAATTCAGCGTCATCATTTTTGCGGTTTTATTGTTCGCGTTTTTTGTTGAAATGTACACATTCCGCGTTGCCGCTCGTTCATTGCGGGCGGCACATCCCGAAGTCTCGTGGCTCGAACGCCTTCGTCGTGCGGACCCAGTGACACTCTCCGTATATTTGGAAGACGCTGTCGCGGTCGCCGGCGTGTGTATCGCAGCGTTCGCCATCACCGCTTCGTACTACACAGGTAATCCCGATTGGGATGCCGCGGGCTCGATCGTCATATCACTTTTTCTCGGGGCGACAGCCGTCACACTCATTATGAAAAACCGCGTGTATCTCCTCGGTCGCGCGATACCGGAGGAGTTGCAGGAAGAAGTCGTTGCGCTTCTTGAGGCGGATCCTGCAATCGAGAAAGTTGTCGATTTCAAATCCGCGATGCTCGGCTGGGGCGTATATCGCATCAAATGCGAGGTGGAATTCAACGGCGGCGCACTTTTGCGCGAAGCGTACCGGCGCCGCTCGATGAAAGAGCAATTTGAGAACGTGCGCGAAGATTTCGGCGAATTCAAACGTTTTCTTGCCGACTACGCGGACCAAATCCCCCGCCTTATGGGAAAGAAAATCGATGAGATCGAAAAGCGCTTGCGCGCGAAGCACCCGAGCATCCGCCACATCGATATTGAGATAAACTAGAGCATGCTTCCGCAGGCGCTTACGCAAGCGATAGAGGTTGGTCTCAAGGAGGCCGGACCGAAGCCTTTCGCAGTTTTTGATTTCGACAACACGTGCATCGTGAACGACATCGCCGAAGCAACGCTTGCATACCTCTGCGATCGTGAGCTTCTGCACGACCGCAGTCTTCTCGGGGAGAAAGCGGAAGGAACGGATTACCATGAACAGGTTTTTCTGACGTATCATGCACTTCTGAAAGAGGGGAAAATCGATGCGGCCTACAAGCTCAATGCGCGGATGTTTTCCGGATTTACGCCGGGAGAAGCAGAAGCCGTGACGCTTGCAGCGATAATAGAAGAGGGAAGCCGCATTGGTTCGAAAATGGTGTTCGGGCTCCACGTAGAGCGCGGACTCGCTCGCCGGCCGATCGTGTTGTCACTCATGCAGTATCTGCGCGAGAGGGGCGTTCGCGTATGGATCATGAGCGCCTCGCCGGAGCTTTGCGTGCGTGCAGCAATGAAACATTTCGGCATTGAGGGGGAGCTTATCGGCGTACGAAGCAAACTCAAAGGCAGTGTTTTTACTCAGGAGTTGGAGGAACCGAGACCTATCATCGAAGGAAAAGTAGCGTGCATGAGAAAATATATTGATGCTGACCGCGCGCCGCTTCTCGTTGCCGACGACTCGACGACAGGACTCCCGCTTCTCGAGACGGCGGAGGTCAAAGTAGTGGTGGATCGTGAGAACGAGCTCGCCGCGCTCGCGCGCGAGCGCGGCTGGTTCCTATTGTAAGCTTACTCGGGCTTGGTATGGTCCGGAGGCTATACTACCTGTATGAAGCTGGAAGAGGGTGCGGGCGTGCATGTCGGTTTTGACGTTGGGGCGACGAATATGCGCATCGCGCGCGTAATGGCACGTGGCATCCGCGAGGCGCGCAGGGTCGCGACGCCGAGCGATGTGCATGAAGGCGTACGGCTGCTCGCACGATTGATACGCGAGTGTGCAGAGGGCGAACCGCTTGCAGCTATCGCCGGGGGCGTTCCGGCGGTCGTTTCGGAGGGGCACATGTATCGCGCGCCGAATCTTGAGGGCTGGACAAATTTCGATCTGCGCGACGCGCTTTCGCGCGAGCTCGGTGCAGTAGTGAAAATTCATAACGACGCCGATCTCGCGGCGCTTGGCGAAGCTACGTATGGGGCGGGCAGGGGTATGCGCGTTGTCGCCTATGTCGGTGTCGGCACGGGCATCGGCACGGCGCGGATCGTCGATGGACACATCGACGGCGGCGCATTCGATCTCGAAGCGGGGCATCAGATACTTGACGTAAAAGGCACGCAGACGCTCGAGAGCCTCGTTTCAGGAGGCGCATTTATGAAGCGCTTCGGTGTTCAGGGGAAAGACGCTCCGCGCGATATATTCGAAGAAAATGTCCCGTTGCTTGCGGCAGGTATCTACAACATCATTCTTCACTGGTCGCCAGAGGTCGTTGTTCTCGGTGGCTCTATGATGAACGAGGACAGCGGCTATCGACTTGCCGACGTTGCCGCCGCCTTGGAGAAACTACCCGCCATATATCCAAAAGTTCCAGAGGTGTGTCTTGCACAGCTCAAAGACGACGCAGGCCTCCACGGCGCCCGTGCGCTTTTCTTCGGGATGAAGTAAAAAATCTCCGTTTGGTATACTCGGCGCATGGATGTAGTTCGCGCGGCACGAAAACTGCTCGAGGAAAATCGTCGAACGACAGATGGCTTCCAGTACACACTTCCCTCGCAGGAGCACTATCCCTACCAGTGGCTCTGGGATTCGTGCTTTCACGCGATTATCTTGGCGCAGTTCGATCCGGATTCCGCGCGAGCGGAATTGCGCTCACTTCTCTCCAAGCAATTCAAAGATGGGATGGTGCCGCACATTATCTATTGGAGGCCCGGCATCCTTCATCTTTTCAGTTGGGGGGTGGAGGGGACGAGCTCGCTCACCCAGCCGCCGATGATTGCATACGCGGCGTGGGAAGTGCATCGCCGAAGTCCCGACCCGGCGTTCCTCGAATCCATTTATCCTGCGCTCCTTGCGTACTATCGCTTTCTTGTCGAAAAGCGTGATCCGCGCGACCATCACCTCATCGGCATCATCAATCCCGATGAGTCCGGTGAGGACAATTCTCCGCGCTTCGACGCGCCGCTTTCGGCGGCCCACGATATCTCTTCGCACGACCATCTCGAACTTCGCAAGAAGCTCATAGACGCGAACACGGCCTGCAAATTCGATGCGGAGCTGTGCATGCGCAACTATTTTTGGGTCAAGGACGTACCGTTCAATGCGATCCTCGTCGAGAATTTGCGGGCGCTCGGACATATTGCCTCGTTCCTCAAACATGCAGACGGGGAGCATTTCGCCAACCTTCACGCCGAGCTTATTGCGAGCGCCATGCGCGAACTTCTCTTTGCGGACGGTGTGTACTGGTCGGCGTCGGGGATCGACTACACACCGCTTCGCGTAGCCACGTGGGGCTACTTTGCGCCCCTCTTTGCCGGCCTCTACACGCCGGAGGAGGCGGAACGCGTGGTGCGCATGCAGCTGCTCAATCCGGAGACGTTCTATGCCCCTTTTGGCATACGGACAGTCTCCAAACAAGAACGGGCGTATCAAGCGGAGGGCTACGGCAGTGGGTTCTCGTGGCGTGGGCCGGTCTGGATGGCGCCGCATTGGTTCATCTATCACGGACTTTTGCGCTACGGCTTCAGAAAAGAGGCAGCTGACATCAAGGCAAAAAGTATTGCGCTTCTCGAGCGTTCGGGCTTTCGCGAATGCTTCAATCCCGAGACAGGGGAGGGTCAGGGGGCGCATGGCTTCACTTGGGGAGCGTTGGTGCTTGACATGCTCGACGCATCTAGAACAAGCCGGTAAAAGACCGCGCCTCAACATCGGGTTTTCGATTTGTATTCGGATGATGTAGCGAGTATCATCCACGGATGCGCCAGGTTCTCCTCGTTACCGGCGGCGTTGTGCTTGCCGTCAGTCTCATTGTCGGTTTTTCTGCTCTCAATCAGGCTAATCAGGAACAACTCGAGCTCACGTCCCGCCTGCAATCGAGGAGCCAGGTCTTGGCCGACAGTCTCGCGGAGAGCATCGAGCCTTCATACAACACGCGAGCGACGAGCACGCTGCAGAGAGTCATTGACCGATTCGTCAGCAGTGAGCGACTTGCAGGTCTTGGCGTGTTCGATAGCTCCGGCAATACAGTCGCGGCATCAGAGGATCTCCCGCTTCCCGAGGAGCGGAATTTCATCGCGAACGTGATGGATAGCGATGAGCTGCGGGGGAGCTTCGTCCCCCGCGGTGAAGTGACCTACTATGTCGTCGCACTTCCGCTCCACGAGGATGAACGCGTCGTCGGCGCACTAACGGTTGCGCAAAATGCGACCTATATAGACGAAAGCATCCGCTCCATCTGGTGGAATAGCCTGGTCCGGCTCTTCTCGCAGATCCTGCTTTTTGCCGCCGCGATATTTATTCTCGTTCGCTGGGTTTTTTATCGCTCCGTTTCCAAATTGGTACAGTCGTTACAGGCGATCCGCAAGGGAGATACGCCGGCCGATACGCTGGAGGGAGATGGATTTTTGCGGCCGCTCGCAGGGGAGATCTCGAAGGTGACAAGTAGCCTGCGGCAGGCGCGCACGGCGGCGAGCGAAGAGGCGCGCATGCGGCTGGAGAAACTCGATTCTCCATGGACCGCAGATCGATTAAGGGAATTCATCAAGGCACAGCTCAAGAACCGCCCGATCTTCGTGCTCTCAAACGCTGAGCCCTACGTCCATACGAAGGTGAAGAACACCGTCGAGTGGACGGTCCCCGCGGGCGGCGTTGTCACCGCGATCGAGCCGGTGATGGAGGCGTGCGGCGGAACATGGATCGCGCACGGCAGCGGCGATGCCGACAAAAAGACAGCGGACGCGGAGGGCAAGCTCAAAGTTCCTCCAGAAGAACCGAAATACACTTTGAAGCGAATATGGCTCACGCCGAAAGAGGTCGCGGGATATTACAATGGTTTTTCCAATGAGGCGCTTTGGCCCTTGTGCCATATGGCCCACGTGCGTCCGCAGTTCAGGAAGGAGGATTGGCACGAGTACAAAAAGGTGAACGGCCTGTTCGCCAAGACACTCTTGCAGGAAGTGCGCCACCTCGAGCGGCCGATCGTTCTCGTGCAGGACTACCATCTCGCACTTGTGCCGGCACTCATCAAAAAGAGCCGGCCCGACGCGCAGGTCGCGATATTCTGGCACATTCCGTGGCCCTCTGCCGCGCAGTTCAACATTTGTCCATCGCGCAAGGAGATCCTCGAGGGCATGCTTGGTGCCGATCTCATCGGATTTCATACACAGCAGTATTGCAACAATTTCATCGACACCGTGGGGAACGAAGTAGAATCGCGCATCGACCTCGAGCACTTCTCGGTGTTCCGTGAGGATCATCGGACGTTCGTGAAGCCGTTTCCGGCCTCGATCGCGTTTCCGGGCATCGCGGAAATGCATCGGAAGCCCGACCGCTCGATGCTGGAGAGCCTGGGCATTCAAAGCAAACATCTCGTTCTTGGCGTCGACAGGATGGATTACATCAAGGGGATCCTCGAGCGCTTCAAGGGTTTTGAATTCCTACTCGACGCGCATCCCGAATATCGCGGTACTGTCACACTTTTGCAGATCGGTTCACCCACACGCGAGTCTGTCGAAAAATATCGTGAGTATGCGGCGCAGGTTTCCGCAGAAGCGGAGCGCATCAACGGGAAATTCGGCACGCGCGACTGGAAACCGATCGTATTCGAGCACCGGAGCTATCCCCACACGACACTCCGTGAACTCTATCGACTCGCCGACGCGTGCCTCGTGACCTCGCTCCACGATGGCATGAACCTTGTCGCGAAAGAGTATGCCGCTGCGCGCGGCGACGAGGCGGGCGTTCTCATTTTGAGTCAGTTCGCGGGCGCTTCGCGCGATCTGAGAGGCGCACTCATCATTAATCCATATAGCGCGGAAGAAACATCCGCCGCGCTTCGCGCCGCCCTCACGATGTCGAAGACCGAACAGCATCGTCGCATGAAGGTGATGCGTGCCTCAGTGAGTGATTACAACATCTACCGGTGGTCTGCTGAGCTTATCAAGGCGCTTCTTCGGCTCGAATAGCATGAGAGCCGCCGAGAAACACATGGACGAAATTCTTCGTCGTATATGTGAGCGCGGTTGCGTGCTCATGATCGATTTCGACGGCACGCTTGCGCCCATCGTGTCCGATCCGCGACGGGCGCGCATGGGTATGCGGACTCGCCACGCGCTCGAAGTAGTCGCGCGCCGGTATCCGGTCGCCATCGTTACGGGCCGCGCGCTTTCCGACGCGCAATCCCGCGTACCTATTCGCGGGGTCTCGTTCGCGGGGAATCACGGATTGGAGCGCTCGATGAAAGGAAGGATACACCGCGTGCGCATACCGGCGATCTTACAGCGAGCGCTCGGTACCGTTCGTGCGCGCCTGCGTTCTGTGGCGCGGGACTACAAGGGGATTTATTTTGAGGATAAGGTGTACTCTCTCTCGCTTCACTATCGCCGCTTGCCGCGCGCAAAACACGCTGTGATACGCGCAGAAGTAATGGATGCCGCACGGGAAGCAGGCGGCCTCCGCGTCATGGAGGGTATATACGTTTTAAATATTTTACCAGGCGTTCGGCGTGATAAAGGCACGGCAGCACGGGAGATGTACACCTCCTTGGCGGGGAGAAAGAAGCCCGTACCCGTGTTCATCGGCGACGACGTAACTGATGAAGACGCGTTCCGCGTTTTACGGAAGGGCATCACTATCAAGGTCGGCAAGTCCAATGCAAGTGCCGCACGCTACTATTTCAGATCCCGAGCAAATGTCGACAGCTTTTTGTATGCACTTTCCAAACTCGCCCGCTCGCCGGCCTCTCTCGAGGTTTCGGCAGGCGAGCGCAAGTAGTTATTGCTTTGATATACTACGGGCATGGAACTCGCGGATTTGTTCGGATACGCTGGCATATTCACCGGCGTCGCGTTCATGGTTCCGCAAGTGTACAAGTCGTGGAAGACGAAGAGTGTCGGTGACCTTTCGTGGGGCATGATTGCACTCTTTTTTCTCAACTGCATTTTCTGGTTTACGTACGGAGCGCTTCTAGGCTCGTTGCAGCTAATGCTGGCTAATGGAATCGCCTTTCTCGTGAGCATCACACAGATCGCATTTAAGGTGCGTTATTCGAGAAGTTCATTGCTATAATCCCGACATGAAAATCAAGTCTCTGAAGGCGCGCGAGGTTTTGGATTCGAGGGGGAATCCTACTGTTGAGGCCGATTGCATTCTCGAGGATGGCACGATGGGCCGCGCGACTGTGCCCTCCGGCGCTTCGACGGGTGAGCACGAAGCGCATGAGCTTCGCGATGGTGATAAAAAACGATATGGAGGGAAAGGTGTTCTCAACGCTGTCGCGAATGTAGAAGGTGAGATCGCGAAGGCTATCGTCGGGAAAGATGCTTCGGATCAGCGCGAAATAGACTCAGCGATGATTGCGCTTGATGGGACAGAAAACAAGGGCAGGCTCGGCGCGAACGCGATCCTCGCGGTATCGCTCGCGGCCGCCAAAGCGGCCGCGAGCTCAAAGAACATCCCCCTCTTCGAATACCTGCACTCACTCTCATCGGAGCCACGCGACATGGTACTTCCGCTTCCGCAGTGCAACGTCTTGAATGGCGGCGCACACACCAATTGGGAGTCAACCGACATCCAGGAATTCATGCTTATGCCTATCGGAGCGGCGTCATTTCGCGAGGGACTTCGCTCGATCACGGAAGTCTTTCATGCACTGAAGAAGGTGTTGCAGGAAAAAGGATACGGCACGACTGTTGGCGATGAGGGAGGATTTGCGCCGAAGGTAAAGGGGAACGAGGAGGCACTTGAACTGCTTTCGGAAGCCATCGAAAAAGCCGGCTACAAAATCGGGACAGATATCGCGCTCGCGCTCGACGTGGCGGCATCCGAGCTTTACGATTCCGGATCGTACAAACTTCCGAAAGAAGGCAAATCTCTCTCATCGGATGAGATGGGTGCTTGGTACGCAGAGCTCGCCAAGAAGTATCCCATTCTTTCGATTGAGGACGGTCTCGCAGAGGATGATTGGGAAAGAAAAAAAAAAATGACCGCTTCGCTTGGGAATTCTACGCAGCTCGTTGCGGACGATCTCCTCGTCACGAACGTGAAATTCCTTGAGCGCGCCATCAAGGAAAAGTCGGCAAATGCGATTTTGATAAAGGTAAACCAGATTGGTACGCTCACGGAAACTATCGCAGCCGTGGATATGGCGCACAAGGCTGGATGGAAAGCTGTCATATCGAACCGCTCCGGCGAGACAGAAGACACGACGATCGCGCATATAGCCGTCGGCTTTGGCACTGGGCAGATCAAGACGGGCTCTGTTTCGCGCACCGACAGAACGGCAAAATACAACGAACTTCTTCGTATCGAAGAGATGCTGGGCAAGCGAGCGAAATATGCAGGCAATGTGTTCACATAGCATATGGCTCACCTTCTTCTTGTTAGACATGCCAAGAGCAAATGGAACGCTACAGGTCAGTGGACGGGGTGGACTGATATCGAACTCAGCGAAGAGGGAGTGGTCGAGGCGAAACGCGCAGGTGAAGCGCTTAGGGATATCGAGATACACAAGGCATATGCCTCGGATTTGAAGCGGGCCACGCAGACACTGGATCACATCAAGGTCACTCTCGGAAAAGAAATCGAAACAGAGACTGATCCTGCACTCAGGGAGCGCAGTTACGGCATTTACACGGGGAAGAATAAGTGGGAAGTAAAAGAGCAGGTGGGCGACGCGGAGTTTAAGAAAATACGCCGTAGCTGGGACCATCCCATACCGGAAGGAGAATCGCTCAAAGACGTCTACACTCGCGTCGTCCCGTATTTCGAAAAGCACATATTGCCGGATTTAAAGATGGGTAAGAATGTTCTCGTTTCAGCTCACGGAAACTCACTGCGTGCCTTGATGAAAAAGTTAGACAATATCAGCGACGAGGCGATCTGCGATCTCGAAGTTGGCACAGGTGAGATTCACTGCTACAGCTTCGACAAAGAAGGAAAAGTGACTGGCAAGGAAATCCGCGCGGCAAACCCCGACAAACTCAAGGTCTAAACCCCTGCCAGTATGCGGGCGGTGAGTCCGATGCCAACGATGCCGAAGAAGTTGAAGACGAACGAAAGGTACGCAAAGTAGCGCGTGCTCATGTTTGAGAAACCGAGAAGTGCGATAGCGAGTTCGTCCGGAAGCGGGGAAGCCAAAATCAAACCGCCGAGGAGGAGCGTGAGGGAGCGATAATGCCTGAATTTAAACAGCTTTCGTGCGCGGCGGAGCACGCCTTCTTCTCGGAGGAGTTCGATGATGTCGGCGGCCATGCGGTCTCGTACGAACCTAAAAATGAGGAGGTCGCCCACGACGGAGCCGAGTGCTCCTACAAACGCGGTCAGAAAAATTGATTGCGTGAGCGCGATCTCTCCCAGCGTTGCCATCGCAGGAGCTGTCGTAAATATAGAGGTGAAGAACATGCCCGCCATGAATGTGCCGAGCAGTTCCAGCTCGGTGGTAGAGGTAAAGAGCTTCGTAAGCACGTGGGTCTTCGCGAGCATGAGCGCGACGAGAATGCTCAAGGCGATGAGTCCGACGTCGACAAGAATGTGGCCTTCGGCCCGTCTTTTGCGCGTGAGATACCTTTGCGCGTAGATGTGCAGGGTGTGTTTCATCAAGAGACTATTATAGCGTGCATAAACGGCCTTTCTTTGTCCGAGGCTGATACACTTCCTGCATGGTGGACTACCACATCGTGCTTGGAGTCGTATCAGTCATACTCGCGCTTGTCGGGTATGCGACGTATTTCAGGAGCATCTTCAAAGGGGAAACGAAGCCGCACGCATTTACATGGATAGCATTTACGCTCATAGACGGCACGATCTTTTTTATACAGCTTGCGGAAGGCGGGGGACCGGGTTCGTGGGTACTGGGCGTAGCCGCTTTCTTTGCTGCTTTCGTTTCGGTGTTGGCGCTTTCGCGTGGAGAAAGAGACGTTCGCGCAATCGATTGGGCATGTCTCGCGGGAGCAGTGCTTGGATTGGTTCTCTGGCTTGGGACAGAGTCTCCACTTGGCGCCGTTCTCGTCCTTACTGTCACGAATCTATTTGCAGTTGCGCCGACCTTTCGCAAGTCGTTCGTAAAACCTGATGAAGAGTCGATGGTGATCTGGGCACTCGATGTCGTGAAATTCTCCATGAGCGTTTTCGCGCTGGAATCGCGCACGCTAACGACAGCGCTCTTTCCTGCCTCTATCGCGATCTCGAACGGCGCACTTGTGGTGATGGTCTTGCTCAGGCGGCAGAAATTGGGTAGGCTGTCGCGATAATTCTTATGAACGTGACTCTGATCGGCATGGCCGGGGCGGGGAAAAGCCACATCGGCCGCAAGCTTGCCGAGCGGCTCGGCCTTACGATGCTCGACATCGACAGGGATTTGTGGGAGACGAAGTATGGCAAGGGGATTCAGGAGATTTTGGACGAGCTCGGGGAGGAACGCTACGTCAAGGAGGAAGAGCAACTCATCCTTGAGCATACCGCGGGCAAGAACTGGCTCCTTATCTCTTCACCGGGAAGCGTCGCCTATGAAAGTCGCGCGATGCAACAGCTGAAGGATATATCATCGATCATCTATCTACGTGTACCTTATGAAGTGGTTGAAGCCAGACTCGCGAAGAAGCCTCCGCGCGCCATCATCGGACTTGGTCGTAAGAGCTTGCGTGAACTTTACGATGAGCGCCATCCGCTCTATGAGAAAAATGCGCACTTTATTGTTGACACGCATGAGCACGAGGCAGACGACGTGATGGATGAGATAATCGGATTTCTCCGTTCGACTCGCTAGTCTCGCTCATGGCAAGCAACAGAGTTGACAGTGGAAGCGGCTTTGCTAAAGTAACTCTATGCATGTGAAAGCAGGCGCGATGATGATGGACATGATGATGACCCCCGCGGCGGAGGCGTTTTGCCTGCATACCTAAAGCAAAGATATTCAGACAAAAACCCTCCGCCAAAGCGGAGGGTTTTTGTTTTGTTCTTTTCCGCCCGAGGCGGACAGGCGGTTCTTTGACTCATTCGACAAGCTCAGAGTAAACAAACATTGGGGGCATTAGGCTGGCACGGAACACACACATGTTCTTGTTAGCCAGTGTCCCTAACCACGGAGATACACATGGCGCGGCAATTTGGCGCTCCACTCAA
>JACPLC010000003.1:0-49318 GCA_016186695.1 Candidatus Kaiserbacteria bacterium | reverse complement strand
CTCCACTCAAGCCGTCGACTTCGCGAGTCGAGTTGAGTCCTGGGCCGGCAGATTCACCGACCTACGTCAAGCCGTCAGCTGAGGTTGAAAAAACTAAGGCCTCGGCAAGACCCGCCACCACCGGCAGGGATGTTTTTAAGCCTGCCTTTGAAGCGGGAAAGAAGGACGACTGAAGCGTAGTGAAACCGGCGGGGTTTCCAGAGAGTATTGCATTCTCTCGGGACCCGCCGGCTTTCCTTTTTGTACAGGGGCCGTGGTAGGATGGAGCCCAATGAGCCGCGATTTCCGGGAGCTTCTGGAAACCAAATGGGACGAAGGCAAATTTTTGTGCGTGGGACTCGATAGCAACATAGAGAAGCTCCCCGAGGCGGTACGGAAAGAAGATACGCGTGCGACCATCGTCGCCTTCAACCGCGCCATCGTTGATGCGACGAAGGATCTCGTCTGTGCCTACAAACCAAACCCCGCCTTCTACGAAGCCCGTGGCGACGAGGGATTTGCCGCACTGCGGGAGACCATCTCATACATTCTCGACGTCGCGCCCGACGTACCGGTAATTCTTGACGCGAAACGTGCCGACATCGTATCCACGAACGAGCAGTACGCGATCTCCGCCTTCGAATATTTGCGCGCGGACGCAATTACGGTGAACCCGTATCTTGGCGCGGAGCCGCTGAAACCTTTTTTTGACCGCGAGGACAAAGGTGTCATTGTGCTCTGTCATACCTCAAATCCGGGCGCGAGAGAGTTTCAGAATCTCTCTGTCGACGGTGGCGAGGAGTTATACAAACACGTGGCACGTTCCGCCGCGACGCGATGGAATGAGAAAGGCAATTGCTGCATTTTCGTTGGCGCAACATATCCCGAGGAGCTCGGGGAAGTCCGCACTATTGTGGGTGACATGCCGATTTTGGTCGCAGGCATCGGAGCACAGGACGGCGACCTCGAAAAGACGCTTAAGATGGGACGCGATAGTCGCAACCGCGGTCTCATCGTGAATGCCTCACGCTCTATCATTTTTGCCTCGCGTGGGAGCGACTTTGCCGAGGTCGCCCGAACGAGAGCACAAGAACTTCACGAGAGGATTAGGAAAGGGATGTAGTATGCTCCTATGACCATGACTGAATCCGAAGTCCTCGATCTTCTCCAAAAGGTAGGCGCATTTCGCAGCGGCCATTTCGTCTTTACGTCAGGCAGACACAGCGACTCCTACGTCAACAAAGACGCACTCTACCCGTACACCCACGACACCTCGCACCTGTGCAAAGCGATGGCGGAGCGATTTGCAAAGAAGGGTATTGAGGTTGTTGTCGGTCCCGCGATCGGCGCAGCCATTCTTTCACAATGGGTCGCCTACCACCTCACCGATATGCGCGGAGAGGAGGTCTACGGAGCCTACGCCGACAAAGACGGACAGGGGGGATTCATTCTCAAGCGTGGCTACGACCAGATTGTAAAAGGGAAGCGTGTTCTCGTCGTCGAAGATCTCACGACGACCGGCGGCTCGATCAAGAAGGTCGTCGAGACAGTGCGCGCCGCGGGGGGAAACGTCGTCGGTGCGATCGCCATCGTGAATCGCGGCGGGGTCACGAAAGAGCAGGTCGGGAACCCTGACGAATTCCAATCGCTGGTAAATCTGCACCTCGAATCGTGGGAAACGGCGGATTGCGAGCTTTGCAAAAAAGGAATTCCGGTGAACACCGATATTGGCCATGGACGTGAATTTGCAGCTCAAAAATTGGCTTAGGATCGATATGGTATACTATTCATCTTATTACTAGGTTTACAGCGCATATGAAAAATTTTATTTGGGCTATTGTTATCGTAATTATCCTTGGAGGCGGGTACTTGGTGTGGCAGGGTGGTCTTGGCACAGGCGGGACACCGACCCCGACAGAAACTCCGTCGCCAACGCCAACTCCGACGCCGTCCGGCGCGCCGATGTCCGCGGCGGTCACCTATTCCGCGAGCGGATTTAGTCCTGCGGAAGTGACCATCAAGAAGGGAGGTACTGTTACGTGGACAAATTCAAGCGGTGGGCAGATGTGGGTCGCCTCGGCACAACACCCTTCGCACATGGTATATGCCGGCACGTCGCGTGAAGAGCACTGCCCTGATGCTACGGGAGCAGCATTCGATCAGTGTGCGGGAAGCACCGGCACCTACAGCTTTACGTTCCAGAAGGTAGGTACGTGGAACTACCACGACCATTTGGGCACGCAGAAATTCGGCAAGGTTATCGTCGTTGAGTAGTTCGATGATTCGATACACTCACCACAAGCAAGCTCACTACTAGTAGCATGAATGCGGAGAAAGTCGCCCATCTCTTACTTCGCGCGGGCGTTGCATTTGCGTTCCTTTATCCTCCACTCAATGCCCTCGTTGACCCGAACTCGTGGATAGGGTATTTTCCGGCGTTCGTTAAAGGATATGTGCCCGACGCGATACTTCTGCATGCATTCGGCGTTGTCGAGGTAGGTATCGCTCTGTGGATTCTTTCAGGATGGAGGATTTTCTGGCCCTCTCTTATTGCGGCGGCAATGTTACTGGGAATCGTTATGTTCAACCCCAGTAACTTTCAAGTGCTTTTCCGCGACATATCTATAGCGGCAATGGCTTTGGCGCTTGTTATGTTATCTTGGAGCAATGGTAGAGCCGGATTTGCCGGAGAAACTAAAACTTGACCTCGAACGACGCGAGATCCTTCGCTACGGCGAAAATCCCCACCAGAGCGCAGCGCTCTACAAAAACCCGCTCGATTCCGAGCGGCCGGGTGCCGCGAACGCGCGAAAGGTGCAAGGAAAAGATCTTTCGTACAACAATCTCCTCGATGCCGATGCGGCGTTTGAGTGCGTCGCGGAATTCTCTGAGCCTGCGTGCGTCATCGTTAAACATACGAACCCATGCGGCGCCGCGCTCGGCGCGGCGCCGCTTGAAGCGTACAAAAAAGCACTCGCGTGTGACCCCGTTTCTGCTTTTGGCGGCATCGTCGCGCTGAATCGCACGCTCGACGCCGCAACTGCCGACGAGCTCGTCAAACTATTTCTCGAAGTTGTCATTGTTCCCGAGGCCGACGATGCTGCGCTCAAAATACTTTCGGGCAAACCAAATGTGCGTGTTCTTCTCACCGGCAGCATGCCCGATCCAAAGGCATCATCGCTTACGCTCCGTTCGATCGCCGGAAGCGTGCTCGTGCAGAGCTGCGACAACACGACTGTCGCCGAGACCAAAGTCGTCACCAAACGCGCGCCGACGCCGCAGGAGATGAAAGACCTCGAATTTGCATTTACTGTGTGCAAGCACGTCAAATCGAACGCAATCGTCTATGCGAAAGATGGCGCGACCGTCGGCATCGGCGCGGGGCAAATGAGTCGCATCGATTCGGCTCGTCTCGCTGCTATGAAATCCGATGAGGTCAGACCTCATCGGATTCAAGGCTCGGTCATGGCCTCCGATGCATTTTTTCCGTTCCCCGACACTGTCGAAGCCGCACACGCGGCAGGCGCAACGGCAATCATCCAGCCCGGCGGCTCACAAAAAGACCAAGACTCAATTGACGCCGCCGACACATTCGGCATGGCAATGGTCTTCACCGGCGTCCGCCATTTCAGGCACTGAAGCCAGATAAAGTTGATTTTTTTTCATAACAGCTAGTATCTGCTCGCACTGCAGTTATTGTTTTCTCAAACATCAGGAGTTTCGTCATGGCTGACGATCTTGAGAGGTGTGCAGTCAGGTTCTTTGATGCAGGCAAGGGTTACGGGCTTGCGACATCTCCCGACGGGGTTACGGTTTTTCTTCCTGCTTCTGTCATGGGCGTATACGAGAATGGCAAGATTCGGCGTCCGTTTGTCGGCGAGAAGGTTCCGGCTCCCATCAACGGCGACACGGTTGTCTGTCGCAGTGGCCCGAATCCGAGGCCGCACCCGAATGACCCAAATGCCCGCGCAGCAACAATCTGGGCGCTAGTGCTTACAGTTGAGTTGGCCAAAGGATAAGTCCAAATCCAGCAACCGCTCGGAGACCGCTCTTCCGGGCGGTCTTCATTTTCAAGTCCTGTGCAAAGACATGTAGATGTCCTCGAGGGCTTTGACGGCGTCGCCGGCGGCGATGTTGTTCTGATGGTAGAGGCCGTCGGTGACGTCGCCCGCCGCCCATACGCGCGGGTGCGAGGTGCGCTGGTTTTTCGGGTCAACTTTTATTTGTTTGACGGTGTTCATCTCAAGTTTGTCTCCTATCCACTCCGTATTCGGTAAAAGCCCGATTTCGACAAAAATTCCCTCCACTGGCAGCAATTCTTCTTTGCCGGTCTTTCCGTCTTTCCATTTCAAGCCGGTCACAAAGGTCTCTCCGATGACTTCTGTCGGAGCGGCATTCAAAAGTGCGCGCATGTTTTTGTGCGCCGTTGCTGCGCTCACCGTTATCTCGTCGGCTTTGAAGGCGTCTCCGCGGTGCAAGAGGGTTACACTCTTGCAGTATGCGAGGAGCTGGAGTGCTGTTTCAAATCCGGCATTTCCGCCGCCGATCACCGCGACATCTTTGTCGGCAAATAAGGGGCCATCGCAAGAGGCGCAGTAGGTAAGGCCCTTTTGGTCGTATTCTTTGGCACCCGGAATATCAAGCGCGCGCCGGCGCGCGCCGCTTGTGACGAGGAGCGCGCGCGTCTCTTTTTTTGAGCCATCCTTGAGTGTCACCGTTATCTTTTCCGTCGCAGTATCAAGAGAAGCGGCGCGCGCCGGAGAGACAATCTCAATGTAGCCATCCTTGTATGCTTCCACGTGAGAGCGGAGATTTTTCGCAAGATCCAATCCGGAGATGGAGGGTGTACCGATCCAGTTCTGCACGTCGAGCGAAACGTTGCTCTGCCCACCCCACTCATCAACGACGAGCAGGGTTTTCAGGCGCTTGCGCGCAGCATAGACTGCCGCGGCGACTCCCGCAGGACCACCACCGACAATTATGAGATCGTAAGGCATGGAATCAAGAATAGAAAAGTCGATACGACATTATAACGTATCATTCTTTATTCCTTATTCTTAATTCTACTTTCTCCGGAGGAACGACGGCAAGCCGCCCCATCCTTCGTCTTCGTCTTCTGCAGCAACGCGTACTGGCTCTTTGGCTTTCGGCTTATCGGTGTGCGCAGATTTTTCATTCTTCTTTTCATCACGATCGCGTGTTGTTGCGGGTGGGACGTCAGCCTCTTTCTTCGTGGTAAAGCGTTGCGCGCCGCCTCCGAAAAGTGATGCCCGCGACGCTCCTGCCTCGGGGAAACCTGTCGCTATCACCGTCACGCGTACCGCGCCTTTCTTGAGCAAGGGATCGGTAACCGCGCCGAAGATGACCTTCGCATCCGGATCGATTGCCTCGGTGATGACGTTGGCGGCATCCTGCACCTCGAGCATTCCCAAATCCTCGCCGCCTGCGATCGAGAAGAGAACGCCTTTTGCGCCGTGGATCGAAACATCGAGAAGCGGAGAATTGATTGCGGCACGCGCGGCAAGCTCGGCGCGCTTCTCGCCGATCCCTGTGCCGATGCCCATGAGAGCACTCCCTGCGTTTTGCATGACAGCGCGGACATCGGCGAAGTCGACGTTGATGATGCCCGTTTGCGTGATGATGTCGGAGATTCCTTCCACCGCCTGCTTCAAGATGTCGTCGCACATCGCGAAGGCATTCTTTATCCCCGTTTCGCGTGTGACGATAGAGAGGAGCTTATCGTTGGGAATGACGATGACAGCGTCGACGGCTTTCCGGAGTTCTGAAATACCCTGCTCGGCAAGCCTCGCACGCTGCGCTCCCTCGAAGCTGAAGGGTTTGGTGACGACACCGACGGTAAGCGCTCCCATTTCGCGCGCGATCTTTGAGACGACGGGTGCCGCGCCGGTGCCCGTGCCTCCACCCATGCCACAGGTCACGAAGACCATATCGGAGCCTTTTATCGCGTCCTGAATTTCCTCGCGTGTCTCATCGGCGGCTTGCTTCCCCAAATCGACATTCATGCCGGTGCCTAATCCACGCGTGAGGGCTTTCCCGATGTGGATCTTGCGCTTCGATTTATTCTTGTGGAGATCCTGACCGTCGGTGTTGACCGCAATGAAATCAACGCCCAGCACATGGCTTGCGACCATGTGATTGACCGCATTTCCGCCCGAACCCCCGACTCCCACAACCCGAATTCTCGCGAACGACTCCACATCGGGCTTCACCTGCTTGGTCATACCCTACACACGAAACGGCATCATGGATGCCGCTCCGTAAAGCTTAGTCTGTCCGGTAATAAAATCGACGTTCATCCCCGCTGCCCCTGCGAGTGACGAAGTTATGCCGTTTCGTGTGCGGGGCATATTGGGGCAATAGTATCACTTTCGAGAAAAGCACAAACTTGACACTTTTGTGTCTCTGTTATCTCGCTTATTTGCGTTTTATGGAAGAAGAGAGCGTACGGCCTGCTTCACCGAGTCCCACGCGTTCTCGATTATCTCGCCGAGTGTGTGTCCGCTTCCGGCGACTTCTTCGGCATATGCCCAGCGGCAGAGACCGTAGGCGACAGCCCATGTTGCGTCGACAGAAGAAGATCGCGGAAGGTAGCCTATCTGGGAAACCTGTGAGGGAAGTTTCAAAATTGCCCGTGCGACGTCGGAGACGCCCGAAAGGCCGGAGCCACCGCCGGTGATAACGATGCCTGCCGGAAGGAGGCGCAGGCGGCCGATCTCTTTGAGATGCGCGTTCACGAGCGCAAACATATCTTTCAAACGCGTCGAGACGATCCCGAGCATTTGCCGTGGCGGCACATCACTTCCCGTCACCGCGCCGCGCTTCATTTGTTCCGCTTCCGGCAGCGGGATTCGCAGCGAAAGCGCAATCGTGTTGGTGATATCGGAAGAGCCAACGGGAAATACTTTGATCGAGATCGGAACGTCGTTCTCAAAAACAGCGATAGAGAATGTTTCCGAGCCGATGTTTGCAAGCACGACTCCCGCTGTCTTCTGGGCCTTCGTGAGCGTTACGAGCGAGGCCGAGAGAGGCGCTGCCATGATGCCATCCACTTCGACTCCCGCATTTTCAACCGCCTCGACGAGGTCATCGTGGTGGTGGGTCAAAATCGTAATCAAAATAGCGTCCACCGAAAGCTTCGTGCCTTGCAGGCCCTGCGGCTTTCCGAAGACTTTCGTGCCGTCTACGCGAAATTCCAGCGGGATGGTGTGCAGGACAGTACGGTTGGTGAGTTTCGACGACGCGCGCTTCTCGCTCTCACGAAGCGCGCGCTCCATCTCGTGCTCCGTGACGATACCGCCGGAGGCGGTGAGCGTTACCTCGCCGGTCGAGCGCACCTCATCGAGCCCCACCCCGCCGAGCGCGATGCGTGCTCTTCGCACGCGTACTTTCGCCTGACTTGCCGCGCGATGCAGTGCCTCGCGGACGCTCTTGGTCGCCTCTCTCGTGTCGATGATATAGCCATGCCGCATGCCCTTTGAATTCGAGGTACCGGTGCCGAGGATCTGCATAGGGAGCTCGGGCGATTCGCCGGCAGCGGCGATCACGACTTTCACGTGGTAGGTGCCGATATCGATGCCGGTATAGATCTTACGCATTAGCGTTATTGTACCGCGCCGTTTTGCCCGAGAAACAGGGACAAGCGGGGATAGTTTAGACAAACAGTTTTAGGAACTGCTGTTCTTTCCGTTCCATTGCTTGCCCGTGTCGCATGCCCTTGAGATGCAGGCACGCATGTACAAAAAGGAGCGTGAGGCGGGCCCGAAGGCTAACATCATATATTTTTGCTTCCCGCCGAGCTGCGTGGATGTTCAAAAAAGTCTCCCCTTCGTTTTTATCGAGTGGAAAAGAAAGCACGTTTGCCGCATACGTTTTCTTGCGATATGCACGGTTCATTTTCTTCGCGAGCGAATCGCCGCAAATAACAAGCGAGAGCTGGTAGTGCCTCCCGAGGATTTTACGTGCGATTTTCTCAAACGGGATCCGCGGCACGGTGCCGCGGATCATGTTTCTCACTTCGACCGACGGGGAACGACGCATCTCTAACGTGCAATAGGAGTGCCTTCGCCGAGCCGCTGCGAAGAATCTCTTGTAGGGCCGTGGCGTCCGCGCACGGGCGCCTCAGCAATCTTTCCTTCCTTGACGAGCTGTTTATATTCGGCGCGGCGTTTCAGGAGTTTAAGCGCGCGTTTCTTTTTTACGATCTTGGAAGTGTCGCGCGCAAAGTAGCGACGATCGCGCATTGTTTTCATCACGCCGGCGCCCTGCACGCGGCGGCTGAATTTCCGGATGATGGAAATCGCGGTTTCGTTCCCGCTCTTCTGGACCTCTGCATTAACACTCATGTCGCGGGAGTGTAGCAGAGGAAAGAGCTATAGGCAACCCCAATTTTGCAAACCGGCGGTGTCAGGCGACAGAGGCAAATCTCCTGCGTTTCAAATAGCCGGTGAGCTCCGGGAGCGGGATCGCATCTTGCGAATTTGTCGCGACCTCCCGCACGAGGATCGTTCCCTCGACTGCTTCTTTGTGTCCCATGATAAGGACGCAGGGAGCGGCGTGTCGGCGTGCCGCCGCCATCTGCTCTCCGATGCGTTCGTGATAGAGCCCGTGCCGCACAGGAATGCCGGCTTCGCGCAGGCTCTCCAAGACAGAAAGCGAGCGGCGGCGCGCTTCCGCGCCTAGGTGTGCGAAGTAGATGGAAGGGGTGGCCATGGGTTCGCGCTTTACGCGGACTTTGCCGCGTATCTCGCAGGTGATCGCGATCATCGAGGCGGGAAGCGGCGCGGCGGCAAAACGCGCTGCGAGCGGATCGTAGCGACCGCCGAACGCAATCGGTACCCGCGAGTGGCTCTCAGGATCAATAACGGAGATCTGGAAGAGTGAATGTGCCCAGCAATCGCGGCTTCCCAAAACGCTCGGGCTAAGCTCGTAGGGGAGCCCGAACATCTCGAGGTACTCGAGCAGTTCCCAGAACTTCCGGCGCTCTTCCTCGGTAAGGTACTCCATCGGTTGTGGCGAGCGCGGAACCACAGGATGGCCGCGCTCGATAAGCGCAATCAACGTTCCAAGAGGGTCAGTGGCCGCGCGCGGCCTCAAGGTTGCGGATATCGATTCGATATGTTTGCGTAGGAAAGTCGCAACGTCGCGCACGAAGCGCCCCGACGATTCGGGCGAACCAATGTTGTTGATCGAGAGCACGCGCTCGGGCGCTCCGGCTTCCCGCGCGATCGAGTTGGCAATCACAATGAGGAGTGCTTCTGCAATCGCAGATTGCGTGCCGATGATGTGAAGCTCGAGCGAGACCGTTGGGACGTTTCCTTTCGTATCTTTGCTGATGCGCCACACGAGAAGCGATTCTTCGGAAGGGCGCGCAAGCAGAGCACAGCGTTTTGCCACTCCCGCAAGCGGTCGCTCCTCCTTGCGTGCGAAAGAGATTTCCTTTTCGTTTGTGCGCGCTCTCCGGCGCATTTCTCTGATCTGGGAAGGGTCTCTACGCGGCATTTCTTCGAGCGGAGTGAATCCGAAATATTCCGCGATCGCGATAGCGGACTGGAGAAATAATGCCGTACTCTGATACTGCGTGTCTTTGAGCCGAAGCATAAAAATTCTAAATCCTAAACTCGAAATCCTAAACAAGCACAAATTTTCAAATTCAAAGTTCGAAACGAACTCGGCATTTCGTTTTTGATTTCGAATTTCATATTTCGAATTTGTTTCGAGTTTAGGATTTCGTACTTCGGATTTATTCTTCGTACCGCGCTTCTCCGGGCAGGAGTGAGATTTGATCGAGCGGGTAGAGACGGATGAGTGCGCGGCCGACAATGTTCTCGCGGGCAAGCGTTCCCCAGATGCGCGAGTCTGCCGAAACACGGCGATTGTCGCCGAGCACGAAATATTCATCCTCCCCGAGCGTGACACGCATGTCGTTTGAGCCTTCGAGATTCTTGGGGTCGAGGTAGGGTTCCTCAAGAGTGAATCCTTTCGGGTGTTTTTCGTTCACAATGGTCACGCTCTGCCCGTTGAGAATGACGGTTTCTCCAGGGATGCCGATAACACGCTTGATGAGTGAGCGTCCGCCCTCTTGCGGAAGGTCGAAAACAATGACGTCGCCCCTTTGTGGGTCGCCGATATCGTACGAGATACGGTCAATAATGAGGTAGTGCCAGTCTTCAAAGCCCGGATCCATCGAAGCGCCCGAAACGACGTACGGCGCCGCGACAAAAAAACGGATAAAGAGAGCAAGGCCGAGCGCGACAACTGTATAACCCAAGAGTGAGCCCTGCGAATTCTTTTTTTGAGTCTCCGGTGATGTGTTTCCCTTCATCACGGGATGTTCCATCGCGGCATTCTACTCTCCCGCATGCATTGACACCAAGCGGGGGGAGTGTTGCATGTAGCTTCGGCACGAAATGGCGGCTGGAGTACGAAATTTTTCTGCTGAAAAATTTCTCCGCTCTCGTTCCGCCGAACTCGAGAGTCTCCAGCCGCCACATCGCGCCTCATTTGCATGCTTTGGGTGAGGTAATAAGGAAATTTTCTGATAGAATGGCGCGTTATGGCTTGGGTCATCGTCGGTTTGGGGAATCCGGGAGAGGAATATGACTCGACGCGGCATAATTGCGGCCGTATGGCGGTCGAATTTTTCGCAAAAACTGCGGGATTGAACGGCTTTAAGCCGGATAAAGCGAAAAAATCGATCACGGGGGGCGGCATGGTGGGCAAAACAGCCGTTGCCTTGGTGCTTCCCGACACATTTATGAATAAATCAGGCACAGCCCTCGCAAAATACGTCAAAAATCAGAAAGCGGCCGAGCGGATGGTGGTCGTGCATGACGATCTGGATCTGCCGCTTGGCAAGATAAAGATCTCATTTGACCGTGGAAGCGGTGGACACAAGGGACTTGAGTCGATAATTCGCTCGGTGAAGACGCAGAAGTTTACCCGCGTGCGTATCGGCGTCTCGCCATCGACGGCAACCGGTACTCTGCGAAAACCGGAAGGGAAGAAGGTGGTCAACAATTTTATTCTCACGAAGTTTCGTGCACACGAGCTCGCCACACTGAAGCCAGTTTTCAAACGGGTCGCGGATGCACTCGAAACAATCGTGCGCGATGGCCGTGAACGAGCGATGAATAAGTTTAATTAGCACCGCGAAACGCCCGCAGCAGGTGTTCGCCGTCGCGTCCGTGCGTGCTCGCACGGCGCTCCCTCTCGCGCCGACGCGCTGCGAGAAGACGGCTCACAACCTGCCGCGCACATTTCGCGGTGCCGGGGAGTGGGAGTGGAAGGATTACCCAGCTGGTTTGAGAGTCATCCGGCGATCTTTTGGTTCGAAGAAGGTGATGGTGAATGGATATACCTTTCCCAGCTCGAGTTTTGAGCGTAGGTCTTCTTCGTTTGCAAATTCGGAGATGTGCACGAGACCGGCGACACCTTCTTCTATTGAGGCGAGTGCGCCATGCTTGTTGTATTTAATGATGACGGCATCCACTTTCTGATCCTTGTGATATTTTGCTGCTGCCGCTTTCCACGGATCATCAACAAGCGCTTTGATGGAGAGTGAAATTTTGTCTTCCTTGATCTCAATGACCTTCACCTTCACGCCCTCGCCCACGCGATAGCGTGTCTTCGGATTTTCGACGAGCGCCCAATCCATTTCTGAAATGTGTACGAGGCCCTCCAGCCCTTCCTCGAGCTTCACGAAAACACCAAATTCTGTTGCTCCGGTGACAACGCCTTCGACGACATCGCCCACGTGGTATTTCTCCACGAGCGATGCGCGCTCGCTTCCACCTGCCCCTTTTTCCCCGAAGATAAGTTTGTTCTCCTTGGGGCTCGCGGTAATAATCGCAACTTCAAGTTTGGTGCCCACAAGTTTTTTCAGTTCGGCAAATATTTTGTCTTTATCTCCGTCGGGAACGCGCGGGTAATGCGTGGGAGAAAGTTGCGAGGCGGGGAGAAATCCCTGTAAACCATTCCACTGAATGATGAGCCCGCCCTTGTTTGCTTCGGCAACCGGAAGTTCGAAGACGGTCTTTTTCTGCATTGCGCCCTCTGCTTCGTTCCAGATGAGCGCTTGCCGTGCCTCGCGGAGTGAAAGCTCGATGTATCCCTCCACATTGTCCGTCCCGACCACCTTCGCCGTGATGGTATCGCCGAGGTTGACGTTTTTTAGAGTTTCGCGCGCCGAGAGATATTCGCGGCCGAAAATGATGCCGGTGCCGAAGGGATGCAAATCGACAAAGACACGTGCGCGGCCGACTGCCACCACCGGTCCTTCGACCACGTCGTCAACGACCGGAGGCTTCCCGACCGAATTCAAAAGTTCCGCCATCGGCCCTTCCTTTTTGGGAGCCGCTTCGGTTTCGTTTTCCTCGTTCGTAACGACCTTCTTTTCTTCGACTGCTGTTGAACTCATGCTTCTGTGCGCTCGGACTATCCTGCCTACGCTACTGTGACTCTCTGCAGGGAAGTCTTACCGAACGCTCTTTATAATAGACTCTACTAAAATACGCCCTTAGGCGCCCGCACAATATATAGTAGAGATCGGGAAAATGCAAATGATGAACCCCAGCAAAAGTGCCGGGGTTCGCAAGATTGAGCCGCCGTCATTTGAAGTTGAAGATCGGAACTGCCCCAAAATTTCTCAATTTGTGTTCCGATGTTTCGGCGGGGGCAGGATCCTTGATGCCGGCGAGGTTGTTCCTACTGTCGGCGGAGTACGTGACGAGACGTTCTCCTCCAGGCAGGATGACGGTTCCTGCGAGTCGTTTTGCCTCTCGAGTCCACTCGGCAAACCCACGCATAGTCAACATTCCACCCCAGAGTGCTTCGCGGGGTGAATTTGTCTCGACCGTGGCCGAAAACGTTGCCCACTCGTCGCCCGAAATATAGAAGTAGCCGTGAACTGGTATGCCCTTCTCTTCTGCCAATGTAGTCGACGGAGTCAAGAAGAGTGTCAGTATTCCGACAAGGAGACGCGACTTCATAGCGGCCTCCAGTGTTTCCTCCCATCGTTGGTACATTCCTGTTGGGTGATGGGTCTCTCCACCAGGTACTCCATTCACTATGAACCTGCCACGGTGTTCGTCAATCCCGCGCACGTGGATGTATACTATGCGCATGATTTTGACGTTCCATGAAGGTGCATGCGTACGGGCACAGGCAGGGGATACGACGCTCGTCTTCGGGCCCATCTCGAAAGGCTCAAAGAATTTTAAGCAGACAAATTTCGGTGCCGATATCGCATTCATCTCGCTCAATCATCCCGACATGAATGGTGTGGAGGAAGCTGGACGTGGAGATAAACAGCCGTTCGTGGTCGCGGGTCCGGGCGAATATGAGGTGAAGGACATTACGGCGACCGGTTTCCCTTCGGGCTCGAAGTACGGAGGCGAGGCGCGCACAAATACTGTGTATTCGGTCCACTTCGACGGACTTTCCGTCATGTACCTCGGCGCGCTCGGCGACCTCGATCTCCCTTCGGAAATATTGGAGATGGACGCGCCCGACATTCTCATCATTCCAGTCAGTGGCGCAGGCGCACTCTCACCCTCTGAAGCCCAGAAACTTGCCGTCAAACTCGAAGCGAAGATCGTTGTTCCTGTTTTGTATGACGACAAAGCGTTGAAACAATTTTTGAAAGAAGCAGGTGAAGAAGCGAAGCCTGTCGAGAAGCTTACGCTGAAGCCGCGCGATGTCGTCGGCAAAGAAAGCGAGGTCGTGGTACTTTCATCCTGACTATGGTGATACAAAAAACTGTCGACAATCTTAAGGACAAGTCGAAGGACGAGAAAAAAGCTGTGGCGGGCGGGATCGCGGTTGCGGTTGTATTGATACTTCTCGTCGGGTGGGGGTTTTTCTTTTTCAGAAAAATTCAGCGTGGCGCGCAGCTGCAGCAACTCGGTGGCGGGGCACAGGACGAGTTCAATTTTTCTACGGTGCGTGATGCCCAAGCTGAATTGATGGAGTCGTTCAGCGATGTTGATGCGCTCATGGAGGCTCGGAATCAATCCTCGCAGCAGTATCAGCCTGTCCCTGCATACGAGGACACATCGGGAGGCGACTCGTCCTCGTTTGGTGGCTACGAAACGAGCCCGCAGTAGAGCGGTTTTTGAGCGATATCGGAGCTGCAATGTAGGCATTTTTCTGCTATACTAAGCGTAAATCATGGCGCGCGAAAAGGACAAACCAGCTGATGCTTCCGCGCCCCTCCGCGCGCGCGGCATAGTCCCGCGAAACATCTCCATAGAGATGCGGGAGAGCTATCTCGATTACGCGATGTCCGTCATCACGGCGCGTGCGCTCCCCGACGTGCGCGACGGCTTGAAGCCAGTGCACCGGCGTATTTTGTACGCGATGCAGGAGGCAGGGCTCACCGTTTCTGCAAAGACGCGCAAATCGGCAACGGTCGTGGGCGACGTTATCGGCAAGTACCACCCGCACGGCGACGCAGCCGTCTATGACGCGATGGTGAAAATGGCGCAGGATTTCACGATGCGCTACCCGCTTATCGTCGGGCAGGGCAACTTTGGCTCCATCGACGGCGACGCGCCCGCGGCATACCGCTACACAGAGGCGAAGATGTCACGCCTCGCCGCAGAGCTCCTGCACGACATCGAAAAAGAAACGGTGGCGTTTCGCCCCAACTACGACAACACTAAACAGGAACCATCGGTGATGCCCGCGGCGATACCGAACCTCCTATTGAATGGCACGCTGGGGATCGCGGTCGGCATGGCTTCCAACATTCCGCCGCACAACCTGCGCGAAGTGTGCGAGGCCGCCGTACATCTCATTGAAAATCCCGAAGCGACGACCGAGGAGCTTCTCTCCTTCGTGCAGGGGCCGGATTTTCCGACCGGCTGCATTGCCTTCAATCAGAAAGACATTGCGCATGCCTACGCAACAGGCCGCGGGCCCGTCGTCGTGCGTGGCGATGCGGAGATTGTCGAAGGTAAAAAGGGCGACTATCAAGTCGTCATCACCTCGATCCCGTTCCGCGTGAACAAGGCCGACCTTCTCACAAAGATCGCAGACCTTGTGCACGAGAAAAAACTGGAAGGCATCCGCGACATCCGCGACGAGTCGACGAAAGATATCCGTGTTGTGGTTGAACTCAAAAACAATGCCAACGCACAAACGGTCTTGAACTATCTCTACAAACATACCCAGCTCGAGGAAACCTTCCACTACAATATCGTTGCACTCGTCGACGGCGTACCTCAGACGCTCGCGCTCAAAGCGCTCCTCGAATACTTCATCGCATTTCGCCGCGAAGTCGTTACCAAACGGACGAAGTTTGATCTTGCGCGCGCACAGGAACGTGAACACATTCTCCTTGGTCTTAAGAAAGCACTCGATCATATAGACGAAATCATCAAGCTCATCAAGAAGAGCAAAGACGTGGACGACGCCCGTGCAAGCTTGATGAAGACATTCAAATTCTCCGAGCGGCAGGCAAACGCGATTCTCGACATGCGCCTGCAAAAGCTTGCGGGCCTTGAGCGCAAAAAGATCGAGGACGAATTGAAAGAGGTGCAGGCCTTGATCGAGGAGCTCTCGGCGCTCTTAAAGAGCGAGAAGAAGCTTCTCGAGCTCATCAAGAAGGAGATCCGCGAGGTGATAGAGAAGTACGGAGATGATCGTCGCACAAAAATCGTGAAGCGTCCGGCCAAACTTCTCTCCGCGGAAGACCTCGTCGCAGATGAAGATTATGTCGTCGTCCTCACGCAGGGCGGCTATATCAAGCGTACCAATCCGGCCGAGTACCGGCGCCAGAAGCGCGGCGGTGTGGGTGTCGTCGATCTCGACACGAAAGAAGAGGATTTCGTGACGCAGTTCCTTACCGCCTCTGCACACTCGGACCTTCTCTTTTTCTCTGATCGCGGCAAGGTCTACCAGCTCAAGATGTACGAGCTACCGGAAGGGAAACGGGCGACCAAAGGAAAATCAATCATGAACTTTCTCTCACTCGAGCAGGACGAGAATGTGACCTCGATTTTGGCGATGCCGAAGGAAAAGAAAGCAGTCGAAGGCCTCTCGCTTCTGATGGCGACGAAGCGCGGGACCGTGAAGAAAGTAGCGGCCAACAAATTTCACGAAGTCAGGAGGAGCGGCCTTATCGCGATCGGTCTCGACAAAGGCGATGCGCTGATTTCGGCAGCGTTTGTGCACAAAGGCGATTCGGTCGTCTTGGTGACCGCCAAGGGACAATCCATCAGATTTGATGAAAAGAGTGTGCGCGAGATGGGACGGCAAGCCGCCGGCGTGCGCGGCATGAAGCTTGGGAAGGGCGATGAGATCGTCGGCACCGGTGTCGTGCCGAAGGGGGCGAAAGGTGAATTGCTTGTACTCTCTTCCACCGGCTACGGCAAGAAGACGAAACTCGATGAATACAAGGTGCAAGGTAGGGGCGGCTCCGGCATCAAGACGATGTCGATCACTGCAAAGACCAAGCAGCTCGTGGGTGCAGTCGTCGTTCTCGGTGGCGGAGAATTGGTCGCGATGTCCAAAAAGTCGCAGACTATCCGCACCGGCCTCGACGAAATTCCAACACTCTCCCGCGCGACGCAGGGCGTCCGCGTCATGAAAATGCGCGAAGGCGACTCCGTCGCCTCGTTTGTCGTCTTCGAAGCTGAAGAAAGTACCGTGTAAGTCAACCTGCCATGTCTTCACCTGAGAAACCAAAAACAATTGATCAGGCATTACGAGGGAAAGTCCTCACGGTTGGTCCGGAACAAATTGCAGCTCTTACTGAAGAGGAAATACTTGGCCTCGACAAACCTGTGCACGAACTTGTCGCGCGGGGACAGAGTTTGATGGTCCCAAAAGCGGTTTGCTACTTATGCGAGGCGAAGGATCCCGCGGTTCCCGAACTGTTCCTCGGCCGATTTTCGCTGAATTCCAGACTCTACAATTCGGAGAAAAATCCTGCGGGATTATTTACCGACATTCCCCTGCAAGCGCGGGGAAGAGAGACTCTGGTACGCAACGCGAATCTGCATCTATTGGGTGTTCGAGCGGAGGAAAGGCAGCAATTTTTTGGTGAAAATGAAGGAGCCGGCAAACTTAGAGGAATGGGCTCTCCCGCATTTAAAGATGCTCTCAGACTTGCAAATCACCAGCGCGAAACGTTTCCTTTTCGTCACCTTGATCGATTTCCGGGAATTCAGAAATCTCTTGCTGAGATTGAGCAATTAAGCGGACTTACGCCTGAAGAAATATTCACTGAAGGTTGTATTCCGTCAGCATTCTTGTGGAGAGCGCCCGGTACGGCAGATTCGCGCGCACGAGCCCATGGACACCCTGTCCTTTTGGAAGAAGTGCTCCGTATTCTTGCACAAGCGCTCTCGGGTTCAATGACCGCGAGCGATATTGCTAAAAGTAACCACAGAAAGCCCGGGGCACTTTCATATTATCTTACAGGAGGGGGAGGAAGGTATAAAACGTTTAATGATAGAACACTCAAAGTTATACAGGACAAAATTAAAAGAGGTCGTCCAAGGTGAACACCGATTTCCCATCAGAATAGTCTTCGCAGAGTTTCTATATATTCCACAGTATATATTATGGATGTCCGACATCCATAACATACATAATTTTACTCGAGAAATCGGGAAGGCAACGTATCGTCAAGCGCGTTACGCGGCTTGCCGAGATACTCCAGAGTCTTCTTTCCCACGTCGCCGATGGCGTCCCGAAAGAAGTCGGGGTATAGGACAGAGGGGAAATTCTTTTTTCCGGAATAATCCAAGAAGCTGCTCCAGCGATACTGTTCAAGACGTTTCTTTGCAGTCGCGGCGTCAGCGACTCGGCCGTTTCGCCACTCCCGTGCGCTTGAAACGTAGTCCAGGGGATTTAGGTGAATGTAGTGGATGACATGCAAAAAATGTGCTCGTGAATGGATGAGAACTTTCTTTGTTTTTCCCTGAAAAAGCACGCCGCTGCGTTTGTACCGCTCGTTGAAATAGTTGGTATATCCAGTGTTGAGCTTTCGCATAAACGTGGTGGTACCACCATCCATTCGTTCGGAGATTAGAAGGTGATAGTGATTGCGCATTAGACACCATGCATGAAGATCGACGATTCGCTCCCGCTCAATATATGGATGTCCGACATCCATATTTCTTTTGAATGAATATGCGACGTTGCTCGCGGGTTTTGTGTCGTTGAATTCGAACAGGTCATGCACGAAGCGCGCTCGATCGCGATCGTCCATGAATATGTCGCGTTTCTCGGTTCCTCTGTTCAACACATGATACAACTCCATAGAGCGAGCGTAGCATATTATGGATGTCCGACATCCATAATATGTGTATAAAGAAACGATTAATGCTCGATAGCTCGGCTATAATGTGTTCGATGCAACAGGTCGCACGTCATGTACCGTTGAAAACGGAAGGCTTTGCGCACCCGCGAAGCAATGTTGCCGCGCTTGGATTACAAAGCGGCATGCGTGTTGCAGATTTTGGCGCAGGCAGTGGCGCGTACGTACTTCTGATCGCAGAGCGACTCGAAGGTAGCGGAGCCGTGTATGCGATCGATGTGCAGCGCGAGCTCTTGCGTCGGATCCACAACGAAGCAGCTCGCCACGGCTACAAAAACGTCGAGGTAATCTGGGCGGATCTCGAGGTCCCGCGCGCCTCGAAGCTTGCCGACAGCTCGATAGATCTTGTGCTTATCTCGAACCTTCTCTTTCAAGTGCCGGACAAGACCCCCATACTTCGTGAAGCGCGGCGAATCGTAAAGCCTGTCGGCCGCGTGGCTATCATCGACTGGTCCGAATCATTCGGCGGGATGGGACCGATACAAGAAGACGTTGTCGGAAGAGAAGCCACGCTCGAACTTTGCCAAAAGGCTGGCCTCGCGCTCGAAAGGGAATTTGTCGCAGGTGCGCATCACTATGGTTTAATTCTCCGGCCCGTTCCGATTCCCCCACGCGTATGAAAAGTCTCTCTGTCTTTCAGATAATCCTGCTTTCGGTATTCGGAGCGCTCGCAATTTCGGGCATGCTCATTTTCGCGCTCTTCGTCGGCGCTGGCGCGAGAAATTCTATCGGCCCCATAACAATCTGGGGAACGTTGGAACCCAACGCGTTTGCGGTCGTCTTGAGGCAGGCATCGGAAAACGACGGCAGGCTCTCGCAGATAACATACGTGCAAAAAGATCCGGCGACGTTTGAGACAGATCTCACCGAAGCGCTCGCAAGCGGCACGGGGCCCGATCTCTTCCTTTTACGGCAGGATTACGCGATACGCGACAAGGGAAAAGTCGTTCCTGTTCCCTACAGCTTTCTTTCAGAATCAAAATTCAAGGACACGTTCGTGGAAGCAGCGAATCCCTACCTTGCGCCGGAAGGAGTGCTTGGCATTCCGCTCTCCGTCGATCCGCTCATTCTCTATTGGAACCGCGATATTCTTGCTGCCACAGGATTTGCGAAGCCGCCGGTGTACTGGGAAGATGTGCCAGATTTTGCAAAGAAGGTAACCAAGAAGGATGATCCCGGTACGATCGTCCGCTCCGCTATTTCATTTGGCGAGTACGCGAATGTCGACCATGCAAAAGACATCATAACACTCCTGATACAGCAGGCGGGCGGCTCGATCACGCAGCTCGACAGCACCGGCCGCCTCGTTCCTGCGCTCTCGCTTCGTGTCGCGGGCTCGCCCTCGCAGGCAGCGGAGTCGGCTCTGCGTTTCTACACGGAATTTGCCGATCCTTCGAAGGTACACTACTCATGGAACCGTTCGCTTCCCGGCTCTCGGGCAGAATTTTCAGCAGGCGATCTTGCGCTCTACCTCGGCTACGGCTCGGAGGCGACGTCACTCGTGCGCGGGAATCCAAACCTCAACTTCGCGGGAGCTGCAGTGCCGCAGAGCAGGGTGGGAACACGGGCGACCAACGCGGCGCACGTGTACGCACTTGCGGTCTCGCGCACGAGCAGGAATCCTGCAGGCGCGATGACGATTGCGGCCTTGATTGCCGATGCAACAGTCTCACGTGCACTCACGGTTGCGCTCGGGATTCCCTCCGCACGGCGCGACGTGCTCTCGGAGACACTTGAAGGTGAAAATGTGCTCTTTGAGGGGCAGGCCCTCATTGCGCGTTCGTGGATCGATCCCGATCCGGAAAAGACGGAGGGGGTCTTTCGCGGTATGATTGAGAGCGTGACCACCGGCTCGGCGCGACTCACGGAAGCTATCGGCCGCGCGAATCAGGAACTCGCGCAAGCGATCGGACAATGATACGACGCATCACATACTTGATTTTCGCTCACTCGGTCGCGGTGCTCCTTTTCGCTTCTACTACGCTCATCGCCGAGGCCGCGTGCCATACCACTTCAGGCTCCCTTCTCCAAAACCCTCTCAATTTTTGCAGCATTCCTGAGTTCATCGCGGGTGCCTTGAAAGCGCTCGCAATGATCGCGCTTCCTATCATTACGCTCTTTCTCGTCATCTCCGGTTTTTACTTCATCACCGCGCAGGGGAATCAGGACAAGCTTCAGAAGGCGAAGCTCAATTTTTTCTACGTCGTTATCGGCGCGCTCCTCATCCTCGGCGCATGGATCCTTGCGACGCTGATCGCGGGCACGGTCTCGCAGCTTACCGGCAGATAGTAAGTATGGAGTATAGGGTATGGAGTATGGCGGGAATACTCTTGCTTCCTTCAGTCACACTCGCGGCGGCGAATACGTTTCAGGAGCTCGCGTTCGATGTCGTCGAGATCCTCGACACAGCAACTTTCACGCTTATTATTTTCGGGCTCGTCGTCTATTTCTGGGGCATCGCGACGAACATTCCGCACTTCGGCGATGAGAAAGGAGCCGAAAAGCAGAAATCATTTTTTTTCTGGGGGCTCGTCATCCTTTTTGTGATGGTTTCAATATGGGGGATCATCCAGCTTCTTCAGAACACACTCTTCGGTGGCACGCCGTTTTCTCCAAACTCGGGGGAGCCGGCCGTGACGCTGTGCGACAGCTTTGGCGATTGCTCTGTCGGAGAACTCAATATATGAACGCTATGCAAAACAAAAATCTCCTTCCCGTCAGTACACTCGCGGCGCTGCTTCTTCCGGAGTGTGTCTCGGCGCTGACGTTCCCGCAGGTTGTTGGCCTCTTTCATATTGCCGTTGGTCTTATCCTCACTGGCATTGTTCTCCTCTTCGTAACGGCCTTTGCCGTATACGTGGCACGCTTCAACACGTGGCCCTCGTACCGCGACAATGCGATACGCGTGCTCGAGTGGGCAGTCGTCATGCTTTTCGTCCTTCTCGTAATACTCTCGATCGTCAATGCGATCCAGCATCACGGTGCGATCGCGCTCCCGATCATCGCCTTTATTATCATTATTGCCGTTGTTTTCTTCGTTGTGCGGGTTTTCGCGACGCGGCCAAAGCCCCCTCCGAGACCTTCCGGAAGACCCCCCGCGAGACCCCCCGCGAGGCCACCTGCACGCCGCTAGCTGTCGATTCGTTATCCACACGGTTGACGCATGACCGATTGTGTTTTTGGGCAAGCTCGGTAGCATGAGAGTACTTAGTTACTTATCTAAAAATTGCTTAATACGTATGGCAAGCTTCACCCGTGCCGCATTTCCGATACTTGCGCTCCTGCTGCCCTCGATTGCGAGTGCCGCGACCCTGATAGACACGCTCGTTCTTGCGAGCACCTTCTTGAACGGCGTCATCGGGCTCTTTATTACGCTTGCAATCGTGGTTTTCTTCTGGGGGCTCATCAAGTATCTCATCAGCTTGGACCACGACAATGCCAATGAAGGTCTCAAGATAATGTTCTGGGGCATCATTGCGATTTTCGTGATGGTCAGTATCTGGGGCATCATCCGCTTGCTGCAGAGCACGCTCAAAGTGACCTCGACCGATCCTGTGATTCCCAAAGGCATTGTCGTAAACCCAGGCAGAACCTACTAACGGGATGAGCGGCGCACAAATTCTTGAGAATTTCGTCACCTACATCATCAATCCCGCGATACTCGTGGTCTTCACGGCGGGTTTTTTTCTCTTCGTGTGGGGTCTCGTGCGCTTCATTCTCGATCTCGACAAGGGTGCGAACCGCGAAGAGCACATTCAGCATATGCTCTGGGGCGTCGTGGGGATGTTTGTGATGGCATCCGTCTACGGGATCCTCGCGCTTCTCGACAATACCTTTGGCCTCGATGCATTTTCGGCGAATCCCGACGTGAGCCGCTGGCAGGACATCGACATTCCGCCCCTTTTCAAGTGAGTCCCGTTAGAGGCTGCGGAAGACGAACTCTACAAATGTAATATCGGTATCGAATGGTGATGAGATCGATTGGCAGCACTTCATTGCGCACGGGAAGCATCGCTTCCTGCCTCTAACGGGATGAGCTTTCCCTTGCAGTTCTGAAGGAATTCGTCGAACAGCTCCATGAGTTCTCGGAGTGTATTGGACGCTACCGTGATAGCGTGCTTATCGATGGAGCGGACGGGAATAATTTTTGAGGACGTGCTCGTGACGAAGGCTCCGTCGGAATGTATAACATCGGAGAAGCGAAGTTCCCGCTCCTCGAGAGTGTATCCGTTTTCCTTTGCCATCTTGAGCACGGCCTTTCGCGTGACGCCAAGAAGTATTTCGCTCTCGGGCGCGGAGACGAGCGTCCGGCCCTGTATGCAGAAAAAGTTGGTACGGGTCCCTTCCGTGATACAGCCTTTTCCATTGATGAGGAGCGCATCGTAACAGTCGGCCTCATATGCCTCCTTGTATGCGAGGTAGCTCTGTAGCATGTTCAATGTCTTTGCATGGGGAAACGGGCGCTCATACTCGTAGGTGACGAAGTCTGCGCCTTCGGTATAGAGTTTCTTGTCGGGGAAAAGGGGATTGAGACACACTATATAGAGCGCGGGCTCTTTTCCTCCGATGAGAAGGACTTTAAGGTTGTACCTGCCCGAATGACCGTCATTCGGTCGGGCGGGTGTGCCGGCGCCGTTCTTTTTAACGAGATCGGTAACACTCTTTCGGACAGATGCTTCACTGAAGCTGTGCGCGATGCCTATGATTCGTGCAGATTCGAGCAGACGTTCTACGTGATCGTCAAGAAAGTAGGGAATCCCATCGTTCACGCGAATGTTCTCATACACGCCGAAGCCGTACTGATATTCAATGTTCGAAAGCGGAATCGCCGCTTCTCCGATGGGTAGGATTTTCCCGTTCTTTGAAAAGTATTTTAAGTCCATAGATTCAAATCACGTCCTAACCGGCCATACCGTAATTCTAACGTATTAAAAGTGAAACGTGGCGGCAGGTAGGTTTGGCGGACTAGATTCGAGCGCGCGCTTTGCCCATCCGTAGCTTTAGTGAAGGAGGGAAGCGCACAATTTTGTTCTTTCAAAAAGAAAGGCCCGCGCACTTGGCGCGAGCCAGAACCAGTTGATGGCCTCAAGAGTCCAGCATCAGCTAGTCAAGAAGGTCCATCGACGCAGCCTTGATGGTCTCCAAGCCGTCGTCTTTGAAGACAACTTTCATATCGCCGGAATCAACCTTCATGCTCTTCGTGGTCCAGCCATAAGCGTAGCTGAGGTGGTCGATCGTCCTGGTCATTCGATACCGTTTCTTGTCGATCGATACGACAGAATCCTTCAGGGTGAACCGCACGTTCTTCAGGTCCGGTCTCTCGGCGAACTTCGAATGCAGAACGATGGCAATCTGCATGCCCGAGATCGTGGTTTCGAGCACATAGTTATAGCCATTGACGCGTACCCTTCGACCGACGAACTGTGTCGAGTCGATGACGCCGTTGGTCAGGGCTTCTTCGATTTCTTCCAGCAGACTCGTCGTCTGTGGACCGTCCGCGTGTACTCGTGAACCGATTTTGGGCTCGGTTCCAACCACTTCTGTCATCGTCACTTCGCACCTCCATTGCGCGTTTGCTCGGTCTGACTGTCTCGCGAGACTATGCCACAAAGTTGGATTGATTACAAGAGTTCAGCCCAAAAAACTACCGACCTCATTTCTTGTCTCGTATGCGTAAAAATTTTCTTTTCCCGAATTCAAAATGAGTTTCGAGCCGATTTGTACCCGTCTCATTGTGGTTTTGCCGGCCTGCCGTCTTACCGGCTAATTCGCACGAATTAGCCGGTGGTTCATAATAATTGCGTCTGGAAATTTCTATAGCGTGTGGGCAGGGAGAGATTCGAACTCTCACCCCTTGCGGGACTAGGTCCTAAGCCTAGCGCGTCTGCCATTTCGCCACCTGCCCGAGACGTTCATCCTATAGCAAAAAAGTTTTCTTGTCCGCCCGCCGCGACTCTCCCTCGACTCTCGGCTCGCCGTCGCTCGCCTCGGTCTGGGCACCGCCTCGCTGCTCGGCGAGCTCGCCTCTCATCGCTCCGGCGTTCTCGTCGGGACGCAGTGTGCGAAGGCACACTGCTCGAGCGGCACTCACTCCGTTCGTGTCCGCCCGCCGCGACTCGAACGCGGAACCAACCGCTTAAGAGGCGGCTGCTCTACCAGTTGAGCTACGGGCGGTCTGTCAGATTGTACACGACGGGATTATTTTTGAGAACGATGTGCCGGGGGTGGGAGTCGAACCCACACTCCTTTCGGAACACGATCTTAAGTCGTGCGCGTATTACCATTTTCGCCACCCCGGCAATGTCGCTAATCCTAGCTCAATTTATGCTAAAGTACACGCGTCGGCCACGTGGTGAAGGGGTAACACGGGAGTCTGCAAAACTCTTATGCGCGGGTTCGAGTCCCGCCGTGGCCTCAACCTATTTCCTTGTTAATTCGTCGACGCGCTGGCGGTTTTTCTCACCATAGTCGATTTCAAAATCGATGATCGGAATGGGTTGCAGAAAGCTGTGCTCCTTCACGTATTTCCGGAAATCACTTCGTGCGCGCTTCGCAAAATGAATGGCCTCGTTCTCCTTCGTCTGTGGAAGGACCGAAAGAAAAACGGTAACGTTCCTGAAGTCGTCCGAGAGTTCCGCGCGAGTCACGGTTATGAGGCCGTAGACCGATGGATTTGCCACCTCGCGCGCGAGAAATTCACCGGCCATGTGTGCGAGTTCTTCGGACACCTGTACGTGCCTGCGGCTCATGTTCATTTCATCGCGCTCGTGAAGCACTCCAACGTGTCACCCTGTACTACCTCGAACGGGCTTACGATGAGAGCACCGAATTCACTACCAGACTCAACGCGTTCGACATCTGCCTTGTGCGACTGAATGTTCTTTATTTTTCCGACGCCGATGAGCGTCCTGCGGCGTAGCACCCGCACGGAAGCACCGCGTGCAAGGTAGCCTTCGGCTACCGAGCCCCCGACGACGTGTTGATCTTTGCGGCTCGAGAATTGTTTGAGCACTTTTGCTTTACCCACGATTTCTTCGACGAGACGCTTTGGCCGAGTCTGGTGCAAAAGTTCCTCGACGCGCTCGGTCAGTTTGTAGATGATGTCGAAGGTCTCAACACGCACCATATGCTGCCGCGCATGCTCTTCGGCGATCGGGTCTACCTTCACGTTGAAGCCAATGACGACCGCTTGCACAGAGCCCGCGAGTGCAGCTTTCACGTCGTTTTCGGAAACGGCGCCGATTCCCGATTGCACAATTCGCACCGATGCATGCTCGTCTCCCAGCTTCACGGTCTCATGTTCTATCGCTTCAAGAGAACCGGAGGTGTCGGCGCGTACGATGAGCGGGAGGCTGAATTGCGCCGGATGTTCCTCGGGAATATACGCCGCCTTTCCCTCCTTCACACGCGTTTCGCTCGCAGCCGAGCGCGCCTCTTCTGCCTCGCGCTTTCCCTTGAATGCAAGGAATTCCGCACCGACGTCGGGCAGCTCGTCGAATCCCACGAGTTGTACCGGCGTTGAAAATGAAGCCTCGCGTAAAGCAACACCGCCCGTCGTTTCCATGATGCGCACAGGGGAGATACCGCGACCGGCAACGACTGTCATGCCGGAGCGTAGTGTTCCGCTTGTAATAATGAGCGTTGCCGCAAGACCCCGTTTCGGATCGCGGTGCGCCTCAATGACAAAACCCGACGCCGGTGCCTCCGCACCACCCTTCAATTCGTGCACTTCCGCAACGAGAAGAATGAGATCCAGCAGTTCTTCGACACCGGTCCCAACTTTTGCGGAAATTGCTGCCCATGGGACGTCACCGCCGAGTTTTTCGAGATAAACGCCCTCTTGCATGAGAGATGCCTGCGTGCGTTCCACGTTTGCGTTTGGTTTGTCGATCTTGTTGATGGCGACGATGTAGGGGATGTCTGCGCCTTTGATGCTCTGCAATGCCTCCAGCGTCTGCGGCTTCACGCCGTCGTCTGCGGCGACGACGAGGATCGCGATGTCGGCTACATTTGCGCCGCGCGCGCGTATCGTCTGGAACGCGGCATGTCCGGGAGTGTCAATAAACGTAATTCTTTTCGTTTGTCCTGAACGTGTAGAAGGGCGCTCTACCTCGTACGCTGCTACGTGCTGCGTGATGCCGCCGGCTTCTTTTGCGACGGTGTTCGATTTGCGGATGAAATCAAGGAGCGTCGATTTGCCGTGATCGACATGGCCCATCACCACGACGATAGGAGGACGCTCGGCCTGTGCGGTTGGTTTTGACATATGTTGCAGCGATTGCCATACAGGCAGTTTTCGGCAGTATACTCCTCTTATGTTGTTTTCCAAACGTCGGATTTATCTCGATTACGCGAGCGCGCCGCCTGTTTTACGGGATGCGATCGTCGCGATGCGTGATGCGGAGCAGCTCGTCGGCAATGCCGGCGCGATACACACGGAAGGGGTCGCGGCAAAAAAGTCTCTCGAAGATTCGCGCGCGAGGATTGCGATTCCCTTGGGCTGCAAAGCGCGCGAGCTTATCATAACCAGCGGTCTTACCGAGGCGAACAATCTCGCGATTATTGGTTTTGCGAGAAAACTCGAGCAAACGCGAAGGTCGCTTTCTGGCACGCATTGGCTCGTAAGTTCGATCGAGCACGATTCTGTTCTCGGTTGTTTTGCAGAGATCGAGCGTCTCGGCGGAACAGTCTCGCACGTCGATCCGGACGAACGGGGAATAATTTCTCCCGATGCTATCGGGCGGATGCTTCGACCCGAAACCGTTTTTGTTTCTATCGGCTGGGCGAATAATGAAATCGGAACGGTTCAACCGCTCGGAAAAATTGCCCGCGTACTGAAAAATTTTAGCGACCACCATAAAAGGCATATTGCATTTCACACCGACGCAGGACAGGCGCTGCTCTATCTTCCGACGGTCATCAGCAGTCTCGGCGTCGACCTTCTCTCTCTCGGTGGCAACAAGCTCTATGGCCCGCATGGGGTCGGCGCGCTCTATATCTCGAACAAAGTCGAACTTGCCACGATTACCTTTGGCGGGAAACAAGAACGCGGGCTCCGCGCCGGCACGGAGAGTGTCGCACTCGCTGCGGGATTTGCCGCGGCGTTCGAGCTTGTGGCGTATGAGAGGAAGCTTGAGACGGAGCGACTTAAAAAATTGCGTGACGAGCTCGCGCACGAACTCGCCGCACGAATTCCGTCTCTTATCGTTAACGGCGACTTAAAGCACTCGCTTCCGCACATGCTCAATGTTTCGATACCTAATATTCAGAGCGAATATGTGACGCTCGCGCTCGATCACGCAGGCTTCGCCGTTTCGACGAAGAGCGCGTGCCGCGAAGGAGAAGAATCTCGTTCGCACGTTGTCGCTGCCCTCGGCGGAGAGGAGTGGAGGGCAGCGAATACTATCCGTATATCATTGGGGCGCGATACCCGTCAGCGCGACATAGGCAGTATTGTCTCGGCGCTCACAAGGATCGTAAGGATAGTAGGGAAAACCCCATAATTGCGCGGTTTCGGAAAGTTGCTATATTGCGGCCATGGACATGGAGGAGCTTTCCAAATCCCAAATCGTCCTCCTTACGCTCTTGGTGAGCTTTGTCACCTCTATTGCTACTGGCATCGTCACGGTCTCCCTCATGGATCAGGCGCCGCCCGCTATCGCGCAGACGGTGAATCGCATCGTCGAACGCACCGTTGAAAAGGTGGTGCCGAGCGGTCAGACTGCCTCTTCTGTCGTAACGACCGAGAAAACCATCGTGGTGAAGGAGTCTGAACTCATCGCAAAAGCCGTGGAAAAAGTACGACCGAGCCTCGTGCACATATACGCAAGTTCTTCCGAGCCAGTTTTCCTAGGGCTTGGCATTATCGTTGATGCAGATGGAGATGTTGTCAGTGATGTCTCGGCTATCGGCGAGGTGAAGAATATTATGATTGCCCTTGCCGACGGCACACGCGTCAGCGCATCGCCTGCTTCCCGTGATTCGAAGAGCGGCGTTGCGACCCTGCGTGCCGCTACCACGACCGCGGACGGGAAGATAGTGCAATTCACGCCTGCCACACTTTCGGTCGGCTCTCCCACACTCGGGCAAACAATCGTCGTTCTTTCGGGGAAAACTATCTCACGTATTACAGACGGTCTCGTGACCGCACTCATCCCGCGCGATGAAGGGGGGGTTGCTGTCATAGATACCAATGTTTCGGCCGACTTTGTGATGGACGGGAGCCCTCTTATAGATACGGAAGGAGGAGTTATCGGTGTAAGTACTTCAGTTTCCCGAGCGTCTTCTCCTGCAGCCTTCATGCCAACTTCGGTCCTCGTGAAGCAACCTGAAGAAAGTCCTGCGGCCACCGAGTAGCGCTTGAAACCAAAGCCTTTTTGCTGTATTCTTTGAAGCAGCTTGAAGCTTTTTCGTATGACCCGGTAGTGTAATGTGCCTTAGGCTTACACAAATCATGAAAACAAATAACGAATATATCCAAAGTGCACCAGCTGAGAGTTGGTCGCTCACGCCGCGCCAGCGCGCCTCCGCTTGGCGCAAAGGCACATTCTACTAACCGGGTATGACACCATTCCACAACTACACAACCAAGGCCAAAGAAGCCATCCAGCGGGCCCACCAGCTCGCGGTCGAGCGCGGGAACAACCAGGTCTCAACACTCCATTTGTTTACCGCGCTTCTCATGCAGGAGGAAACTATCGTCGTGCCGATGCTCGAGCAGGTGGATATCGACGTTGCCCACCTTTCTGACTCTGTCTTGGAGCTCATTGAGGGCTCTTCGGGCAATACCGCGGTTTCTCCCTCATTCCAACTCTATCTCACACCAGAATTAGTGCGCGTCTTTGAAGCGGCTCCGCGTATCGCAGCTTCGTTCAACGACCAGTTCGTCTCGCCCGAACATCTCCTTCTCGGCCTCATCGAACATCCCGGGCCGGCTTCCGATGTGCTCGCGCGCTTTCGTATCGATCGTGCCGCGCTCGCGCGTGTCTTGACCGACATCAAAGAAGGGAAGATTCGCGATGCCGAGGAGCCGAAGAAACCCCGCGCGCTCTCGCGTTTTGCGCGCTCGCTCACGGAGCGTGCCCGCGAGAATAAGCTCGATCCCGTCATCGGGCGCGATACAGAAATCTTACGTGTCATTCAGATCCTCTCGCGCCGCACGAAGAACAATCCGATTTTGATAGGCGAGGCGGGTGTCGGCAAAACGGCGGTCGCCGAAGGGCTTGCACAGCGTGTTGCCTCGGGCGATGTGCCGGAGAGTCTGAAGGGGAAGGAAATCGTTCAGCTCGATCTGGGCCTACTGATCGCGGGAACGAAATACCGCGGCGAATTCGAAGAGCGCTTGAAGGCGGTGATGCGTGAGGTGGAGCGCTCCGAAGGGAAGATCATTCTTTTTGTCGATGAGATCCATACACTTGTGGGAGCCGGGGCTGCCGAAGGCTCGATGGACGCTTCCAACATGCTAAAGCCCGCGCTCGCGCGTGGCGAGATCCGCGTTATCGGCGCGACGACCCTGAAAGAGTTCCAGCGGCACATCGAGCACGACCCTGCACTCACACGTCGCTTCCAGCCCGTCTATGTCAACGAGCCTTCAGTCGAGGACGCGGTCGCGATTTTGCGCGGATTGAAGGAGCGCTACGAGCTCTACCACGGCGTGCGCATCACCGACGACGCTATTGTCGCGGCCGTACAGCTTTCCACCCGCTACATCACGGAGCGATTTCTTCCTGACAAAGCGATCGACCTTATCGATGAGGCCTCTTCGGCGCTTCGCCTCTCGCTTGAGAGCAAGCCGCCTATTTTGGAAGAAGCACACCGCACCATCATGCGTCTCGAGATCGAACGCGAAGCTCTGAAGAAAGAAGCCGAAGAGGCTGGCAAGGCGCGCACACGCACGAAGGCAATCGAGAAGGAAATCGCCGATCTGCGCGATTCCACCAAAGAACTCGAACTCAAATGGAAGAACGAGAAAGAAACGCTCACCGAGATCAAGCGCCTGAAGGCGGATCTTGAGAAGGCGCGTGTCGAGTCCGAGACGGCAGAAAATGCTGCCGATCTCACCAAAACAGCCGAAATCCGCTACGGGCGCATTCCTGCGCTCGAGCGGGAACTCGATACCGCGATGAAGCGCATGAAGAAGCTTCAGCAAACGAGACGGGTGCTCAAAGAAGAGATTACGGAGGAGGACGTCGCGCATGTTGTCTCGCGCTGGACCGGCGTTCCCGTCTCCCGCATGCTCGAAGAGGAAGCCGAAAAGCTCTCGCGCATGGAGGGCGAGCTAAAAGTACGCATCGTGGGACAGGACGAAGCAGTCCAAAAAGTTTCGGATGCCATCAAACGCTCGCGCGCAGGCATTGCGGATCCTCAGCGCCCCGTTGGTTCGTTCCTCTTCCTCGGCCCAACGGGTGTCGGCAAGACCGAGCTTACGAAAGCACTTGCGGAATTTATGTTCAACACCGACAAAGCCCTCATTCGCGTCGATATGTCGGAGTACATGGAAAAACACTCCATTTCGAAGATGATCGGCTCTCCGCCGGGGTATGTGGGCTACGACGAAGGAGGCGGCTTGACCGAGCTCGTGCGGCATCGCCCGTACTCGGTGATTCTTTTCGACGAGATAGAGAAAGCACATCCGGAGGTATTCAATATCCTCCTGCAGGTTTTGGACAACGGCCGTCTCACGGATGCGAAGGGGCGCACGGTCAACTTCAAGAACTGCGTCATCATCATGACCTCCAACATCGGCGCGGAGCACATCGACCGTATGTCTTCTCTGGGCTTCGGCAGCGGAGCCGGTACTACGCAGGCCGAGCGCTACGACCACGCGAAGCAGAAGGTAATGGACGCCTTGAAGGATTTTTTCCGCCCGGAATTCCTCAATCGTCTCGACGAAATTGTGCTCTTCAACATTCTCTCCGAGGAGGCTGTGCGCGACATTGTGCGTATGCAGGTGGATATCGTCGCGAAGCGTCTCGAGGAAAAACACATTTCACTCTCGCTTTCTTCGGCCGCGCTCACGCATCTTGCAAAAGAAGGATACAACCCGCAGTACGGTGCACGGCCGCTGAAGCGTCTCATCCAGACGAAGATCATGACACCGATCGCAAACATGATGGTCGCCCGCGGTGTGATGGAAGGAGGTTCGGTCTCCGTTGATATCAAAGATGGCGAGTTTACCTTTGACGTTCGCAAGGGTCCCGTGCGCTCACACAGCGCTCGCGCGCGCGCGGCTGTTAGAGCGTAACAAAGTACACGAGCAGTAAGGCTAGTGCTGTTCCCCAAAACAGGCTCCAAAATATCTGATAGGAGCGCCCATGCTCTTTCCAGTACGGCCAATAGTTCAGCTTGCGTTGCAAGAAATATTGCTCCTTCCCAAAAAGGTATAACAAATGGATTGAGAGGTCGTACGCGACCATTCCAATCACTATCATAAGTAACAATTTCATTGTGCGCCGGGAGGGACTTGCACCCCCGAAGGACATAGTCCGCGTGATCTACAGTCACGTGCGTTAGCTGCTCCGCCACCGGCGCATTTCAACGCAATACATACTTGCGTTTGTAGGATTCTATCAAACTTAGTACATCTCGTAAAAGCTTCTTGTCATTGTACCTGATGTGAAGCACACCGTATGGGAGTTTACGGGTACCATCCCGTGGATTTGGTTTACGATAATGATTTTTGAATTGCCCTAATGGCTTCTCTAGTTTTTGGGACCAAAAAGCAAGAATACTCTCCAAGTCCTGATCAGCGTAATAGTAGATCGAAAAATGCAACCGATTTTCATCAAGCCGGTACCTTTTTTGGAGGAATTTAAGGAATAACTTGCTCATATCGGCATCACTATTTGCAAAATCTATCCCGCTAGCTGTTTCTCTCTTATATCCTTCCGCCCAATAGAGCATGGCTCCCACTGCATCTAACTCGGACACACGTCTGGCGTTCCCCGCGCGAATGCTGAATGTTGGCGTCTTAGCTTCGTAGGCGAGACGACTTGCTGCTTTAAAATCACGCCGCGGCACTTTTATTCGGCGTAACACGTATGTCACCGCATCTATCGATACGCTCATCTGATTGGCAACCGCTCTCATCGGCAGACCAGATGAATACAATTCTCCAACTTTTTTCCATTCATTTTGCGGAATTGCAGACATAGGGGAATGGTAAGCAACACTGCAGCGATGTCAAGGCTACATATTCATGGACACACCAGATTTGATTACTTCTAGTGCGTATGTGCTGCTGTCCACCGATGCTACAATCGTTCCATGTTTGAAAATCGCGCGGTCAGATGGCTAAGGAGGGGTCTGATTCTCATCGTGCTCGCTCCCTCAATTGCATTCGCGCAAATCCCCACGATTGTGCCGGAGCACTGCCGCGCAGGCGCCGCGAAAACCTGCGGCATTTGTGACATCGCCCAGCTTGCGCAAAACACGATCAATGCCGGCATCTACATCGCCATTTTCCTCGCCGCCTTTCTTTTTGCCTACGCCGGATGGCAATACATTACCGCGGGAGGGGATTCTGGCAAGGCGACTAATGCAAAAAAGATTTTCTGGACGGTCGGGGTCGGCCTCGTGCTCATTCTAGCCGCGTGGCTTATCGTAGATATCATAATGAAAACGCTCGTGAGCGAAGGCGCATTGTTCGGTCCATGGAACGAGGTTTGTTAGAAAAATAACGAGTGAAGCGACTATATTTTTCTAACCCGCCCAAATTTTGAACGATGCATTGCGTCTACGTCCTCGGTAGTCTGAAAGACGGCAATTTGTACACAGGTTCATGCCGTGATATAAAGGCGCGACTCGCAGAGCATAATGCTGGACGCGTTCCGGCAACATCTTTGCGAAGACCGCTCGAACTTTTGTACTGCGAGTTGCATGCGAGTCGGAAGGACGCAATGCAACGCGAGACGTACCTTAAGACTGGGTGGGGTAGGAATTATCTAGAGAGGTCTATTCCAGATACATTAAAAATCTTTCGTTCAAAATTTAGGCGGGTGTAAGTTATTTCTAACTCGCTCCACTCGTAAGAAAAACTAACATGTCCCAAGAGCAATTGATAAAAATGGCCTGCAGCAAGTGCGGGCGCACCAACTACTGGTCGCGTAAGAACAAGAAGCTTGTCGAGCGCAAAATCGAAGTCAAGAAGTACTGCCGCTGGTGTAGAGCGCACACCGTTCACAAAGAGACAAAAAAGTGAGGTATACTGCCCGCGTTGGGCGCTTAGTTAAATGGTATAACTTCGGTCTCCAAAACCGACGTCGGGGGTTCGATTCCCTCAGCGCCCGCTTGTACGGAGCCACATGCCGACCAATTTGCATATTTTTTCTCTCCGCATCGGATTGAACCAGTGGATTGAGCGATTGCGTTTCCAGTAAGTGAGTTGGCGCTTCGCATAGCGGCGGATGTTATGGTTTAGTTCGTGAACCATTTGGTCGTGAGAGATTTTTCCCTGCAGATGACGAGCGAGGGCACGGTACTCGAGTCCAAGCTGTTCCATCCGGCGATAGGTGAGACCGGCCTTGTGCAGCCATCGCGCCTCACCGACCATCCCTCCTCTAATTCGCACGCGTAAGCGAATTAAAATCTCTTTCTCCAGTATTTTTATCGGTGCGCTGAGCCCGATCCATAGTATCGAATAACGACCTCGTAGGTCGTTATTTGGAACTTTACCGAGAGCGGAGACGATTTCGAGGGCGCGAATCAGGCGGCGCTTATTGTGTGAATCAATACTGCGTGCGCGGCGGGGGTCTTTGCTTTTAAGAAGCGCGAACAATTGCTTGATGGTTTTTTGTTCAAGCTTTGCGCGAAGTTCTTGGTTAGGCGGGACGTCGGGCAGCGCAATTCGTCCGAGCAATGTGTCGATGTAGAAGCCGGTGCCACCGGCGACAATGGGCAGTTTGCCTCGCGCGGCGATATCCGCGATTGCCTTTCGTCCTTGTACGACGAAATTCTGTGCGGTGAAAATCTTTTTCGGCCATGCAACGTCCAAGAGATGGTGTCTGACGCTCCCCATCTCCTTCTTCGTGATTTTTCCTGTGCCGATGTTGAGCCCTTTGTAGACCTGCCGCGAATCCGCGGAAATCACCTCACCGTTGAATTTTCGCGCAAGCTCGATGGCAAGGGCGCTCTTACCTGAGCTTGTCGGCCCGATGATGACCAAAATCTTTTGTCTCGTAGTCATTGCTGGCGTATTATAGCCAGCAAGCCGGGATGGCGGAATTGGCAGACGCAAACGACTCAAGATCGTTCGACCGCAAGGTCATGAGAGTTCAAGTCTCTCTCCCGGCACTCGCGAAGCGAGCATTGGGAAGCTGCGTGCCTGCGCACGCAGCGTGAGAGACTTGAACAGCGGAGCGATGCCGAGCGAGCACGCGAGGCTGCGAGCTGGTGCCCAGGCCGAGGCGAGTGACGACGAGCCGAGAGCCGCGGGCAAGTCTCTCTCCCGGCACACGTGATATACTTTTTTTATGGCGTATTTCAACAATTCAATATTCTGGGTTGAAGTCGAGCGGATAAAGCCCAATCCCTTCCAGCCTCGCAAATCTTTCGATGAGGCCTCGCTTGCCTCACTCGCGGAATCCATCCGGAGCTACGGTGTCTTGCAGCCGCTTACGGTCACGCGCAAGGAGATCGAAAAAGCAGGAGAGGGGATCGCGGTCGAATACGAACTCATCGCGGGCGAGCGGCGCCTTCGCGCGGCGAAGCTCGCGGGTATCCGCGAGGTTCCCGTCGTCATCCGGAGTGGCGAGGACGATGATCGTCTCAAGCTCGAACTCGCCATCATCGAAAATTTGCAGCGAGAAGATTTAAATCCAGTCGATCGTGCGCATGCGTTCAAGCGGCTCGTCGAGGAGTTTGGCTTGAAGCATGTCGAGATCGGCAAGCGCGTTGGCAAAAGCCGCGAATACGTCTCGAATTCTCTACGCATCCTCCTTTTGCCGCAGGATATGCTCGACGCTCTTTCGAAAAGCGAAATCAGCGAAGGCCACACGCGCCCGCTTTTGATGCTCATGGATCGTCCCGCAGAGCAGCGCACGCTCTTTGTGGAAATCATTACGCGTAAACTGAATGTACGCGATGCCGAACAGCTCGCGCGTCGCGTAACTCCCGAGAAAACCCGCAAGTCCGATCTCACACCGGAGCTTTTGCTCCTCGAGCGCGAGCTCACCGAAAAGCTCGGCACACGCGTGCGCATCGAGAAAAAACAAGAAGGAGGAAAAGTCACCATCGATTTCTTTTCTGTCGACGATCTCGCACACATCCGGAAGATGCTCACAACTATCGAATCAGCGTCGGTCTCACAAGAAAGCGCTGTGTCGCGATCGGCCGAAATATCAGGAGCGGTGAAGCCTGCGGAAACAGTTTCTGAAAAGGGTAGCGGGCAGCAGCAGGAAGACCTCTACTCGATACGGAATTTTACCGTCTGAAAATCGCGACGCCTTTCACGCCTCGCCGGCTTTCTTCGCAAGCGCGGCGCGTATGTGTTTTTTCGCCATGCTCGTTTTTGCGATGTCGTGCCATTTTCGCGTCGGGTGTGCTGATGATTTCGTGATGATCTCCACTAAATCTCCGTTCCGCAGAGGCGTGTCGATGGAAACCATCTTACTGTTTACCCGTGCGCCCGACATGTGATCTCCCAGATCGGAGTGGACCGCATAGGCAAAGTCGATCGGTGTTGCGGCGACAGGCAGGTCGATAACGTCACCTTTCGGCGTAAAGACGAAGACGCGGTGGCTGAAGAAATCAGCCTTCAAGGTGTCGAGGTATTCTTGGGAAGCACTCCCTTCTGCGTGTGCGTGGGCGAGCTCCTTCACCCATTCGGGAATGGTTCCGGTGACGCTCTCATGTGCCACGGGCTCTGGTTTCTGCGAGCTTCTGCGCCACACGGGGACGAACTGTCGTATCCACTCAAGGCCTCCTCGAGAGGCCTCGGCACCGCTTTGCACTTCTTTGTACGTAAGGTGGGAAGCGATTCCGTACTGGGCTTCGCGATGTTGTGCCTCGGTGCGAAGCTGTATCTCAAGAGCGCCTCCATCTCCTGTATAGACAGTTGTGTGAATTGATTGGTACCCATTGGGTTTTGGAAAAGCGATATAGTCCTTGATTTTTCCAGGGACAGGTCGCCAGTGTGCATGGATGATGCCGAGCGCGGTATAGCAATCAGCGAGCGTGGGAAAAATGATCCGGAGCGCGAGAACATCGTAGATCTTCGAGATGTCCCACTGCTTTCGCTCGAGTTTGAGGAAGAGGCTGTAGGTGCCTTTAATGCGTGCTTCGGTTCTGAACGCACGAAGACCTGCCTCGGCGAGTTCACGCTTCAGGTCGCGCTCCGTTTTTTCAAGACGCTTCTCGTTTTCACCTCGTCGCTGCTTGAAGAATTCGCGCGTCTTTTCGTACTCCTTCGGGTAGGCAAAGGGGAATGCTGCGTCCTCGAGCTCTTGCTTCGCGACGCTCATACCGAGCCTGTCGGCGATCGGTGCGTAGATCTCGAGCGTTTCCTGCGCAATGCGCATCTGCTTTTCCTTACGTGGCACGTGTTCGAGGGTGCGCGCGTTGTGCAGGCGGTCCATCAGTTTGATGATAAGCACGCGGAGATCTTTGGCAGTTGCCGCGAAAAGTTTCCGTAGGCTCTCGGTGTGTCGCTCGAGTCCGCGGTAACGCAGCGTTCCCAGTTTCGTCACGCCTTGCACGAGAGAGAGTACCTCCGCACCAAATGTCTCCTCGATAACTTTCGGCTTCACCCCCGCGTCTTCGATGGTGTCGTGAATGAGTCCGGCAGCGATCGCCTGCACGTCCATGCCTGCCGTTGCAAGTAGGTGGCCTACTTCAGCCGGGTGCACAAAGTACGGGTCTCCGGAGTACCGTTTCTGGTTTTTATGCGCCTCCTTTGCGAATTCGTATGCCTTCGTCACCAATGCGACATCGGCGTCGCTCTTGCCGACCATTGCTCCGAGAATATCCGAGAGTGGACGCGGCGTGGTCATAGAAAATTAGCCACTAGGGTTTAGCCACTAGCGTAAATCCATAATACGCGTCTCTTTTCCTAGTGGCTAGTGGCTATTGGCTTTTTGCCTTCTTGTGCGGGTTGTGGTTCGGGCAGCTTTTGTTCGAACAGCGTTCAGGAATCGTTTTCGTGCCCTCCATCATGAGCGAACCGCACTCGGGGCACGTGCGCCCGGTCGGTTTTGCCTTGATGGCGTGTTTGCACTGCGGATAGTTGGAGCAGGCATAGAAAACGCCAAACTTACCACGACGCTCCATCATTTCGCCTTTCTTACAGACGGGGCACTCGACACCCGTTTTTGCCCTTTCGAGTTCATTCGGGTCCTGCTTCACGAATTTGCACTTGGGGTAGTTGGAACAGGCGATAAAGCGTCCGAAGCGGCCCTCGCGTTCTATGAGCTTGCCGTCTTTGCACTGTGGGCAGGCCTCACCGATCTCTTTGGGCGGGGCGATCTCGGAGCCGTCTTCTTTGCGGGCGCCGAGGCACTCCGGAAAGCGCTTGCAGCTCATGAATCGCCCCGTACGCGAGAGTTTGTACTCCATCGGTCCGCTGCAAATAGGGCAGGGAAATTCCGCCGGAGCGTCACCCATACTGGTCAGCTTCGGGATTTTTTCTTTTCCCTTGACCGCTTTTTTGAACGGACCGTAGAAGGACTTCAGTGTCTTCCCGTATTCACGTTTTCCGTCGGCTATTTCATCGAGCTCATCTTCCATTTCTGCGGTGAACGTATCACTGATGTATTCTCCGAAGTGATCTTCGAGGAAGGTAGAGACAACGTCTCCCGTGTGTGTCGGGAGGAGCGTGCGACCCTGCTTGTCCACGTAGCCGCGGTCTTCGAGTGTCTTGATAATGGTCGCGTATGTCGAAGGGCGGCCGATACCCCGTTTTTCGAGCTCTTTCACGAGGCCTGCTTCGCTGTAGCGCGCGGGCGGTTGCGTTTCCTTTCCCTCTGCGTGTGCATCAATAAGTTCGAGTGTGTCACCGGAAATTACTTTCGGAAGCTCAACGTCTTCGCCGCGAGCGGCCGGATCGACTTTGAGCCATCCGTCGAACATCACACGCGAGCCGTTCGCCGTGAAATCCGGAATGCCTTTGTCAGAGATGTTGGCCGTGACTTTCGTGCGCATGATCTTGGCGTCCGCCGTTTGAGATGCGAGCGCACGTATCCGTATGAGTGCATAGACCTTTTTCTGGTCATCTGTCGCTCCGCGCGAGAGCTTTTTTGCATTTGTCGGCCGTATTGCTTCGTGCGCTTCCTGCGCTGTTTTTGCTTTAGTCTTGTAGGTGCGCGGCGAAACATAACTCTCTCCAAATTCGTCGCGAACCGTTGCGATCAGCATCGCTTGCGCTTCCTTCGCGAGGTTGGGACTGTCGGTGCGCATGTAGGTTATGTGTCCCGACTCATAGAGTTTTTGGGCGGCGCGCATCGTCCGCGATGGGGAAAATCCGAGACGTGTCGAAGCCGCCTGTTGGAGTGTTGAGGTTGTAAACGGCGGACGGGGAGCTCGCACAGCTTCAGTTTCCTCCACGCTCCGCACACTCCACTTGCCGGACTGCGCCGCTTTGACGATTCTCTCTGCCTCATCTGCAGACTTGGGCTCTTCGACGCAGGTAGCAGTGAATGGCTTGCCGATTTTTGGCTTGAGGTCGGCACTAACGACCCAAAATTTCTCGGGGACGAAGGCGCGTATCTCGCGCTCCCGCTCCATGAGTATGCGAAGCGCGGGGGATTGCACGCGGCCTGCCGAGAGACCATAGCGGACCTTCTTCCACACGAGTCCCGAAAGGTCGTAGCCGAATAATCTATCCAGCACGCGGCGGGCCTCCTGCGCTTTCACGAGCTCTTCGTCGATGCCGCGTGGATGCGCAAGTGCCTCCTGAACGGCACGTTCGGTGATTTCGGTGAAGACGATTCGCTTAGGGTTTTTGAGCCCGATTGTCTCCGAAAGGTGCCACGCAATCGCCTCACCCTCACGGTCGGGGTCTGTCGCAAGGATTACCTCGTCTGCCCTCTCGGCTTCTTTGTGAATGGCGTCGATAACGTGCTGTTTTTCTTTCACCATCTGATAGCGCGGTACGAATCCGTTCTCGATGTCGACGGCGTCTTTGTTCGACTTCGGCAGATCGCGGATGTGTCCTACGCTCGCGCGCACGGTGAATCCTTCGCCCAAATATTTTTCGATCGTCTTTGCTTTTGCTGGTGATTCAACTATTACAAGCTTCATATGAGTTCGCATTGATATCTCAACAGCCTAGCATGTGTCAAGCGAGTGTATAAAAAAATCGCTGCGCCAGTTGCCCGGCGCAGCGCATGTTCGCGTCGCAGTTATCCTGAAACCCGATCTCTTTTCGGAGGATAAGGCGAGGAGAGGTGGAGGATGAGTGGTTTACCTCCGAGCTCCTGCTGATGGTCACCGCATAGTGGCGATCCGTTACTCTCGCACAAGTACCGAACGGGCCCGCCTCCGCGTTCAGGGACCGTCGGCCACCAGCATTTTCCCCAGCGCGGTATCGTTCTATCCCCCTCCATTTTTTTGATGATGAGGTTCGCGAGGAAATATCCGGCTTCTCTGTCCAGTTTCGGGTCTTCCGTGAACGGGACTAGCGGAGCCGCTGGGAGACTTACTTTCTTCAACAGTTGGGTGAACTCGAGAAATCGACTGTCTGAGCGGGGGAGTTTCTCGACGGGCATATAGATGTCGTTATCCCGTCGGAACCCAGCGAGTGTGCTCGAGCTTGTCTCGAGCAATACCGCAAGCTCTGTTTGTTTATAGAACAACCCACCCAGTGTTACTAAGCATACGCGTTCCTCCGGGCGACGATACCAAAGTTTTTCTTGGTCTTCGGGTTTTTTTCGCATCGCCTGGTCCTTTCAATTGATGGAGTGAGTACGCCACGCAACCGAGAACCGCAACTCTATATGTTATGCCACAATTATTACATTCTGACAACCTTCTGCTGAAGGCTCTCAGTCTCTAGTTTTTCTGCTAAATACGGCATCTCAATATCAATCTCAACGTGGATCGGATAGTGGTCCGAACCGATGCGCTCCGAAACCACGTGCGCGGATTCGATGGAGAGATTTTGGGAAATAAGGATGTGATCGAGCTGTCCGCTAATAAGGTGCGTTCGCTTGCCGTTCAGAGGATTTGCGAGGCCTAAGCGAGCGATGCGTTCCTCGAATTGCGCACGTTCACGCTGGTAGCGGAGTGCGTCGCTCACGCGTCCGCCGAGCAGCCAGTTGAACGGCGCGACGAGCGGCGTGTCGAGAATGTTGAAGTCTCCACAGACGATAGTAGGAAGCGTAGCGTCATACTCACGCATCGCAATCTCGAATTCTCTGCGGCGCGCTTCGGGATGCGCGAGAGTCAGGTGGAGACAAAAGACACGCACGGGTGTTGGAAGCTCTTCAATCTGAATGTCTGCAAAAAAGCCGTGGCGGTTTCGCACACGCGACCAGTAGATGGGGCGCATCGCTTTTGCGAATAGCCGCGTGCGTAGCGGTTGAAAGGGTACCTCGAGCGCGAACGCGCTGTGCGCGACTATGGGATGGCGACTCAAGATGACAAGGAAGTTGCGCTCGATCCGTTCGGGATAGATGCGATCGACGTCGGGCGCGAAGGCGATGTGCACCGGCAGTTTTCGGAGCTTATCAAGAAATTCCTCCGGTACTTCCTGCAGACAGAGCACATCGTAATCGAGTTCCTTGATGAACTTGAATGCCCGCTCAAGTTTCCCGTTGCGGAAGAATATGTTCCACGAGTAGATTTTCATTTTATCGTATGCGAACGACACCCAGTTCCTCTATGATAAGGCCTTTAATCTCCATGGTCGAGAGAAGGATGTTAGCTTCGGTGATGGGTAGTTCCAGCGTCTGAATCAGCTCATCGCGGGAGAGGGGAGATTTAATGATTTCGATGACCCGCAGCTCCTCGTCGGAGAGATCTTCGCGAAGCGAGGTAAGGGTCTCGCTCTCATCGCGCTTTGCGATGCCGAGCGCAACAAGAATGTCCTCCGGACTCGTCACCGGCGTTGCGCCGAGACGCAAGAATTGATGTGTTCCTTTGCTCTCCTCTGAAAAAATCGAGCCGGGGACAACGAGGAGTTCGCGGTTGTACTCCACAGTAAGTCGCGCAGTGATGAGTGAACCGGAGAGTTCTTTCGCCTCGACGATCAGGGTTGCGCGCGAGAGCCCCGCCATAATCCGATTTCGTTTCGGAAAGGTCCAATCGGCGGCTTTTGTTTCTGGTTCGAACTCTGATACGAGTGCCCCGCCGGCTTTCAGAATTTCACGCGCGAGGCCGACGTTTGCACGTGGGTAGAGCGTGTTCCAGTGCAAACCGCTTCCAGGGACGGCCACGGCAGGCAAGCCGACTTCGAGCGCGGCATAGTGGGCGGCCGCATCAGCTCCGTATGCCAAGCCGGAGACAATCACAACCGGATAGCCGCGCAGTCCCTCTATTAAGTGTTTGCAGACGGCAATGCCGTAGGGAGTGAGAGCCCGCGAGCCGACGACCGAAAGCCATGAGAGCTCCGTGCTCGGAAGCTTACCGCGCAGGTAGAGCTGCTTCGGTGCGTCGGGGATTTGTCGCAAGAGCGGCGGGAAATCGGAAGGGGAAATCAATTTGAGCGAGTCGTCCATGATGCTATCATCGTACTGTATGCATGCGAGCTTTGCGAGCGGCAGACAGTACGATGACCCTGTTAAATCCGGCTTTGCCGGCCTCGCGCGTCGCGCGAGGATTTAACAGGGTGTAAGATTTTCTAACTCGCTTTGCTCGTAACAAAATCTAACATGCTCGACATCAAATTCATCCGCGAGAATAAGGATATTGTCGCGGCGGGAGCAAAGAAGAAACACATCGAGATAAACCTCGATGCACTGATTGCGCTCGACGACAAACGCCGTGAGCTGCAGGCGAAGATAGATGAGAAACGCGCGGAGCAAAACGCTGCCTCGGACGCGATAACCTCTGCCAAAGACACCGGCGAGAAACAAAAAATTATCGCGCGTATGCAGGAAGTGAAAGAAACGCTTCGACTCGAAGAGGAATCCATGCAGGGTATCCTCAAAGAGTGGCGGTCGCTCATGGTGCAGGTGCCCAATGTGCCCGATGTTTCGGTACCTGAAGGGGATTCGGATGCAGACAACAAAGAAATACGTTCATGGGGAGAAAAGCCCATGTTTGCCTTCGAGCCCAAGAGCCACACGGAACTCCTTCTCATGCACGATATGGCTGATTACGAGCGCGGCGCGAAGGTTGCAGGCTTTCGCGGCTACTTTCTTAAGAACGACGGCGCGCGCATGGTATGGGCGCTCGAGCGATTCGTGCAGGATAGGTTTGCCGATAAAGGCTTTACGCCGATGATCGTGCCCTCGCTCGTGCGGCGCGAGAGTTTCGTCGGCACCGGCTACCTGCCGCAGAGTGAGGAAGATCTCTACAAAACGCAAGACGGCGATTACCTCGCGGGAACCGCGGAGGTAGCGACGATGGGTTACTACATGGACGAGGTCTTGGAGAAGAACGATCTGCCGCTGAAGTTTTTCTCATTCTCGCCCTGCTTTCGCCGCGAGGCGGGAAGTCATGGCAAGGATACGAAGGGGATTTTCCGAATCCATGAATTTCAGAAGTTCGAGCAGGTGCTTTTGTGCGAGGCGAAGCACGAGGAATCCGTCCGCCTCCACGAGGAAATCACCGAGAATGCAGAGAAGCTTTTGCAGGAGCTCCAGCTTCCCTACCACGTCGTCATAAATTGCGGGGCTGACCTTGGTTTGGGGCAGGTGAAAAAGTATGACATCGAGGCGTGGATGCCGAGCGAGAAGAAGTATCGCGAGACGCATTCCTCTTCGTACTTCCACGATTTCCAGACACGTCGCCTCAACATCCGCTACCGCGACGAAGACGGCACACTGCGCTACGTGCATTCGCTCAACAACACTGCGCTCGCGACTCCGCGAATCCTCACGCAAATCGTCGAGAACAATCAACAGGCTGACGGCTCGATAACAATCCCCGAGGCTCTGCGGGGCTACATGGGCAAGAATGAAATCAGGACGAGTCGTTGATTTAAGAAAGAGAAAGCCGGGGCACATGACGCGCCCACTCGCGTTTAGAGATCCGCCCGCGAGGCGTTCGCCCCTGCGCACGCGCCGGAGACGCACGCGCACAGTCGTACTCCTTTCGCTTGCTGTACTCCTCGCGATTGTCGCATACGGCGTGAGTTTCGCGTCGTACCTCCCGCGGTTTTCCATTCAGCATATCGAAGTTGCCGGAACAAACGATATCCAGCCAGACCAAATCCGCACCTTTGTGGATAACAAACTCGAAAGCAATTCGTTTGCGTATCTCTCTCCACGCAACATCTTTTTCTATCCGCGCGGTGCGATCGAGATGGGGCTAAGGGAATATTTTCCGCGCATTGAGAGCGCAAAGATTTCCCGCGAATCGCTGCTTGCAAACGCGATCAGCGTTTCTGTACATGAACGCGAAGCGTTTGCCCGCTGGTGCCCTTCGACAACGCTCAGGGCAGGTGCAGCCACAGAGTGTTACGCGGTGGATACGACCGGATTTATATTTGCCTCCGCGACGAGCACTACGCGTTTTACATCGTCGTACATTTTCGAAGGTTCAATCTCCGAAGGATCCTCCCCGATCGGGCAAACATATTTACCGGGACGATTTGCGGGAATTCTCACGCTTCTCGAGCGTTTGGGGCAGGCGGGCATATCTGCCGAAAAAGTTTCGGTCGAGGGTGAACAAGATTTCTCGGTAGAGCTTTCGCGCGGCTTTGAGATCCATGCGACATTCGGGACCGACGTCGGTTTACTCGTAAAAAATCTCGAACTTATTCTTGCGTCCGAAGCGTTGCGCGGCAAAGAAGGTGAGCTCGAATATATCGACCTCCGCTTCGGCAATCGCGTCTACTATAAGTTGAAAGGTGCTGCGCAACAAACGGCTCCATAAAAAAGGAGCGGCCTGTGTGAGGCCGCTCAAGCGAGTGCTTTGCGGAATCTGATTCAGATTCTGCTAGGCGGTCTCTTCGGCGGATACTTTTGGAGTAACCGGTCGATCAGCAACAATGCTTCGAACGGTATGCAGTCGAGATAGCGCATATCTGCGAGGACGGCGACGACGTCGTCCTCGAGTGGCTCGTCCCGCTCGAGAAGGCTTGCGAGAGAGCTAACCAGCCCCCTCGCAGAAACTTGCTGCGTCTTTCTATTTGCGATTGCTCGGCGCTCCTCTTGTACGAGGATAGGCCGACCTAGACGTCTGATTTCGGGCATTTCGTTTCCCCTGCATTTACCCTTAGGAGGAAAAGGGTTTGATGTGGCCTCCTGCGAGAGCTTATAGCGTTTATAGAGAACGACGTCAATGCTGTGCTTCATGAAATGGGGGATATGGTATCGTGCGCGAATGCAAAACTTCTGGGAAAAATTGCCGAAGCCATTTTTCGCACTCGCTCCGCTCGAGGACGTGACTGACGCGGCGTTTCGAAGATTAATAGCGAAATACTCGAAATACGGTGGACGCGATGTTGGAGACGAATCAAAGGAAAGTTTACCCGCCGAAGCGTTTCGCGTAGGCGGGCCCGATGTAATGTTCACTGAATTTACCTCGGCCGATGGCTTAGTGCTTGCGCACGAGGAAGGACAGAGAAAACTTCGTAAAAAACTTATCTATTCCGAATCCGAGCGACCGATCGTCGCGCAGATTTTCGGTTCGGTCCCTGAAAACATTGAGAGAGCTTCGGCGCTTGTCGCGGAGCTCGGCTTTGACGGTGTCGATGTCAACATGGGATGTCCTGATCGGGCCGTCGAAAAGGGAGGCTGCGGCGCAGCGCTTATCAAAAGTCCTGCGCTCGCGCGCAAACTCATCCGTGCCGCCGCAAAATCCGGTTTGCCGGTTTCGGTAAAGACTCGCATCGGGTACAACAAAGATGAGCTTGAGACGTGGCTGCCGGAATTGCTCGCGGAGAACCTTGCAGCGATCACGCTCCACGCACGTACGCGCAAAGAAATGTCGGATGTACCAGCACACTGGGATCGCATCAAACATGCAGTGGAGATTCGCAACAAATGGCAAGGTAAGACCTTGCCACAGACGCTGATAATTGGGAATGGAGATGTAGAAGACTTAAACGACGCGCGAGCGAAGGCAGAAGAGACGAAGTGCGATGGCGTAATGCTCGGCCGCGCTATCTTTGGCAACCCGTGGCTATTTTCTAATTCGCGCGAATTAGAACATAGTCCAGAGGATAGAATACAAGCGCTTTTGGAGCACCTCGCACTCTTCGATGAACTTCTTTCAGATACGACAAGCTATACCGTTATGAAAAAGCACTTCAAGGCATATATCTCCGGCTGGAACGGCGCGAAAGAACTCCGGGTGAGGATGATGGCGACAAATAATGTGGGTGAAGCAACTAGCATTCTTCAGGATGGTATAGTGTCGGCATGAAAAAGGCTGGCTCGACGACACTATATCGGGTGTACCGGCCGCAGAGCTTCAAGGAAGTACACGGTCAGCCGCAGGTGACTGACACGCTCGAGAAGGCGATAAAGCATAAAAAGGTCGCGCATGCGTACCTCTTTTCTGGAAGCCGCGGGACGGGAAAGACCTCGGTCGCACGCATCTTGGCAAAAGAGCTTGGCGTTTCGTCGAAAGATCTGTACGAGATCGACGCGGCCTCGAACCGCGGCATCGACGACATCCGTAGCTTGCGTGAGGGTGTCTATGTGATGCCCTTCGAATCGCCCTACAAGTTTTACATTATCGACGAGGCTCACATGCTCACCAAAGACGCATGGAATGCGTTTTTAAAAACACTCGAAGAACCGCCCGCGCACGCGATATTCGTCTTGGCGACGACCGAGCGCGACAAGGTGCCGGAGACGATACAGTCGCGCTGCGAAATATATTCTTTTAAACAGCCGACACGCGAGATGCTCGCGGAGGTCGTCGCCGACGTAGCAAAAAAAGAAGGCTTTTCGCTCGAGCGCTCTGCGGCAGAGCTCGTTGCGCTTTTGGCCGAGGGGTCTTTTCGTGACGCACTTTCGATATTACAAAAAGTGCTTGCGGTTTCGGACAATAAAAAAGTGGAAATCGCAGAAGTCGAAGCTGTTTCTGGTGCCCCGCGCGGGGAACTCGTCCGTGCACTTCTGGAAGGAATCGCAAAAAAAAGCCCCTCGACTGCGCTCGGGGTGATACAGCAAGCTGTATCAGAAAACATGGATGCGCGCACGCTCGCCAAGCTTCTCATCCATCGGATGCGCGTCGTCCTCCTTATGCGCTATGCGCCGGAGCTTGCAGAGTCGTTCTCGAAAGAGCTTTCGGAAACCGACCTCGTGCTCGCAAAGTCGCTTGTCAAAGAGCGCGGCGTGAATTCCGATACGCTCCGCGCGCTCCTCGAAGCGTACTCACAAATGGCCTATGCCGCCGTGCCACACCTGCCGCTCGAACTTGCGGTTATTGAAATTTGTGAGGATGGTTGAGACGGATCAAATTTGCTAATTCAATTGAATAAACAAATATAGGTGCGCTGGAATTAACGTCTAAAGAAGTTACTGCAATATTCTAAGTGCCGTATCGAGTACAGCATTTCGAGATCTGGGTAGATAATAGTTGACCGTGGTATTTACCTGTTCGCTTTCCACAAGGTCGGCGTTCGCAAGCACGCGCAAGTGCCTCGAAGTGGCAGCAAAAGAAAGCCGTATGTGCTCAGCGATTGAACCAACGTCTCTTCGGCCTTTTGCCCGAAGAAGCTGAACAATCATTAGCCGTCGCCTATTGGCCAGCGCCTTGAAGACCCGTTCAGTTTCGACAATGTAATTGTGCTTGTCGGCCATCACTGATTATTATTTGTTAATTCAAACGAATAAGCAAATACCAATATTGATATGCAATGTTGTCGGATGTCTGGTATCCTCAAGGCGTATTGGGGAGTCGTCTAATGGTAGGACAGCGGGTTTTGGTCCCGTTAATTGGGGTTCGAGTCCCTACTCCCCAGCAAAATTGAGCCGGCATGAAACGATTAGCGACCCTGAGCGGTTCGCGACGCTTACTTAGGAAATCAAATCGAAGCGGTATAATGAGTTAATATGGACAAGGAACGAAAACCTGTACCCCTTGGGCGGTTTGATTCTGAACAACAAAATAAACGGAGATGGGTTTTAGGTCCAGATCCGGACGAATCTAATCTTGATATCGAGATTGTACCGGCAATAAGAGCAATACGACAAACAGGTATCGAGACAATTGCAAGTTCTGCTGGTTTAACGACCTCCCCTTTTAAGGGATGGGGTTCGTATATTCAACTCAATCTCCATTTTTTTCCGGGAAGCAAGCGTATGGCAAATAAGATAAGTAAGTTCGCGGAGGATGTGACAACAGGGTTGCGGGAAGAATTAAACAATCCCAATATTTCGCTGCAGTTAGTTTCGGCTGAGAAATGGAACGACGATCTCGAAACGATGTCGATGGAAGTCGATCGCTGGGGTATTTACCGTCTCCAGTTGGTAGGGAGTGCTAATGACGACGAGATAAAGTTTGCCTGGAATAAAGTAGCGGAAAAGTTCAATAAAGCTGTGGTCGAATGAATTTAAAGTGTGTCTGCCCGAGACCTGTCGTTTCGGTCATGTAAAATGCACTTATTCCGTCAAACAGGGATTAGCCGATCAGGGTTCTAGCCCGAGATGGCCAGTAAAACGAGGTCATTTGCTATAATGCCCGTCCGCATTAGTTATTAACAAAAATCGTATGAATCCAGTGGTTCACTTTGAGATGCCGTACGAGGACAAGAATCGTATGGCGGATTTTTATTCGAAAGCATTTGGCTGGCAGGCAAACAAGCTCGGGCCTGAGATGGGCGACTACGTCGTCGTCATGACCTCCGAAACAGACGCAAAAACGAATCGGCCGAAAAATCCCGGTATGATAGATGGTGGTTTTTTCAAGAAATCGAAGGAAAACCAGTATCCTTCCGTGGTTATTGCGGTCGACGACATCAAGGCTGCCATGAAAAGGGTAGAAGAGGGTGGGGGAAAAATCATCGGAGCGAGCAAGGGCAAAGAGCCCGACATGATCCCAGGTGTTGGTTTGTATATCTCTATCGAAGACACGGAAGGCAATCGTGTAAGTTTGCTCCAACCCTCGGAGATGTAGCTGGTTTGTTGGCGTAGGCGGGCAAGCCGGCTGTTATGATCCGAGAGAAGAGACGTTGTCGTTTCGTTACCCTGCGAGGCCGCCATATGCACTTACCTTATCCTCTTTGACATCGGCGATCGATTCTGCATACTGTCGTTCATGAAAGGCTTAGTGTGGGTAGTAGTTTTAATAGTAATTCTTATTGGCGGGTATTTTGTAATGCAGCAGAGCAATGCTCCCGTCGCGGAAGATTTGGGTACGTACGCGTACACATGCGACAACGGTTCGCAGTTTACGATGTCGCCTTCGGCCGACGTGACGTCCATCAAACTTTCTGCGGGATCACAGGGCATGTTTACGGGAGACGTTACGTTGCAGCAGAAGGAATCAACGGCAGGCGCACGCTATGAAGGCAGTGCCGGAGACAGCGTCATTGTGTTCGTCGGCGCGGGAGAGGAAGTGCAGCTTACCGTAGGCAGTGAGAGCGCGGTCTGCAATCCTGTGCCGAGCACCGACTCGCCGCCGTGGAACTGGGGCGATGCCGGCGAGGGAGGCGGTATCAAGCAGGACGTCGGACTTATCGTGAGCGAGAGCATCGTCGGCAAATGGCAGAGCGTCGACGACGCGAAATTTACGCGCGAGTTCAAGGCCGATGGCACGGCAGTGGATATGTACGATGGAAAGGATGCAACAAGCGGCACGTGGAAAGTCTTCACGAAGGATAATCCAATAACCGTTGCGTTCCCTCTGGTGGCAGACAAAGTCTACATTCAGATGACGATGCAGGGTACACAGGGCGATACGCTCAACTTCAGTCTCAACAAGCTGACACCTGAAGAGCTT
>JACPLC010000002.1 GCA_016186695.1 Candidatus Kaiserbacteria bacterium | reverse complement strand
CCATACATCTGGGGGTTGTAATATTTATCAAAAACAATGGCATAGTTCTCCTGTCCCCAGCCAAGAAAAGGCCGCTCTTTCAGGCCCTCCCATGCCATTCCCCAGTTCATAAATCGTGCCATCGTTGTGCCGTCCTCGAGCGAAATGGTGGCGAGGCGATTCATGACCGGCACGCGCTGTATCCATGCCTGATCGCGCGCGAGAAAAAGTCCTCCCCCGAGGAGCGCGATGAGCACAATGGTTGAGAGCGCAATTCTCCGCGCCTCCCGGGATGACCATGCTACAAGCACCGCACCAAGTAGAACTCCCCCGATAAGACCGAGCATCGTGCCACGCGTGCCGGTCAGGAACAGAACCAGCGTATCGAGTACTATGAGGCCTCCATAGATAAGCGACCATCTCGTGCGTCCCATCCGATCCTCTTGCCATGCACGCGACCATAGTGATGCGGCAATGCCGATATTGAAAAGCATGTAGACCGCAAGGTAGATGGGATTGCCGAACGTTGCATCGATGCGGGAGACAGACGAGAAGCCGGGATTAAGACTTAGCACGCCGATAAGCTGCAACAAGCCATAGACACCGACAAGCGCGGAAACCGCGAGAGAAAGATGCCAAAACGCACGCCACAGCTTTTCTGTATTGAGGACACTCGATATGACTACAAAGTAGAGAAAGAGGTGCGCGAGTGCCACCCATCCGTCCATGCGCTCGTAGTTGCTCCAAAAACTCTTGAGTGGATACACGCCAAACATATCTGCTGCCGCAACGATAACGACAAAAAGCGCGAAGGCTCCGAGGAGCCATGAGCGTCTCGGCCGGTATGATGGATTTACAAGCGCGAGCGCGAGATAGGCGCCGGCGATGACTTCGACGATGATACGGAAGGTGAAATTCTTTCCTGTAATGAACGGGAAAAAAAGAGATTCGGCGACATAAAAAACGATAAAGGGAAGCGAGAAGATGCCTGTCAACACGACCCATCGCAGGGCCTCTCCTATCATCATGCGCAAAATTGTATCATGCCTTTTTGCTATCGATTCTTCCCTTTGCGGCGCCGTGGAGCTCGGCCGTGATCGTCCTCAAGGCGGACAATGTCATTCTCATCGAAGTCACCGTACGCGACCTCCACTACAACACCGCCCTTTTTCGATCCGAGCCGATGAACCTGCTTTTTTGCCACGGTGAATACCTGACCCTTTTTGAGCGGAACCGTGCGGTCCTTCAGGCCATCCGGCACCGTCGCATATGCGTCACCCGATACGAGAAGCCACCACTCCTCTCGGTGCCTGTGGTACTGAAGACTTACGCGCTTTCGGGGATGCAAGTATATGGTTTTGAGGTTCCACCCCCTCCCGCTGTCCCATCCGTAATACTCTCCCCACGGCCGGACGGTGCGTGAGGCAGGCTTTCGTGCGGCGTCTATCATCCATGATGATGATTGAACCTTTCCTCCCTTCCCGACGTTGTAGACCATTTTGATGCCGAGACGCTTGCAAGCTGATACTTCCGGCACGTTTTTCTTGAATCGATCGCCGCCGTTTGCAAAAACCGCCGGCCGGACTTTCGAGAGTGCGCGCGTGACGCTCCGGTCCGGATCGTCCTTCTTGTGATCGGTAAGCACGACTTTATCAACGAATGGAAACGCACGGATAAGCTCCGCGCGCTCTTTCTGCGGCATGAAGACGAAGCCCTTCTTCGCACGAAGCCAGCTGTCATTGTTGAGAATGACCACCAGCTTGTCGCCAAGGCGGCGCGCCGCCTTAAAAAGACGCACGTGCCCCACGTGTATGGGATCGAATCCGCCAGAAACCGCTACCCATTTCGGGTTTTTCATTGTTCGGCAGTATACCCCGTGAGATAACGCAGGGCTATCTCATGGGGTATACCCCGTGAGATACTGACCCTCAATGCGCCATTCCATCATCCTGCCCGCGACTGATGAGACGTATTCGCTTTCCGAAACTGTTGAAAAAATCGCGGCGCTATTGCCCTCACAGACTATCGAGTACCTTATCGTGACGCATCCAAAACTCACCACGCCTGCATGCAGAGAAACAATTACGAAACTTCGCAGCACATACGGCTCCGCCATCGAATCGTTCGACCAAACACGCCGCGGTATCGGAGGTGCGGTACAAGACGCGATCGATAGGGCGCGCGGAGACGTCGTTATCCTCATGGCGGCAGACCTCGAGACCGATCCTGCCGTCCTCCCCTCCATGCTCGAGCAGCTTGAGAGCTTCGATGTAGTCGCGACGAGCCGTTGGAAGGGAGGCGCGCGCTTCAGCGGATACGATCCTCTGAAATTCGTGCTGAACTTTTTCTTCCAGCATTTTTTCCGCATCCTCTATTGGACTAAACTCACCGACCTCACCTACGCGTATCGTGCGTACCGCGCACCGGTTTTGAAAAGTATTCGCTGGGAGGAAACCGGATTCCCGTTTCTCTTCGAGTCCATCTTGAAACCACTGCGGCTCGGCTACCGTGCAACAGAAGTCGAGGCACCATGGCGCGCAAGGCAGGAAGGCATGAGCCACAATTCATTTATGCAAACATTCGCCTATACCTGGACAGGCATTCGCATACGGTTTCAGAGCAGAAAGAAGATGCTATATAGTGAGCCCCAATGAAAAGTAAACCGGCACTCGTTACGGGAGGATGCGGTTTTGTCGGAAGACATCTGACAAAAAAACTTCTTGAGCGCGGATCGAACGAGATCTGGATCATAGACAACCTCTGCATCGCGAGCGCCCACCATCCTTCGGAGTGGCTCTCGCGGGGATGGAAGCACGAAATACGCGGTGATGCCGAGTATTTCACACACGGTGAGCGAACCGTCGTATTCATTAAGGCAGATGTTATACCTCTCTTCCACGCAGAAGCCGCCGGCGAAAGCCACGCCCTTCCGGATTTCGGTGACGTATTTCATCTGGCATCGATCGTTGGCGGGCGCGCACTCATCGATGGCGATCCGCTTCTCGTTGCAACCGATCTCGGCATCGATGCGGCGTTCTTTCTTTGGGTAAGCAGGAACCCGAAGAAGGTGGAGCGAGTACTCTATGCATCCTCTTCTGCCGCGTACCCGACACATCTGCAGAACGCAGGCAAAGCCGTCGCGCTTAAGGAAGATATGATCGATTTTTCCAGAGGCAACCTCGGGCAGCCCGACATGACGTACGGCTGGTCGAAATTGACGGGCGAATACCTCTCAAAGCTCGCACACGAAAAGTACGGTGTGCACATCGCGTGCGTTCGGCCTTTCTCGGGCTACGGGGAAGATCAGGACCTCACCTACCCGACACCCTCGATCGCGCTTCGCGTTGCACGCGGTGACGATCCCGTCGAAGTGTGGGGCACCGGCGAGCAAGCAAGAGATTTTGTTCATATCGATGATTGCGTCGACGCGTTCTTCGCGATCATGGACAAAGTGCAGGACGGCTCGGGCGTAAATATCGGCACCGGCGTTGCAACGTCGTTCAACGAACTCATCAGAACGATGCTCGTGCTAGAGGGGCGACGAGCAGAAATCCGTCCACTCTCCGATAAGCCTGTCGGTGTCTCGACCCGCTACGCAGACATCACGCGCCTCTCGCAGAAGATCGGTTGGCACCCAAACATAACACTCGATGATGGCCTTCGAAAAGTGCTTAATGGCGCACGAGAGCGTCTTGAAGGACTCTCTCTCCCCTTCTCAATCGCATGACTCACTACCAAACAGCAATCGTCACCACGACGATATATGTGCCGAAGCTACTTTCGGCCTATGCGAAAGATGCGAAAGCGCATGGGCACAATCCGCTTTTTGTTGTCATCGGCGACAAGAAGACGCCGCAGGAAGCCGAAAGGTTCTGCAACAAACTCGGCAGGCAAAGCGGACTTCGCGTGGAATATTTTTCTCCGGAGCGGCAGGAGAGCTACCTGAAAAAGTTTCCGGCGCTGAAAAAGCATTTGCCGTGGAATTCCATCCAGCGGCGCAACGTCGGCATTCTTTTCGCGTACGAAGCGGGATGCGGGACCATCATCACGATCGATGACGATAACTTCCTCGTAACAAAAGATTTCATCGGTGCCCATCAGGTGGTCGGCGAGCGAACATGCGACGTTGTTTCAACGTCCACGAAGTGGATGAACGTCTGCAAATTGTTGAAGGAAAAACACGGCAGGACATTCTATCACCGAGGCTTCCCTCTCGAGAAGCGGCTGCCAAAAGAAACGTGGAAAACAAAACGAGCAAACGTGCGACCTGTCGTGAATGCGGGCCTTTGGCTCGGAGATCCGGACGTGGATGCGATGGAGCGTCTCTACTATCTTTCTGATCCGACGGACGCAATTTCATACCTTCGCAAGCGCAAGCTCAATATCTCGCCATCAAAAGGCACGTGGACGCCCTTCAATTCACAGAACACGGCGATCCGCCGCTTTTGCATCCCCGCCTACTTTCTCTCTCCGCTTATCGGCCGTTACGACGACATCTGGGCTTCATACATTTTGAAACATATTGCGGATCATCTCGGAGACTCTATCGTCTTCGGTGAGCCGGTGGTACGCCAAGAGAGAAACCCTCACAACTACTGGAAAGACCTCGATCAGGAGCGCTACGGCCACGCACTCACCCTCCGGTTCGTCGCGGCACTTTCGGCTGTCAAGCTCCGCGGACAAACATATAGTGAGTGTTATGGCGGCCTCATCGAGGCACTTCCTGAAGCGCTCGACAAGCAAATGTTTTCGGCGGACGAGCGACGGTTCATCGACGGCATGCTCGAAGGTATGCGCATCTGGAGCGCTGTGTTTGCGCGTCTAAAAAAATAGACCGGCGGAAGCGCCGGTCCGAAGGTGCCCGAAATCTTCTCTGACTACTCGCTTCGGTGATTCGCCGCATGCAGCCTCATGACGCCGTGGCGTTCCTGATCCATCGTCGTCGCATATGCAACTGACCTGTTCATCGCGACGAATTCGTCGAAATGTTCCGGCAGGAATTGTTCTGCATCGCAGCAGGTGACTCGTGATGTTGCCCCGAGCAACAGACGAAGTCGTGGAAGCCGGAATGCCATCGCCACGATGACATTCTGGTCGTAGTTGTTAGCGAGTCGAAGGATCTCACGTGCATCATCGGCAGTATTCCGTGTTCCGCCGATGTCCACTGCGGCGACAGAATGCGAGGGGTTCAGATAGCGAAGCCGCTGGATGAACCGGTGCTTCATGACGCTTGCCTCAGAGATAGTTTCAACCTCGCGGCCGAACTTTTCGTCCATCTCTTGAGGTCGGCCACCGATAAATGCGACGTCAGCGCTATGGTCGAGAAACCACAACCTAGCGAGAGCCTCTACGACCCACCGGCCGCCGCCAAGATACGCGCTCGGAGAATTCGGATCGAGATCTGGCGCATGGATGAATGTCCGCTCTGGGCGGCCGCCCATACCCTCCGGCCACTCGATCTCCTGATAGAGCTCGGAGGGAATCCAGCTACCTTGTGGTGTGCGAACAATCGAGTGCCCGATCGCTGCGATGAGTTTCTTCAAGGAAACCTCCCATGATTACGGGGAATCGCGTGATTCCCACCCGCCGCACGTTATGCACAAAAAACATGCGATATGCAAGTGTCACTCTCTACCATGCGGCCGCATATGTTAGAGTGATACGCATATGAGTCTCCTGTATCGAGATCATCCTAAACGCTCACGCAGACTTGGATCCATCGAGCGCGAAATACTCGAAGAGCTTTCAGGCAGAGATCTACTGTACGGCTTCCTTCTTTCCGGTCGGTCAACGCGTGCCATGCACAGACTGGCGCGCGAGCGCGCCGCATACCGCCATCGCCGCAAGCGCGCAATAGAGCGCCTGAAAGACGTAGAACTCGTCGAACAAAGAGGTGAACGACTGACGATCACCGCCGCTGGCAACAACGCGCTTGGCGTTGCCATACATGACACTCGTGAGCTTCTCAAAACGCAGAATTGGGACCATAAGTGGCGTATCGCGGCTTTTGATATCCCTGAACCCTACGCCTCGCTCCGGAACAAGGTCAGAGATATATTGAAAAAGGCTGGGTTCGTGAAGCTGCAACACAGTGTTTGGATTTTTCCTCACGAGTGCAAAGCGCTCGTACAACTGGTCAAGGAAGAATCGGCTCTTTCGAAATACATCCTCTACGGCGTTCTCGACTACATCGAGGACGAGAATCGCTTACGAAAACTGTTCCACCTCTGATCTGATAGTGTGGTGTTATTATCCACGATGCGGCCGCATGTCAGAAGCGAATACGAGCGAAATGGGGACATGCGCATCTGGCGCGATACGTTCAAATCGCTCGCCTGATCTCGACTACCATGTCGCGGTCTTTGTGAACAACCTTATAGTCGAAGCGAAGTTCCCTTTTGAGCGCTTCAAGTGTTTCGATAAGCGAGGCTTCGTCGAATCGGAACGACTCGTGCCCCTTTCCCGCGCCGGTGAATAGACGTGCAAGAGAAGAGAGAAAGCCACCTTTGTTCGTCCAGTTAATGACCGGCTCGGAAAGTATAAAACGCGGTGCGGCGTGAAGGATCTTCCCGAACAGCTCGCGTAATTCCTTGTGGAAATGGTAGAGAGAACCGATCATCACGCACACATCGTTTTCCGGAAATTTCGCCAAAAGCGAGATATCTTCGCGTCTCGCATCAAATCCTATTCGACGGGCATATGTGACAAAGTGCTCGCTGATGTCATATCCGATCCACTTTTTGCTATGGGCCTTGCAGTACTCGGCAATGTAGATATCACCAAAGCAGAGCTCGAGGACCGTTTTGTCGCTCTCGCGGAGTAGATCCGTTATTCGCGTGAAGCGCTTGCGGTACTTACCGAGGTACAAAAGCCACATGACCGCGCGGTAGAGATAGATGCTCCTGTAGATGATGCTCATAGGCGGTACAGCGTGAGTCCATCGTTCGAGACAAGCTCTTCCAATGAGGAAAAAACCGAGAGGTCCCATTCGGGATATTTCGTGCGATCCCAGAGTACATACTGCACGCCGCGCTCCGCAAGAAGCGCGCGGACACTCTCTTGATCGGCGAAACGAGACCTGTAATCACTTTCGATCTCTTTCAACAATCTCTTCCGTAGGCCGCCGAATGATGTCTCCCCTGCTTTGAGAGCACGCTCATACCCGTAAAAATCATAGCCCGATAGAAGACCCTCAAGCGCGGTGTACAGATAGACATTCTCGTTCATCGAAGCCGTGCTCGTCCCAAGTTCACGCGCGAGGTATCCAATTGGGTTTCTGCGCGCACCTTCCGTGAGGAATAGATGGAGCTCGAGTGCTTCTTTAAGGCGCCCTTCGGGATAGACATAGATGCCCGCGGCCGGTATCCAGTAGAGATCGTGCGATGTATAGATCGTCGTGAGAAAGAGGTCTGCTTCGCCCCCTGATCCCGTAAGAACGACAGCTGGCTCTTCTTTGTTCAATGCTTCAAGAAGCGGTATATATCGCTGTTCGGCGAGCTTCGCCGCGTATTGCGCGTGGAATGATCGGTACTGTTGCCCGAATCCGGCAATGAGCGCAAGCACGATAAGTGCAACAGCAAAATAGCGGTGAAAACGCACGGGGGCAATGCGCGTAAAGAAATAGGAACCGATGACAATGGAAAGCGGAACAATGAAGTACCAATAGAAGTGCCCGTACTGGACGATGCGCCCCGTCAGAAGCTGCTGATTAAGCGCAAGCCAACCCGCGGCGATGAGCGCCCAGACGAAATAGGTTGTTCGTTCGCGACCCCGAAGGTATGTATCAAGTAGAGCAAGCAGAGCGGTGGCAGTCCCGATCTTGCTCATCACTGGCGTGCGGCCCGCAATATGCGCTTGGAAATACGCTACCGTCGAGCTTGCGGGAGCAGTGAGAAACTGGAGCAGCTCGTAGAGGTTATAGGCGCCGATCACGGCTCCGACAGTGCCGACGCCGCAGACATACATAAGCGTCTGCCATTCCCGAAGTACGAGATAGAGAAGGCCAAGCGCGAGAAGAATAGCGTATGCGAACGTCCACGCGTAGAAGTACACGTACATCAGCAGACCCGCAAGTACTCCGGCAACGAGCCACGCATAGGGTCGGCGTCGCACGACTGCCTCGTAGAGCGCGATGAGAAACACGAAGAACGGAACAGAGCTTGCATATGGAAAAAACGAGCGTCCATACACATTGGGACCTGAAAAGAAGAGCGTCTTCGCCTCGATAATGGAGTAGCCGAGGAGAACAAAAAGTGAGGCTCCGACAGATACAAAACGGTCCCCGGTGAGGCGCAACGTGAACGCATATATGAGGAGCGCAAGCGTGAAGACGCCGAAAAAGTTGAGGACATTGGTGAGATGGGCGGCGTTCACCAAATCTGCAACACCGATGAGGCGAAGGGGCAGCGAAAACGCCGGCTCCACGAAGGAAAATATCGCATTCTCCGCATCCTTCCCCTCTCGCAGGAATGGCTGTCCGAGGCTGTACCCCTCGAGCGCCTCTTTCATGCGCGTCATGTAGTAATGCTCATCATCGCCGTAGCGCGGGATGTTTATCCCCCGATACTCCTCACCGGCGACAAACGGGAATGCGATTACAGGTCCTGAAACGATGAGTGCTGCAACGAGTGCCGCGAAGAGAGCGGGGGAATGCGCGCGAAGCAGTGCAGCGGCTCTGCCGACAATACGTTCCATAAACAGCATTATGAACGGTCGCGCCATGATGCGCGAGGATCGAATCGATAGCGGATGAGATCGCTCGTAAACTTCCATACCGCACGAATGTTCACAAATGACGATCGATGTTGCTGCTTCAAGAGCATGGTCGGGACCTGAACTACCTTGAAACCTTTGTAGCACGCCTGAATGACGATCTCCGCGTCGATGAACCAATCGTCCGACCTGAGCGTAAGGCGGGATAGTGCTGCACGGGTGAGCATCTTCGGCTTCGAGTTGGCATCGAAGAGGTTCACGCGCGGGAACAGCAGTCGCAGCAGCACAACGTACATGCGGGATATCAGAATGCGCAGGAATCCATCGTGCCTCCTCACGCGGTATCCGATCCCGAAATCAGCGTGCTCCGCAACGAGCGCATCGTAGAGATGCACGATATCTTCGACAGGGTCCTGTCCATCACCATCGATGTAAGCGACCACATCTCCCGTTGCAGCCGCAAAACCGCTCTTGACGTCCCATCCGTACCAACCCCTCTTCTCGTTCGCGACAACCATCGTCCGCGGATCGCCTGCGACAGCCGAGCGAGCGATCTGCGGTGTCCTATCATTCGTGTCCTCCGCATTGTAATTGGCAACGAGAATGAGCTGGTACGGAATGCCCCGCTGTTCCAGCGATTCCCGCATTTCCCTGATCACGGGCAGTGCGTTCTCTCCCGCCTTGTAGCACAAAAGTATGACTGAAAGCATGGGGTCACCCTTTCCTTGCGGGGAAGGCAATACCGGGACGGCAGACCGCGGCGCGAAAAAGACAAGATAGTGGTACGCAAAGTAGCTCTCAAAAGCGATAAGACCCGATGAAACGAGCAGCGCAACTATAGGTCCGACGCCCGCGTATTCGACAAAGACATATACGAGGAGCGTGTTGAGGCCCAGGTTGAGGAGAATGATGAAAAGGTAGACAAGCCCCTGTTGCCCGATGACACCCATCTCGCGATCACGGAAAGTCCAAAATTTCTGCAGGGTGAAGCTCACGAAGAAACCCGCAAAGAAGGCTACAACCGATGCGGGGAGATACGAAAGTCGCAACACGTCGGTGGCGAAGAGGAATGCAGGGATATTGGTCGACGTCGCGATGGCGCCGGCAATTCCGAAGCGAACAATACGAAAAAGGTCCTCGCGGGATGTCATAGCAGACGTGCGATCTCAACCATCGGCAAAAGAATAGCATCAGCTTCAGAATCCGCCAGAATGTGCTTTACTATGCCCCTGTGCGAGAGATGCTTAAAAACATCCTGAACGTGCTTGTCGATTCGTATGCGCATCTGCAACGCTTCTCCTTTCCCCCGAAGTACTCATGGAGATGGAAACTCGACATGCTCCTTGGAAAATACGAGCCTGAAACGACACGACTCATTAAGCAAATCGTAAAGCGCGGCGACATTGTCATCGATATTGGCGCGCACATCGGCTACTTCACGCGGTTGGCTTCGCGGCAAGTCGGGTCTAGCGGACGCGTGTACGCGTTTGAACCGGACACAGAAAATAGAACACTGCTTATGCAAAACACGAAACGATATCGGAATGTTCTTGTTCACGCCGCAGCCATTACAGAAAAAGAAGGACGCGCCCCCTTCTACCACGTGGAGGGAAGCACCGGCTGCCACAGCACGATCGCTCAGGAGCATGCAGAGCGTTTAGAAGTGCCGTCGATAACGCTTGATGCGTTCATGCAGGAAACGGGAACCGGACACGCTGATGTCATTAAAATGGATATCGAGGGCGGTGAATTGAACGCCCTACGCGGTATGGAAAGAACGCTCGCCTTAAAACCCCGGCTCATCATTGAATACAATCCAGAAGCGCTCGTGCGCGCCGGCAATGCGCCGGAAACGCTTCCCGATTCCCTCGCCGCACACGGCTTCAAGCTTCACGCAATCACGCGAAGCGGCCCTATCCCTCTCGCCGCACCCTTCTCGCTAACGCTCGAGTCCTACCTCGAGAAAGGTTCGGTCAACGTATACTGCATGCCCATATGACCAAGAAACCGAGTATCCTCGTTGTCGTACCCTACGGCTTCAATGACCGTCTCATCAACTTTCCCGAATTCACGCTCTCGCGGCTGCTTGCGAAGCACGACTGGCATGTGCGCGGACTCACGAGACGGGAAGATGGAGAATCGCTATACGAAACGACGCACGGCATAGACGTATACCGATACGGCGCGACGCTACGCGGCACACTCCGTCTCCTACAGCTGCTCCTCTTTGAGCGGCCCGACATCATCCACGTGCACATGCTTCGCAACAATCGCGTCGGTGCGCTCGCGGCGCTTCTTTCAAAAATCTTCCGCATCGCGCTCGTCTTTTCCGAAGCCGGCCTCTTACACGATCACTACCTCGTCGATGACCGAGACGATCCGCTCGGAAAACCAGTCCACTATGAGCGGGTCGCGCGCCACCCGTGGCAGGGTATCCGCAGCTACCTTTTCCATTTCGCGTTTACCCACGCTGATACAGCGGTTTTTTACTCGAAACACAACGTACCAATCGCCAAAAGACTCGGTGCGCGCAATGTGCACTACATTCCGCTCATCGTCGACGACGCACGCCAGAGAGCTTCGGAGGTGCGCGACCGCGGGAGTCGCCCGCTCCCCGAAGAACCATTCGGGCTTTTCGTCGGCCAGATGAAGGAGCGGAAGGGATGGGATGTACTGTTGCGCGCTATTGCGCTCACTCCTCGCGAAACCGTGCCGAAGTTTGTTTTCGTCAGCTCGTCTGCTGCAACAGAACCGGACGCATTTGCAAAACTCGTCGATACACTCGGGGTACGCGACCGCATTCAGTTTCTCGGGCAGGCATCGAATGCGGAACTTCAGAGCGCATTTGAGCGCGCCTCGCTGGTCGTCGTTCCCTCGCGCTACGAGGGGTTCGGGCTCGTTCCCCTTGAGGCTTTCGAGACCGGAAAGCCGGTCATCGCCTCGCGCGTGGAGGCACTGACGGACTACCTCGTGCATGAGGAGAACGTACTCCTCGTACCACCGGACGATCCCGAGAGGCTTGCCGAGTGCATCGTGCAGCTCGCTCTCGACGAGAAACTGCGTACGCGCATCATTGATGGCGGAGTGAGGACGCGCGCTGAAATGGAGAGCGATGCGGGCACGTTGAAATGGCTGAATTTCTATCAACAGCTCATTGCGAAGGGCTGAAGGTCGAGCTAGAATCGCGCGACATGGCGAAGAAGAAGAAGCGCGCCCTGATTACAGGCATCACGGGGCAGGACGGTTCGTACCTCGCGGAATACCTCCTCACCTTACGCTACGAGGTCTGGGGACTAGTGCGACGCACGAGCCTCGATCCCCTTATGCGCTTGCAGGGAATCGCACCGGATCCGCGTGTTCATCTCGTATACGGGAACCTCCGTGACAGCGCCTCAATCGGGCGTGCGCTCGCCGAAGCACAGCCGGACGAAATTTACAACCTCGCCGCGCAATCCGACGTAGGAATATCATTCAAATGCCCCGAGGAGACGTTCGAGATCAACTACTTCGGCCTCGGACGATTGATCAATGAAGTGCAGCACATCTGCCCCAAAGCGCGAGTCTATCAGGCGTCCACGAGCGAGATGTTCGGCACGACAAAACCACCGCAGAATGAGCGCTCGCCGTTTCGTCCGGTATCCCCCTACGGCGAGTCGAAAGTAAAAGCGCACGAAGATTTCGTCGTTGGATACCGAGAGCGGCACGGCCTTTTTATCTGTTCCGGTATCCTTTTCAATCACGAATCGCCGCGCCGGGGAGAACATTTCGTCACCCGCAAAATATCGATTTCCCTTGCGAAAATCAAATTGGGCCTGCAAAAAAGCTTCGCGCTCGGCAACCTCGATGCGAAACGCGACTGGGGTTTTGCGGGCGACTACGTGCGGGCCATGCATCGCATGCTGCAGCGGGAGAAACCGGAAGACTGTGTGATCGCGACAGGCGTCGCTCATTCCGTGCGCGAATTCGTCGAAGAGACTATTCGCGCCTTCGATATGAAGATCACGTGGAAAGGCACCGGAGTGAAAGAGGTCGGTGTCGACGCTGCCGGCAACACGATAGTCACCGTCGATAAGAAATTCTACCGACCGCGGGAGGTCAACTCGCTTCGTGGAGATCCGGCAAAAGCAAAGAAAAGATTGGGATGGAAACCGAACGTAACCTTCAAAGAATTAGTGCGTATGATGGCAAAGGCAGATTACGAGCGCATTCAAAAGTCGCTTTGACTATATTGGATTACCTTCTATCACGAGTCGTCACGAGTTTGATCTTGCGGGCAAGAAGAGTTGCAAAGCCGGCGAGCTTTTCAGATGCATCCGGGCTTCCGATTTCCGATTCCCAGACCGAAAGGATGTCACACTCGGCACTCTCTCTAAGAAGCGCTGCAAGATACCGCTCCGCTTCTTCACGGGGAACGGGTCTTTCGAGCGTTTGCCGCACCACACGGGGTAACTCGCTCATATCCGTAACGTGCCCCACTGAGGGAAGCGCATTGTAGAAAACATTGCCGAAGGTGAGCACCGGTCGACCCAAAAGTGCGGCTTCCCAGCCCGCAGCGCCGGTGATTGTTGAGACGAGACGAGCAGAGCGCATGATATCGAAGCTTGAAAGCTCGGGCCGAACGAGCCGCACATTCGGTATTTTTTTTAGCTGCTTATAATAGGCACGCGTGCGATAGGGGGTCATCTGCGGATGTTCCTTCACGTAGAGAAGCATCTCTTCGGGAAGAGCAGCCGCGAGCTTGGCAATTATGACCCGCTGATCGGTTTCCTCTGAGAGCAAAAGCACAGACAACTCTGGTTCGAAATGGAGCGCGTAAAACGCAAACGATTTTTTTGAGTCATAGGGGTCATAGAGATCGTTCACGCCGACAAGATTGCGCAACTTTCTTCGTACACGGTCATATAGGTACCAATGAGGCTTGAGTGCGTTGTAGTCTGTACGAAGCGCAGAAGACCGGAGCCAATTGTAGAGTAGAAAGAAGATAGAGCGCAGTGTAGAAAGCATATTGAGAGGCACGAGGAACCGGAATTGCTTCAATGTGCCGTGCTGGATGAGTTTCGTGTACACATCAGAATATACAACAGGGCGCGTGCGGAATTCCTCGATAAATTTCCGAGCTTCCTCGTACCCTTCCACATCGGAAAGCGGTTTGGCAAGATCCCGCTTGAAGCACTCATCCACCCACGAGAGAGATCCGTACTCTTCGGAGAGCGCGACACGATTCTTCGTGGTTGGCAGGACGATCGTAAGCACAGGGATGCCTTTCTGCTTCGCTATTTTGTACATCATCAGCATCCAGAGTGCACCGGGCTGGTAGGTGAGAATAAAATCGGGCCTTTCTTTCGCGAGAAACGCCTCGACACTTTTCGCATATACCTGAGCGATCCGTAGACGCTCACCTTCAGTGTATGGGGAGCGTGCATGCGGGTACTCTCGCACTAATTGCCCGAGCGCAATGACACGATCCACTTTTATCATGTCGCGGACATTGCCGTAGGTGCTCTCGAACTTCCGGATGTACTCCATATCGAGCGGTTCATCTACGTATCGCTTCTGTACATCCTCGTCGAGCAAAATATCCGTATAGCGAATGTCTTTCTGATTTTTCAGGAATTCGTAACTCTCCCGCAGCGATACAAATGCACAAAACTCGTCGATCCCATGTCTTTCTTTCAAGAGCTTCCCCAGTTCATGTCCGATGTATGCGAAGCGCCGTTGGAGAACGAGGCAGCCTTTCATAGTGATAGATGCCACTATACAATGGAACACAATGGCCCGAAAAGACGCGAACATACTTGCAATAATTCCTGCACGTGCCGGTTCCCGCGGTATTCCGAACAAAAACATCCGGATGTTCGCCGGTAAACCACTCATCGCGTACACGATCGAAGTTGCGAAAGCTGCCCCTTCGCTTGATCGGATCGTAGTTTCTACTGATTCCCAAGAAATAGCGGGGATAGCCCAAAAATATGGAGCCGAAGTTCCATTCCTGCGTCCCGCGGAACTTGCTACGGATGCGAGCACAGTTGTCGATGCTGTTATTCATCTCCTTGAACAATTACGAAAAGATGGATATGAACCGACACACATCCTCTTGCTGCAGCCAACGAGCCCATTGCGGACGTCGGAGGATATCGAGAGTGCAGTGAGATTGTTTAACGATTCGCGGGCGGACTCACTCGTCTCCGTATGCCGGAGTGAGAACGTGCTGATGACGAAAGACAAAGGCAATGTTATTCACTTCGAGAATCCCGAGATGCTCACCTCGCCCAACAGGCAGCAGCTTCCCGCATACTTCCGGTTCGACGGCTCTATGCTCTACCTTGTCGACGCCAAAAAGCTTATCGCTGAAAAAACATTCTTCCCCGGAAAACTCGTGGGCTACGAGATCCCGCGCTGGCGCGCGATCGATCTCGACGAGCCGGAGGATTTTGTCGTTGGAGAGGTTATTTTCGGGAATCGCAAAGAGGTGGAGAAGCGAATTCGCGGTTTCTCCTAAAGTATACTATCGTGTCCACCATGGCTCTCCTCGAAGGAAAAACGATCGTCATCATCGGCGCCGGGCTCCTCGGAAGCGAATTCGCCCGCGCATGCGCCGCAGAGAACGCCTCGGTCGTCATTGCAGATGTGGATAAAAAGAGAGGAGGCGCGCTTGCCGACACGTTGTCGGCACGTTTCGAGCATGTCGACATCACCTCCCCCTCGTCGGTAGAAGAGCTCGTGAAGCGGGTCGGCTCCGTAGACGGCGTCGTGAACGCAGCATATCCAAAAACAAAAACGTTTGGCGCGAAATTCGAAGACGGGACCGTCGAGGACATGCTCCAAAATCTCGACATGCACGTCGGCGGCTGTATGAGCACCGCAAAATATTTCGCGCCACGGATGAAGGCCGGCTCCATCGTATTTCTCGGCTCCATCTATGGACTTGCTGCGCCGCGCGCGGAACTTTACGAGAACACGAAAATGATCGGGGTCCCCCCCGAGTATGCCGCCGCAAAAGCCGCCGTCATCGCACTTGCACGCTATTTCGCGCGAATGTACGGCAGTCGTAATGTCCGCTTCAATGCCGTATCTCCGGGCGGGGTTGCCGACGGACAACCAGCGGCGTTCGTGGAGAAATATTCACAGCACCTCGCCATTGGCAACGGACTGCTCAAGCCAAGCGACGTATCAGGAGCCGTCGTGTTCCTTCTCTCCGACACCGCGAAACACATAACGGGCCAGAACATCGTCGTCGACGGCGGTTGGACTCTTTGAGTATGCGAATTGGGCAACGCGCGCTCGAACCGGGCAGCCCATACGTTATCGCCGAAGCGGGCGTGAATCACAACGGCGACGTCGAGCTCGGCAAGCTGTTGATCGATGCCGCACGGGAGGCCGGTGCGGATGCGGTAAAGTTTCAGGCGTTCACCGTCGACGAGATCATTACCGAAGAAGCTCCGCAGGCCGCCTATCAGGCAAAGAATACGGGTATCTCCGAGTCGCAGGCTGCAATGCTTCGCAAGCTCGCGCTTTCGCACGACGAGTTCAGGACGCTGAAAGCATATGCCGACGAAAGAGGCATCGAATTCCTCGCAACACCTTTCAGCATTCCCGATGCCGATTTTTTACACTCGCTCGACCTCCCTGCATACAAAATCTCCTCGGGCGACCTCACCAACATCCCCCTTCTCGAACATATCGCCGGATTTGGGAAGCCCATCCTGCTCTCCACGGGAATGGCAACGCTCGAGGAAATACGCGAAACGCTCGCGTCGATCCCGGTAAAAAAAGAGGTAGTCCTTCTGCAGTGCACGTCGGAGTACCCGTGTCCACCGGCGCATGCCAACCTCCGTGCTATTGAAACGTTGCGCGATACATTCAACGTGCCCGTCGGCTTTTCCGACCATACCGAGGGCGTGGACGCGAGCATCTATGCCGTCTCGCTCGGTGCCGTGCTCATCGAGAAGCACTTCACGATGGATAAGACGCTTCCCGGCCCCGACCATAATGCCTCACTCGAGCCCGCTGAACTCACTAAGCTTATAAGACGCGTACGCGAAACCATCCCCAGCTCGCTCACCGTTCCCGAAGAAATACTGGGAAATGCCAAAAAGGAGCCAACGGCTGACGAACTCGCCACGAAGCGGCTCGTACGAAAAGGCATCGCAGCACGAAGAGACATCAGGAAAGGCGAAACACTCAGTGACGCAAACATTTTCATCGCACGGCCCGAAGGCTTGCTTTTGCCAAAAGAATGGAACAATGTACTCGGCAAACACGCAAAGGTGGGTATCCTGCAGGGTAGCAGCCTTTCATGGGACATGATCGAATGAACAAACGAAAAAACATACTGGTAGTGACAGGAACACGTGCCGAATACGGTCTTTTGCGCTCAACCATGGATGCCATTGCCGCTCATCCGGCTCTCGTGCTCCGTCTCCTCGTGACGGGTATGCACACGCTAAAATCGTACGGGCTGACAAAAAGAGAGATTGTCCGTGACGGCTACAAGATCGACTGCGTGGTGCCTGTCAGAGAGGAGAGTGACATGCTTGAGGCTCTTACAAAAGAGATCGCGGGGATCCGGGCGTACTGTCTTAAACATCGCCCTGACTGCATCCTCGTGCTTGGAGATCGAGATGAGCCGCTTGCCGCGGCGATCGTTGCAAATCACTTGAATATTCCCCTTGCGCATATTCATGGCGGCGACGTCACGGGCCCCGGCGTTGATGAGGGCATCCGCCACGCAATAACAAAACTTGCCCACCTCCACTTCCCCGGAACGAAAAAGAGTGCCGCACGCATAAGCGCCCTCGGAGAAGAACGCCGCAGAATTTTTTCCCTCGGGAGCGTCGTCGTGGACATGGTCCTCCGCAGCACTCGTTTTCCGCGAGCCGAGGTGGCGAAAGTCCTCCGGCTTGATCGGAATCGACCATGGCTAACGGTACTTCAGCATCCGAGCTCCTTCGACAAAGAGCCACTGCAAAAACAGCTCTCCTCGACCATACAAGCACTCAATGCATTTCCTCACCACGAAAAGGTCGCCATCTATCCAAATACGGACACGGGGAGTGCTATTTTCGTACGCACCATCCGCGATTTGAGGAAAAAAGGGTACCACGTCTTCAAATCACTCCCGCGACTCCTCTTTATGAGCGCAATTGCGGGAAGCGACGTGCTCGTCGGCAATTCCTCCGCCGGCATTATCGAGACGGGTTACCTTGGCACGCCAACAGTGAATATCGGCAACCGAGAGCGCGGCCGTGAACGCGGAGCAGGCATTATCGACACACCCTATGACCCCGTAAAAATCACTGCCGCAATCTCTCGCGGGATCGCACTAAAGAAAAAACAAAAAGGACGACCCTTCCGCTCGCCCTACGGAAAAGCCGGCGCCGGAAAACGCATAGCCACTACCCTTGCACGGCAGCTTCGGAAACGCGACCTTCTCGATAAACGCTTCCGAGTTTGATAGACTCCCTTCCGTATGAGCGATCGATTTGAGCACTGGGAAGCGCCGGAAATCCGAGCCGATGGCTCGACCATGTATGGCTGGCAGGTGCATCCGAAACACATTGATAAATTGAAGCTTGGGGTACGCACCGATATCGGTTATGGGACATATATTCAACCGCAGTATGGCGTAGAGATCCACGATGAGGTACAGATAGGCTCTCACTGCGCCATTTACAGCGTGAGCACGATAGACGGAACCCATGGACGCGTCGTCATCGGTAAGGGGGCGAAGATCGGTACGCATTGCAGCATCATGCCCAGTGTCACCATTGGCGAGGGCGCGTTGATCGGCGCACATAGTTATGTAAAGAGTGACATTCCGGCGTTCACCGTCGCTTTTGGAGTTCCTGCAAAAGTTGTTAAAAAACTTGAACAGAAATGATTTAACAATGAAGTTCTACCCCACGGCGCGGCCATACATTGGGAAAAAGGAGGAGCGCTACGTATTGCAGGCGCTTCGCTCCGGCAGACTCTCCATCGGGCCGTTCATCGAGAAATTCGAAAAGAAGTTCGCAAAAACACTCGGTACAAAACACGCCGTTGCCGTATCGAGCGGCACGGCGGGCCTTCACATCGCGCTTATCGCCGCGGGCATAAAGCCCGGCGACGAAGTGATTACCTCCCCCTTTTCCTTCGTCGCATCGGCAAATGCCATTCTGTATGTGGGCGCAACGCCCGTATTCGCCGATATTGATCCGAAGAGCTACAACATCGACCCGAAAAATATCGAGAGGAAGATCACGCCGAAAACACGCGCCATAATGCCGGTGCACATTTTTGGGCAGCCCGCGAAGATGGATGAGGTCTTGGCGATTGCGAACAAGCACAACCTCGTCGTTGTCGAAGACGCTTGTGAGTCGCTTCTTTCCACGTACAAAGGGAAAAAGGCCGGTACCTTCGGGCAATCCGCAGTGTTTGCGTTCTACGCCAACAAGCAGATGACGACCGGCGAAGGAGGCATGATCGTGACCGACGATGACCGTGTCACAGAACTTTGTCGCTCGCTGCGCAACCAAGGACGCGCACCGAATATGCAGTGGCTCGATCACAAATACCTCGGCTACAATTACCGGCTTGATGAGATGAGTGCCGCGCTTGGCCTTGCCCAGCTTGAGAATATCCGCTTCCTCATTCGAAAGCGGAAAGAACTTGCACACACGTATGCTGAAGCGCTTGCGCCGCTCAGCGATCTCCTCGAGCTTCCCACTCCTGCAAAGAACGCGACACACACGTGGTTCGTGTACGTTGTCGCCCTTAAAGACAAGCGCGTGGACCGCAACAGGCTGATAGAGACACTCAAGAAGCGGGGCGTCCACGCGAAACCCTACCTGCCTTCCATCCATCTCTTCGAGTTCTACCGCTCTCGCGGACACCGTGCAGGCGAATGTCCGATTTCCGAAGACGTGAGCGGGAAGACTCTGGCGCTCCCCTTCTACCTCGGTCTCACGAAGCGAGACGTTGCATACATCGCGAAAATACTGAAAGATGCCCTTACCAACCTATGAAGCACACGGCGGACGGCAAGATCGTTATCGTGACAGGCGGGACCGGCTCGATCGGCTCAGAGATCGTACGGCAATTATTGAAAACGAAAGCAAAACAAATTCGCATCTACAGCAGGGACGAGCACAAGCAGCATGAGCTCAAAAATGAGCTGCCCGAAGACAAACGACTGCGATACCTCATCGGCGACATTCGCGACAAGGAGCGCACCGACCTTGCCTTTCAGGGCGTTGACATTTGCTTCCACGCCGCTGCCCTCAAGCACGTGCCGGTGTGCGAGTACAATCCCTTCGAGGCGGTAAAAACGAACATTGTCGGCACGCAGAATATTATCGAAGTCGCACTCCGCAACGATCTCGAAAAAGTGCTCGCCATCTCGACCGACAAAGCTGCCGATCCTGGCTCGGTCTTGGGCGCCTCGAAGTTGATGATGGAGCGCCTCATGACAGCCGCAAACGCGACAGTCGGGCCGCATCGCACGCGCTTTGCTTCAGTTCGGTTTGGGAACGTGCTTGGCTCGCGCGGCTCTGTCATCGAACTCTGGGAAAAACAGATCCGGGAAGACAAAGCGGTGACGGTGACCGACGCGAAGGCGACACGTTTCTTTATGGAACTGTCTGAGGCAGTCGAACTCGTTTTCAGGGCGCTCGAACATATGCAGGGCGGAGAAATATTCGTGTTGAAGATGAAACCGTCGAAGCGTGTTATCGATGTTGCCAAAGAATTCATCAGGAAGCACGGGAAGGGAAAGCGCATGAGCATCAAAATGATCGGCTTGAGAGCCGGCGAGAAATTGCACGAGACCTTAATGACCGAAGACGAATCTGCGAGTGCGGTGGAGCTCAAGGATATGTTCGTGATCCTTCCACTCGCACGAGGTGTCGATATGCCCAAACTCACCGGATACAAGGGAGCCAAAAAGGCCCCGCGCGGCGCCTACCGATCCGCGTAGCGCGAAAAACCTCAACCCAGAATATTAATAAGTCCAACTATCACCGGAGAAGCTGAAGCAATTGGTTCAGGAGCTGCCGAATAGCTTCGAGCACACTCGCGACTTGACTCGTTGAAGCGAACGAAGATGTCCGAGTACTTTGTGTACCTGTTGCCGTGTCTGCTCCCGAATCGGATGTGTCAGAAGGAGGTGGTGGAGGAATTTCTCCGGGTTGGAGTATGACTCCGGCAGCGGTTTCCCAAACGCCGTTAACGAAGTATCGCCCCCAATATGCGACATTGTACGGCGTCTGAATGTATGTAGAACCGCTCGGGAAATTGAGCTGCGTTCTCCATTCGCCGTTTCGCCCGCACACCGAGGCGCTGCATATGGCGCCGTTTATGACCGCGCCTGTTGCGTTGTCGACCTCATTCCATGATGTTCCTGGAAGATTTTCCGGCATTAGACAATTTGGTAACCCTGGTATGCGTTCGCTTCCGCCGCTACAAGAGGAGGTGGGCAAGGCGGGTGGTGGAGGAGGTGGTGGTGGCACCGGTTCAGGCGTTGGTGTCGGAGCTGGTGCAGGCGCTGGAGACGGCGCTGGCGTCGTCACGGGAGGTGGAAGGGCGGTACCCGGTGGAGGCGTGGACGACTGTGATTGAGTCGCGACAGGAGAGACCGCGACCGTTTCAGAGGTCGTTACGGTCGTGGAGGAAGTGGGTATCGCAGCACTTGGGGGTGTTGCCGAGATTTCATTTCCTGCGATCGCCCTTGCAGTAATCGCCAGCTCCGATGAACTCGCGGGCGCTGCGGCGGCATTCAGCTTCTGCCGTGTCACTTCTCCCACAATACCAGTGCCCTCGGTCAGACCGAAGGGTGCCAGGATATCTTGTTGATACTTTTCTTGAAATCTTTTGACTGCGAATTCGGTACGGGCACCGAAATAGCCGGTGATCAATTGCTCTGGATACACATCGGGATCTGAAGCCAAGAGTTCTTGCAACCTCTTCACTTCCTCTCCGGTGTTGCCCCTTCGCAGTGTTTTCGTGAGTGCGACTTCGGCTTTCACAACGGCTACCTCGCGGCGCAATGCGAGCAACTGTTCCTGCAGTGAGCTGATTTGTGCCTGCAGCTGCCGAATAATCGCTTGGAGCTCCGTGTTCGACGCGGTAGTGGTGCTCACGTCTTGCGCAAAAACGATAGACGCTTGCAACGAGCCGAATAGTGCGATGGCCAATGCGAGCGTTAGAAGACGGAGATGTCCAGAGCGCATGAAATCATTATATATGGTGCAGCTTGATCAAGACGAGTCTTCCACAACTATGGGGATTTAGGGACGGACACAGTTTAACTCGCGTTCAGTTCACTGTGCGTGCCCCCGTCTCTCCCCGTTGTTACGCGCTGTCTCCTACTTCCGTATCAACGTCCACGAGAGCGGCGTGCCACGGGCAATATTGCGCGTGGCTCGCTTGCCGAGAACGACATCATAGAATCTCGGCGCGAGACCGTATCCGGGCCGGATAGAACGGAGGTTTTTCTTGGTGAATCTCTCCCCCCTTTTCACATCCTGAACGACGAACAGTGACCGGCGGAACACGATATTTTGTTTCTCATCGGGATTGCGCGCATAGGTGGGTTTGCCGAGCGCTGCTTCCGCGGTGCGGATCGATTTCACGAGTGCTTTCAGCTCGCGCGGCTCGAGCGAGAAGGCGGCGTCGGGTCCGCCCTCGGATCGCTTCAGTGTCACGTGCTTCTCTACCACGGTGGCACCGAGCGCAACCGCCGTGATCGCGACATCGTTTCCCAATGTGTGATCGGAGAGCCCGATCTCTACGTGAAAACGCCTCTTCAGATCGGGAATGGTTTTCAGATTCATGTCCTTTGGCTTCGCGGGATACGCACTGACACAATGCAAGAGGACGATGTCCTTTGTGCCGCTTTTTCTCAACGTACGGACGGCACGTGCGATTTCTTCCCTGCTCGCCATGCCGCGAGAGAGAATGACCGGTTTTTTCGTCCGCCCGATGCGTTTTAGAAGCGGAATATCGACGATCTCAAACGATGCAACTTTGTAGATGGGTGCTTTCAGTGTCTCGAGAAAGTCGACTGCGGTCTCATCAAATGGCGTTGAAAAACAGATAAGGCCGCGCTTTTTGGCATGCGCGAAGAGTCTCTTGTGCCACGACCACGGCGTATGGGCCTCCTTGTAGAGCTCATAGAGTGTTTTCCCTTTCCACGCCGGATTCGTCTTCACAACAAAGAGCGGGCCGCGGGAGTTTATTGTCATCGTGTCAGGCGTATAGGTTTGGAGCTTGACCGCGTCTGCTCCGGCCTCTGCTGCCACGTCGATAATCTTCAGTGCCCGTTTGATATCGCCCTTGTGATTGCCAGAGAGTTCGGCAACGACAAAAACAGGGTGTCGCGAACCGATCGCGCGTTTCCCAATACGTATTTCTCTCTTCATAGTTGTGTTCTCTTGTATATCTTTAGGACATACGTGTGACCCCTGTGCCTGAAGAATGCTGGGTACTTCTCGTTATCGACTACGCGCAGTAGGTTGAACTGCTCTGATAGTGGCCGCGAGGGATCAAGCTCGCTGTCTTCGGGCCGGCGGCGGCGATACAGTGTTTGATGCCCTCGCTGCGGCGTTCCTTTTTTTGGCGGATATGAGTCTATGAAATGCAGGGCGAGTGAGATGATGAGAGCGCCCTGTTTGTCGTGCATTTCATCGAGAAGCTCGTGCCCTTCGAGTTTCAGTGTACCTCTGTGGTAGACGACGCCGCTGTCGATCGTGTCGGCCGCCTCGAATACTGTGTGCGGGATCTTCTTCTTCCCTTCCACGACCTGCCATGTGAGTGGCGACATACCCTTGCCTTTGGGCAGCGCGCTCCCGTGAATGACGATATTGTGCGCGTTGCGCGAGCGCACACGGGCAGGAACGATTTTCTCGCAGCTTAGAAAAAAAGCGCAGTCGCCTTTTTTGAGACCGTTCATGGCATGCACCAAATACGCTCGATGCCCTCGTTTTTGCAGCCGTCGGACAAGCTCCCGCCCGTGTGGCACAAACCAGCTCTTCGGGTTATCGATGAGAACGGTGATGACCAGTCGTTTCTTTTTCATGGCGCTTGCAGTATATACACATCACGTCTTATAGCGCGAGCGGATCGTAGTTTCGTATCAGGTCGATCTCTTTGCTCCGCGCCGGAAATTTTTGCTTCAAGAGCCGGATAGACTCCGCAATACGCTCCTTATCTGCCGTGATAGAGGTGTCCGTTCGATGATAGACGAAAAACGGCTCCGGTACGTGTATTCCTTTCCAGATATCCCACATCTTGAGTAAGACCTCGTATTCAGGGAACACTGTTTCGCTCTTGAATCCTCCTGCATCGACAAGGCGCTCGCGACGCCAGATGACGGCACCCGCCGGCACCTTAAAGGGATCCGACGCATGGACGCGGCTCGTTTCTCCGCGATACTCTTCGATGTAATCACCATACACATAATCCGCGGGTGATGATATAAGAGCCTCAAGTCCTAGAGCTACGGACGGCAATAACTCATCATCGGCATCGAGAAGGAGTATGGCTTTTCCTCTCGCAGCGGAGAATCCCGTGTTCGCGGCAGATGAGACTCCATGATTGCCCTGCTCTATCAAGCGCACGTTCTCGCGCAGGAACTCATTCGCAATAGACACAGTGCGGTCTTGAGATCCATCATCAACAACGACGATCTCGTATGTATACGAAACGTCTTGTTTTAACACGCTCTCAAGTGCGCGGGCGATCGTCGCTTCGGCATTGTATGCGCGTATGATGATCGATGCTTGCACCATAAGTTACCTGCGTATTCCCTGTCGTGGATACTCTGCCTCGTATGCCGCGTTGATAGAAACAATCTCGGGGTGCTCGTCGAGATACGCTATGACCTCCGGCACGGATATGATTTCGCCGGCGCGATAAAAACGCTCGAAGAGGTGCTGGAAAAGCTGATAATCCTCCGGATAATCAAGTGTAAGCCTGTACTGCGGCCGCGCGTACGGTCCCGACGCCATAATTTGAGGACCGATCCGGAACGAACCTTTTTTGTTCTCGTGCATAAAGGGTGTCACGTGCTCCCGCTCGTACTCCTCGCGAGCTTCAGTGTTCGCGCGCGAGAGTGCCTCGAATGAAAAGACTTCGCAATCGAGGCCGCGGGGAAATGTACGTTCGCCCGGACCGACGTTGCTCAGGTAGTCGCAAGACTCCCGCTCATATGCGCGAATAGTCTCATCGATGATGTCCGGATCGATCAACGGGCAGTCGCTCGTGATCCGCACGATCGTGTCGAGCTTCGACGCTCGTGCGGCCTCGAGAAAGCGGCCAAGCACATCGTCACGCGAACCGCGAAAGCATACATAGCCGCGTTTCTGGCAAAATTCGGCAATCGTATCGTCCTCACGTTCAACCGTCGTTGCAACAATGACCTCATCAGCGCCTCGCGAGCGCTTCGTCCGCTCGACCACATGGTACAAGACCGGCTCACCCGAAAGCGGCAGCATGACTTTGCCGGGAAGTCGGGTCGAGCTCATACGGGCCTGAATGATAGCGCCGGTCATCGTCACACTATATATCGTGGGGGCCCGCTAAAGAAACTCTGCTACAGTAATACCTATGCCCGGTAGTAGAATTTCAGCTTGATTATGTTCGGTATTCTTCTCGCAGGCGTTGGCAACTTCTTTGCCGAGATCTCGGAGTCGATCGGGAAAAAGGAAGGGCACGACAGAGTGGCAAGTGTCTACACGCTTAGCTTCGTCAGCCTTTTCTTCGGAACGCTCTTTATCGTCATCCTGGGTATGGCTCGGGACAGTTTTGTCTTTTCGCTCGCGTCACTTCCGACATTTATCCCCCGCGCGATCCTCGAGATACTGCAGGCGTATGTAACGACACGCGGCATCATCGAAGCCTCCCGAGCTGACTTTGGATTCGTAAAATCACTGACGATCCCCCTGCTTCTTGTCATTGACCTCATGCTCGGCTATCCGCTCTCGTCTCTGCAGGTACTCGGTATGGCTCTCATACTCGCCGCCGTCTCGACACTGCTCTTCTATGAGAGACACACGGTGCGCGGCCTCTCGTTCCTTCTCATCGGCGCAGTAAATGCTTCGGTGACCATTTCCCTCTACAAATACGATATCTCGCACTTCAATTCCGTGGAGGCTGAACAGGGCATTATCATGATGATCCTTCTCGTGTATTTCTTCGTAGCCGCCCGATTCATCGCCCGCGAGAATCCTTTACGTTTTCTTGCACGAAGCGTGTTCTTTGCACAAAGCTTCAGCTCCGGCTTGGCGCACATTGCCAATTCGTTCGCCTACCTATTCGCGCCCCCATCAGTCATCGCGGCAGCGATGCGCAGTTTCGCGGTTCTCTTTGCGCTTCTCTCCGGCAAACTCTATTTCCACGAGCGGTATTTCTGGCTGAAAGCCGGCCTTCTCCTCCTCATTGTCGGCGGACTCGTCATGCTCATTCCACGCTAGCACACGTTTGAAACTCGTTCCGGCAGCGAGGAGGTATTGCGTCGTGAGGGTCTTCGCGGAGGCGCGAAGGCGCCGAGCGGGAGCGCCGCGTGAGCACATGCGGACGCGACCCTCAGCGTGTGACACCTCCGAGCAAAGGCCTTAAAACAAGCCTAATTGAGACGTTGAAAACCGGTGTGGGCAACGGGGCCCTTGAGTGCCTTTTTGACTCCACCTTTCTTTCTTGCCGCCGCAATTACGCCAAAGACCGTATCAACGGCTTTCGCGTATTGCGTGAGTATTGCCGGCGTATGTGCGAGCGAAGCATACAGCGAGTCGGTTGCAAGAAACCCACGCCTCAGCATCTCCTGCGTAAAAAGTGTTTTTGCTGCCTGCGCGTCAGCTCCTTCAAATGAGAAGTGCGAAAGCGGAAGAACACCGTTTATATGTATCGGGAGTCCATGCTTTTTCGCAGCTCTTAGCCAGATGCGTCGCACCTCTTTCCCCACTCGCGCAAGCTGTTGCGGCAGTTTGACCTTTCTCATTTTACGGAGCGCCGCGAGAGTCGTTGCGGGCCCGATACGATCGGTCCAATAGGTACTCGAGATAAAAGAATCCTGCGCCGACTGCATGATCTTTCGGCGACCGATGATGGCAGCCATTGGATAGCCATTCGAGAGCGCTTTGCCGAAGACTGCGATATCAGGGTTGACCCCGTATTTGAGATGAGCACCGCCGTGTACAAGACGCCACCCGATGGTTATTTCATCAAAAATGAGAACGGCACCCGCCTTGTCCGCGATCTTCCGCACCTTCTGCAGAAACCCTTTTTCCGGCTCGACATTGCGTATCGGCTCCATGACAATAGCCGCAAGTGTCGGGTGCTTTTTCACTATCCGTTCCAGTTCTTCGAGCCTGTTATAGCGGAACGGAAGTATCGTGCCGGTAAGTCCGTGCGGTACGCCTTTTGGTTCAAGCCCTGCTAGAAGGTGCCCGGCCAGTGCATTCTTCCGCTCGAGATTCGTGGCCAGATACCAATCGCTCCATCCGTGATATCCGCAGAATGCGATGATGTCACGTCTTGTGTGAGCGCGCGCAATGCGTACTGCGACAGCCATGGATTCCCCACCGGTTCGCGCATACCGCACCATGTCCGCCCACGGATGTATCCTGCAGAGTTCTTCCGCAAGCTCAACTTCTTCGGGAGCATTCAGGGTGCTCATCGGACTGCGCTTCACTGCGTCTATCGCTGCGCGATCAACGTCCGGATCGCCATACCCGAGAATATTCGCGCCGACACCCATGATGGACATATCGGTATATCGGCGTCCATCGAGATCCCAGATGTACGCGCCTTTTGCTCTCGAATAATACGCCGGCCAATGCTCCGGAAGGAACATTTCTGCACGTTTTGAGAGAAGCTGATTGCCCCCTGGGATCAGTGTCTTTGCTTTTCTCCAGAGACGCTGGCCACGCCCATCGCGCAACGCTTTTTGAAACTTTTTTCCCATAGACTCACAGTACGCTTTAGCCGAGTAATTGTAAAAGCGTCTTGACGATGAATCGCTGCTCTCTCTCGGTTATCGAGGGATACAGTGGGAGCGAGATCTCCGAGGCGGCAAACTGTTCCGCTTTCGGACACAGCCCCTTTTTGTATCCGAGTGACCGGTAGTATGGATGGAGGTGAACCGGCACATGGTGCACTTGCACGCCGATGCCGCGCCTCCGCATGCCTGCGAACACCTCATCGCGTCGCTTCACCTGCCCTCTCGAAATCCGTATGGGAAAAAGGTGCCAAGCAGACGAGCGAAGCGAATCCTCCGGCGGCAGAATCAGCCGACTACCTTTAAGAAGCTTGAAGTAGCGCGATGCCGCAGCACGACGCTTTGTGATGAACGTATTCAGCCGGCGTAATTGTGAACTTCCGAGCGCCGCTTGCATATCGGTAAGGCGATAATTGAATCCGAGTAGCAACATTTCCTGATGCCACGCGGGGTGTTTCGGATTTCCCTTCCGAATGCCGTGCGTGCGGAAAAGCCGGAGCGTATCGGCATAATCCTTTCGATCCGTAAGAATTGCGCCACCTTCGCCCGTGGTGATGGATTTCACGGGATGAAAACTGAACGTCGTCATGTCGGCGACAGAGCCAATCTTCCTGCCACGATAGGTTGCGCCGAGTGCCTGCGCGGCATCCTCGATAAGAACGAGTGAGTGCTTTTTTGCAAGCGCGCGAAATGCACGCAGATCTACGGGATTCCCTCCATAGTCGACCACGACGATAGCTTTCGTTCGTTTCGTTATCTTTCGCGCCACTTCAGCCGGATTGAGATTACCCGTTTTCTCATCGATGTCTGCAAAAATTACCTTTGCCCCTACTGCGAGCGCCATGTTCGAAGTCGCAGAAAAAGTCAGCGGGGTCGTAATCACTTCATCGCCCTTTTTGATGCCAGCTGCAACATACGCTGCATGCAGCGCGGCCGTTCCGTTTGCCACAGCGATTGCATACTTCGCCCCGCAATAACCTGCAAGAGAGCGCTCGAACTTCTCTGTCTCGGGACCCTGTGTGAGCCAATCTGATCGCATCGTCCGCGATACAGCTTTTATGTCACGTTCATCAATGTCCTGCCTCGAATAAGGGATCATGCAAGCCGGTTGTCTGTGATGATCTTCTGCAATTCTCTTTTGTTCAGCACCTCCGGATTATCCCGCGAATTGTATTCAAAATCCCTTTTTACCTGCTTGAGAGCCCGCAGTCTGCTTTGATCCCAGTGCCATGGATGCATGCCCGGAGCAATCACGTAACGATCGGAATCTTCATATGCACGGCGGCTTTCCTCCCGTGTCATGAGGTATTCATCCAAACGCTCACCGGCACGGATCCCGATCACCTTGTGCTTTGCTTTTGGTGCCACAACATATGCAAGGTCGGTAATACGCATCGAAGGCAGTTTCGGAACGAATATCTCGCCGCCCTGCATTGACCCGAGGCTTGAGAGAACAAAATCAACTGCCTGCGGCAGCGTGATCCAAAAGCGCGTCATACGTTCGTCGGTGATCGTTACCTCGCCGCGCTCGCGCTGCTCGCGAAAAAGCGGGATCACGCTGCCGCGACTTCCCAAGACATTGCCATAGCGCACGACGGAAAAACGGGTTGCCCGTGAGGGGCCGCGGTAGCTGTTGGATTGGATGATGAGCCGCTCCGCGCACAGCTTTGTCGCGCCGTAGATATTCGTCGGGTTCACGGCTTTGTCGGTCGAAAGCATGATGACGTGCGGGATGTTGTTGTCGAGCGCGGCATTGATGACGTTGATAGTGCCATCAACGTTGGTGCGCACAGCGTCTACCGGATTGTATTCGCATGCAGGTACGTGTTTGAGAGCGGCAGCGTGAATGAGGATATCGACACCTTCGGTCGCCCGCTTCAGGCGGCCGGCATCGCGCACATCGCCGATGAGAAAGCGTAGTTTCACTGATCCGCCGAATGCACGCTCCATCTCCCATTGCTTCAGCTCATCGCGACTGTATATGCGCACGACTTTGGGATTGTATTTTTTTAGAAGTACTTCCGCGCACGCGCGACCGAACGAGCCCGTGCCTCCCGTTATGAGGATTACCTTGCCTTTGAAGAGCCTTGAAAGGCTGCCAGAGGTCACGTTACGTGTATTCCTTTTTCGCATGCATCGCACAGTACCACGCCTCGCTCGGCCATAAAAGTGCCTAGGAAAGAGTGCTCAATTCACGAATCAGACGGCCTGCAATCGCCCGCATGCTTTCCTCGAGCGGTATTCCCGGCTGGGCATTCGGCGCAGAAACGAGATACGCCCGCGTACCCTCTTGACCGAGGACCTTGAGAAAAGAGAGAACATCAGTAGCAGGCACCGTCTGGTTTTTTTGTACGAGCGCAAGCGCTTTTTTACATTCTTCAACAGTACGGACTTGTAAGACGCCGGGACAATCCCGATACCACGGTATGCCGAATACGAGCGCGTATTTCCCGCGCAGAAGTGCCTCCCATCCTGCGGTACCGGTTATCGTCGCAACTACTTTTGCGTTGTCGGTCAGAGCAAACGTGTCCGTATGAATGGGCACGAGCTTTACGTTCGGGATGCCCGCGAGTCGTGCGTAGTATCCGGAGTAGCGAGCACTTGAGAAGCGGGTTTTACCCCGCAGCCACCATTGCGAAGGATGTTCCTTCACGAGTATCTCCCATCCCTCGGGAAGAGCCGCCGCGAGCGTCTCTACGGCAAGAATCTGATCGTGAAATATTCCTCCCTGCGGGCTCGTGGTACGCTCCGGCTGGAAGTTGAGGGGAAAATAGACAAATGGACGTGAGACCTCTGCTCTTTGCACAAGAGCCTCGTATTCGCTGCGTAGATCAGCGCGGAGCGATCGTACAAGGAGGCCAAACGCTCTCGAAAAGATCAGGTGCGGCGCGCGAAAGGCAATGCGCGCACGATGTGCCCAGAGCCCGAATCCTGCCCCTACCGATCGTTGTCGATGCATGTACCACGGGCTCCGTTGGCTCTCTCTACCTGTTTGACGCTCGTAGTACTCGCGCAATTCGGGATGCAATTCGGAGAGTTCGACATTATTTTTGCGAATATTCTTGAGCGCCTCGCGAAACCCATCGCTCCCCTTCCAAAAATCGCGGTAGAACATGAGGCGCCCTCCGACCCACGTTTCTTCAAAGGTGAGCGTATGAATGCCGCGTTTTTTTGCAAGCTCGTAGACAATATTGCTGTAAATACTGTGCGGAACGGTATTGTAGATGACGACGTCGGGCTTCACCATTTCGAGCACGTGGTCCCAGTATGCGAGCATCGTGTAATAGACATGTTTACGTTCATCAACAGGCGCTCTATCGTAGCGCTTGTTCATCATCGTGAGGATGAGCGACTCGCTCGCTATCATCGACTCAATGAGTGCGGGACTCGCCGGCGGAATCTCCGCGTCGCGGAGCGATTCCGCCCGCTTCGCATCCCACGCATCGTAGTGGTCGTGGAAAATGCAGCCTCGCGGCACAAGATGCGCGACCGGATGTTCGCCCACCCAGTAGGCGATTCTATGTCCCTCATTGTGCAAACGGTCCAGCAGTATGTTGATTTCAGGATCGCCCGACGGCCAGATGAGCATCACCCGCATAGTCATTGATTGATGGTATAGACTTTGTAGAAATACGAGCTCGTATCCGCGAGCAGTTTGCGCGGCGGGCCTTCCTCCACGAGCACACCATCGGAGAGCACGATGAGTGAGTCGGAGCCCATGATCGTCGAGAGGCGGTGCGCGATCGCGACGATGGTGATGTGTCCTTTCAACTCCTCGATAACTTTCTTTATGTGCGCCTCCGATTCGTTGTCGAGAGCGCTTGTCGCCTCATCGAGAATGAGAAGCTCGGGCTTCCTGGCAAGAGCGCGAGCGATAACGATGCGCTGACGCTCACCGGCGCTCAAGCGAATGCCGCGTTCGCCCACGAGCGTATCGAGACCCTCCGGAGAGGCCTTGATGAATCCGTCAATGTGTGCCTTCTTTGCGGCATCCCATACCTGGCTCTCCGAGATGGAATCATCGTAGAAGCGGATGTTGTTGCGGATCGTGTCGTGGAGGAGAAAGAGGTCTTGCGAGACATACGCGACGTTCTCGCGCCATTCCGATAAAGAAATATCGCGGCAATCGACACCGTCAAGCGAGATCGCGCCTTTGGTCGGCAGAAGTAGCCGCAGGATGAGATCAACCGTCGTCGTCTTACCCGCTCCCGATGGACCCACAATGCCTACCATCGAGCCTTTTCGTATCGTGAATGAGACATTTTTCAGCACATCCTTCCCCTGCAGGTATGCGAACGTGACCTTGTCGAACAGAAGCTTCTCGTTGAACACAAAGGGCTTATCGCCGGAAACAGGTGGCACACCCCCCGCGGCATCGCTCTCATAGAGAATGACGCGTTCGAGGTGCGGCGAAAGTTCCGAAATATATTGCACGTTGTTCTGCAGTTGCTGCACATACGTGAAGATCCGATAGATAAGGTAGAGTATCGCCGGCAGTGCAGCGACCGAAATGAACTCGGTCTTGAACGCGAGCGAAAGGATCACGGCTATGTAGATAACGCCGATCGGCGCAACGACCTGTGTCGCGGTAGCCTGAAACATCGCGATGCGCATCGTGAGTTTCTTGATGCGTTCAAAAAGGCTGTTCCCCAGCGCGATCGCGGAGCGCTCAACACCGTATGCCTTCACGCTCTTCAGGCCCCCCACGTGCTCGGTGACATGATGCATCGTGTCCCGATAGCTTTCGGTGCGCGATCGCGATATGCCATGCACCCGATCGATGAGGGAGCGGAGAGAGACGAACACCAACGCCCCGATAACGAGCGTCCAGAACGTGACAATGGGCGAGATCGAGAATGCGACCGCAAGATACATCAAAAGCCCCGTGAGGAGCGTGATGGTGAAGCTAAGCTTCGAGAGGAGCGAGGTCGCGGCCGGCGTATCTATCATGAGAAGCGTTTCGAGGTTGCCGAGCTTCTGGCGAAGGAGATACGGCCACGAGGCATCCAAGACCATGGAAAATAGTTTTGCGCGTGTTGCGCGTTCATACTCGTTCGTGATGCGGATTTGAATGTAGCTGATCCAAAGCGACATCGTTGCCTTGCCGATAAAAAGAATAACGATGAATGCAAGCAGGTAACGCGGGACGAACGGCACATGCGCCCACGTGAACACGGTTTGTATCACCTGCGAGATCATGTCGGTCGCCGGCGATTGGAGCCCGAGCGCAGAGGTAAGGAGCGGAATGATGGCGTTGATGCCAATGCCTTCAAGAATGCCGCCGATGAATCCCAAGCCTGTGAGTGCGAGGATCTGCGCGCGGTACGGCGCATAGGCTTTCCGCGCGAGGCGCGCGACGGCTATGAGCTGGCGGTAGATGTGGAACTTCTCGATACCCTCCATTGCGATAAACCTAGCACAGTATGGGCATATTTACCCCTCTTATGCGAGGAGCCACGCCATCGCCCCTGTGAGGTCTTTTGCAACATACGCGGGTTTGAAATCCGCCTTCCACGCCGTCCACTCGCGCTTGCCCTGCCCCGTCAGCACGAGTATCGTCCGCGCACCAACGGCCCTGCCTGCTTCGATGTCGATCATCTTGTCTCCAATCATGACAGAGCGGGAAAGTTCAACGCCGTGTTCTTTCGCCGCCCTCTCGAGGAGTCCTGTCTTTGGCTTCCGGCAATCGCAGTCGATCGCATACTCTTCTATCGAACCTTCGGGATGGTGCGGACAAAAGTACCAGTCTTCGATATGCGCACCCTCATCTTTCAGTTGCGCAGCGAGCGATTCATTGAAGTGATGTGCATCATCTTCAGTGTGATGGCCGCGCGCAATGCCGGCCTGATTCGAAACGACGAACACGGGAATGTCCTGCTCGTTGAGCAGGCGGATGGCAGAAGCAACACCGGAGAGAAGCGGCGCCTCTTTCCGCCGGCTCGCAAAGCCCACATCCTCATTGATGACGCCGTCGCGGTCCAAAAATACTGCGCTCAACTTCATGCCTTCAAAAAATTCGCATCAATGAATTCACACCATGCATGAAAAATGAGCTCGTGCATTTCCTGAATCCGAGCCGTCTCGCGCGAGGGAACGACAATCGCGACATTCACCTTCCGCCACAAGGCCTTCCCCTTCTCGCCCGTAAGCACGACAACGCGCATCTTTTTCTTTCGCGCGGCACTGATTGCTTCGAGCACGTTCCTCGAGGCGCCACTAGTGGAAATTGCTACAAGCACATCTCCTTTCGAGCCAAGTGCCTCTGTTTGTCGCGAAAAAATCTGTTCGAATCCATAGTCGTTGCCAATTGATGTGAGCATAGAGGAATCAACGGTAAGCGCGATAGCGGGAAGCGCTTCGCGCTCATTTTTGTAGCGCCCGACCAATTCGGCAGCAAAATGCTGGCTATCGGCGGCGGAGCCGCCGTTGCCGCACACGAGTACTTTCTTCTTGGCCTTGAGCGCGCGTAGTAAGAGAGCGCCGGCGCGTTCGACATCGGGCAAGATGTGCTGCATACTTGCCTCCACCACATCTCTATGACGCGAAAACGCCGAGGTAAAAATAGTGGTTCTCCCCATACACGTGTGAAGACTTCGCGCTTGCAGCGTACCTCAAAAAGCGCGGGCAGGAAAGCGCGCATCCTTCCGTTTCCGAAAATAGTGCGACTCGTGCAACGCGCGAAAGAAAGGGGCTCGAAAATTGTCACAACGAACGGCTGCTTCGATATTCTGCACGTTGGCCATGTGCGGTACCTTTCCTACGCCAAAAAGCTTGGCGATCTGCTTATCGTCGGCGTGAACTCCGACGATTCGGTGCGAAAACTCAAAGGTGTCGGACGCCCCATCTGCCCTGAGCGCGAGCGTGCTGAAGTCGTGGCCTCACTTCGCTCTGTCGACGCCGTCTTTATCTTCGACGACACGACGCCGATGCGCTGGCTCAAGATCTTAAAACCTGACGTGCATGTCAAAGGCGCCGACCGCTCGATGCGCGAGATCGTCGAAAGAAAAGCTGTTCGATCATATGGAGGCCGCGTCGTGCTCGCTCCGTTCCACAAGGGCCGCTCTACGAGCGCCGTCATCAGAACCGTCACGCATTACCATTCCCTGCTGACGTAGCGCCTCACTTCAAAGCCCGTTCAACAACTTTGTTGCTCAATCGCATCGAACGGAGATAGGATCAAAGCATCATTGGTAAATCCGATGTGTTCCAACATCTAAAAAGAGTGCTCCATCTTTCACGAACTCGAAGAGCACACGATACTCGCGGTTGATGCTAAACGACCATAATCCCTGAAGCGGGCCATGCAGCTTGTGTGTACGGAGAGAGGGACTGAACGGATCGGTGCGAAAAAGAGCGTCCTTCCTATCGATGATGTTCTGCAGCCGCTTCGGTAAAGCGCGATACGCTTTCCGAAAGTCGGACGAGTAGTACACGCGCCCGATTGCCATATTTCAACAGCTTACCGGAATTTTCGGGGAGATGAGGCGCGAACCGCTTTTCCGCGTCGGTATTCGGTGCGACCGCGCTCAATCTTTGCAAGAGCGTCATCCACCTCCACCTGCCACTTCTGAAACGCCTCGAAATCTTCACGCCGAATGACCACGAGGTCATCCCCGCCGCTCACTTTCTTGGGTATTGTTGCGATTACAGAAACCATGGCGAGCAGTATAGCACATTGAGCCGTTCTTGCTCCTCGCATCAAAGGCCTCTTCACAACCTCGCTCCTCGAACGCACTAAGTAGCAGTAGCGCTAACGGGCAGAATTTGACAGCCGAGTCTGCGTGAAGCGCGCTCTGACGTCAGCCTTGCGCGAGAAAGCGGTGGGCGTACGCTGACTCTATTATGAGAGTTAGCTCCAGTCTCCTTGGTGCTTTATCTATAATTGCGGCCGCATTACTGATTAGTCTTTCGTTGTTCTCATTCACCGATGCAGATCGCTCGATCGGGGTGCGAACGAGTGCGAGGGCTATGTGTACAAATGAAATGTTTTGCTGGCGGCCAGTTTTCAATCAGGCTCCATCCTCTCGCCGTGCAGTAACCGTTCCCTGCCCTTCAGCATTCGGTACGACCGGATTCGACACCCCTGACGGACTACTCCACATCGGCGACTACTACTTCCAAGCATCAACAAATAAGTACGTCGCATACGTAGGCGCCGGGATAACCGCAACATCAACACCTGCGGCTCCAAAGTGCGTCAGTCCGCATTATGTAGAGAGTTCGACAAAACCGACCGGCATGAGAGAGGTTCACCAGATTGAAAATAGCTACTATCAATCGTGTATGCTCGACGAACAAGAAATTGCTGTCAGGATTTCTGCCGAGGAGTATGCAGCCCTCGCAACCGCACATGGAATCCCACCTCTGAAAATTGACCCGAGCCAGCAGGTAAACTGCATCTACACCTCGCAGGTGCAAAACCCTTCCCCACGCCGAAGGTAGCCGCTAGAGAAGCCTACCGCTGGCGAAGTAATTAGCGATGCCTTTTTGGATGTCGAATTCGGGGATGAAGCCGAGTTTTTCTTTGGCAAGTGTCATATCGCATTCAGTGTGGTTTTGGTAGCGCCCTTCATACGGGTTATCTACATATGCGGGAATTCTCGACGTGCCGAGCGTTGCATTAAGAATTTTCACGAGATCATTGAAGGATGTCGCGCTTCCCGAGCCGCAGTTCACGACGCAGCTTTCCTTAGCTTCGAGCCCCAGAAGGTTTGCCCGTACAACATCTTTGACGTATATGTAGTCGCGCTTCTGCGTGCCGTCGCGAAAGATTCTCGGGTTTCCTGTCTTCATCTGCTGCGCCAACTGGTAGATCATGCTCGCGCGCTTCCCCTTGTGCGACTCCCCCGGCCCGTAGACGTTGCAGTAGCGAAGGCCGACCATGGTGACATCCGTGTGAGCTTTGCCGAATGCACTCGCTTCCTCTTCGAGCAGTTTCTTCGATTCTGCGTACGGATTCAGCGGCTGAAGCGGCTGATCCTCTTTGTACGGCGCGGGGCCGTTGCCGTACACGGCGGTCGAGGAGGCGTAGACGATGTTACGACATCCGTTTTCGACAGCGCGTTCGAAAACAAGAAGCGATAGGTCAACGTTCGCGCGCATCATTCCATTGCGATCGAGTGATGTCGTATCGTTATCGGCTGCTTCGTGGAAGACCGCATCAACATGTCCGAGCGTCTTCGGCTCTTTCCCGAGAGCCGCAAGATCGAGAAGTGTAACCCTCGGATCCTGTATCGTCTGCTCGTCATCTGTGCCCGTGATGAGCACCTCATGCCCGAGCTCAATGAGCTTTCGCACGATATTCGAGCCGATGAACCCTGTACCGCCTGTCACCAAGATTCTCATACAAGGTATGGTATCTCGTTGTTAACAGTTCCATATTTCGCTTTGCCGGAAAGAAGGATCCGTGCCATGTCGGCGATCCGCTCCGGAGAAATACGCCGAAGCGAGGGGTCTACCAAGACAGGCGGATTTTTGTGGTTGTACGCGGTGATGCTCGGGCTCGTGTGGAAAAATTCGTAGAGACACACTGCTTTTCCTAAGGGGCCGTATAAGAACGGCGTTTCGGGTCCGAAGATGGCGAGCGTCGGAAGCCCCACCATCGCAGCAAAGTGTGGGTTTCCGCTGTCGTTGCTTATGAGAAGCTCTGCCATGCCGAAGAGTTCGATAAGTTCGGCAAGCGTGCGAGTCTCTCCCACCATATTGAGACATCGCCCGCCCACGCTGCTCCGCACGTACTCACACGTGGCGCGATGCTCTTCAGTGCCTGCGAGAACCACCGTGTGCACCGGAAACGCCGCAAGAAGTTTGCGTATGGCCTCCACATACAACTCCTTTGGATAGTCGCGTATCGAGAGCGCTCTTCCTACTGTCGGCGCGACGACGATTAAAGGCTCACCTCTATGTCCGAGCGCTTTGAGACGCTCACGAACGAGTTGCCTCAAACTGGCATCAGACTTGTACGACGGCACCACGATCTCACTTTTCTCGATCCTGCCTGCATAGTTGTAGTAACCCCCACTCAAGCCGACGGCGGACTTGGTGAGCGCGAGGTGATTCTTGGCGATATGCATGTTTTGGTTGAAATTGCAGCGGATGTCATAAAAATCGCCGCGGTACATTCCTTCCATCGTGTAGCGAAAGTAGCCTGCACGAAACTTTGCGCGAATGAGGAATGCGATGATGGCCGAGATGCGCAAGAAGAGTTCAAAATCGATGATGAGATCGAACTTCTTTTTGGAGAGCGCTTGCGTCTGTGCGACGATAGAAAAAAACAGCGCGCGAAGGCTCGTATCGTCGATGACGTGCACATTCCCCTCCCCGATCAGGTCGAGCATCTGCCACGAATCCTTTTTGCTCGCGAGACAGAGTGCGTGGATCTCGGCGTCGGGAATTTTGTCTTTTATATATCGGAGCGAGGAATATGCCATCACCGCTGCCCCCATTTCGACAAGCTCGATCACAAGGATTTTCCTCACCGTCTTATCTTTCGGCGTCGGTCGGAGCCTGTGGATGAGCGTAAAGAAAAAGCACGTCAGTGAGCCCACATACCGCTCGACCAAACGCATCCAAGGCGCGTAGTGCATGAATATGATTACTCTACCCTACGAACGTTTGCGAGCAACGGCAAAGAGGTCGTAGTAGCGACGGCGCGACGGAAGCATGTAGAGCCAGACAACTATTGCAGGAATGCCAAAGAGCACCGCGTCTTTCACCTTCGCAAGCGCGTGGACGATACGCACAAGGAGCGGCCGCTTGCCTTGCCGCACTTGTGTATCGCCGACAGATCTTCGTACCGCGCGCACCGCATCGAACGAAAGATTCTTTCCATACTTGAAGCGCATTTTCATAACGAGCGTCCAGAGCTCGGCCGCGCCGCGCCGGAGGTAGACGACCTCGAAGCCGCGCGCTTCCAGAAAACGCTTGAGCGATGTGCGGTCCCAATTCGTCAGGTGCGCGGGAGGAAGATCGCCCTTCATGAGCCATGGCGCGTGTTCACGGTAGGGCATGCTCATCGCGACGTATCCGTCCGGTTTTAAAAGACTCTTAACCGACTCGATAAATTCGTTGTGATTGTCGATGTGCTCGAGCACATCGAAAAAGGTCACGAGATCAAATTTCTTTTCCGGATGTTGTTTGGCGTACGATACGACGTCGACGACTTCGAGATCGGCTATGCCCGTCTTTTGTCTTGTGGCTTCGATGGCATCAGGATCGATGTCGATGCCTGCACACTCCCATCCGCGGCTCACAGCAAGCTCGAGAAAGTTGCCGATGCCGCAGCCCACATCGAGCACCCTTCCCTGCTGATCGCTCAATAATCGAAGCGTCTTCTTATGGTTCCACGTCGGCCCCCAAACCGGATCGTGGTTGCGTGCGCCATACGTCGCGTGCGCGCTATACCACGCGGAGCCCGGATTTTTCAGGGGCCACCAAAACTGCACGCCGCACGAGGCACAACTATATTGCGTGTACTGCAGACCATCTGTATGCGTGCGACCGGTCGCACGCGGGCTTGCTGCTTTACACAATGAGCACACAGCGGGCTTGTCCATAAAACGGGCGAATGATAGCACGTAGACCGAAGCCCGCTTTATAGAATGTTGTTTTTCCAGACAAAACATTGAAATACCGCTAAGGCAAGTCCTGTGGAAAACCAGCGCGCCTATGCACAGCAACTTTGTCTCATTTCAGTTTTTGCACCCTAAGTACATCTCGGCCAGCCGAGACTTCATCTCGTCGCACACGATCTGGAAGAATTCCAAATTGCCCGATTTTGCTCTCGCCAAGTTCTGAATTTGCAATTCACAGGTAATTAACAGAAATAAAGAAAATGGGCTCGATTTTCTCAAATCACGGCTCGAGAAGTCGTTATATACTCGCGCGCGTAGAAAGATCTTTCATGAAAAGCCGAAATCTCGTTGGCGCGGAATTGCGGCGCATCACCCGCGTACTGGCGGTTTTTGTTGTTTCCCTTTTTTCGATATCACCGGCTGGTCTCGCATTCGCGGCATTCGGCGACGGATCGCCAACAGTCCCGAATGCGTCGGTATTTTCAGCAGTAACGGAGGATCCGAAGATAGACGGGTCCACCGGAGCATTTACGCAGCGCGTCCCTCTCGACATTCTTCCCGGCCGTAACGGCCTCCAACCGGATATCGCACTCGATTACAACAGCCAGCGCACGAGAGATGGAATCGTCGGCTACGGGTGGGAGCTTTCCATTCCATACATCGAACGCCTCAACAAGATTGGTTCGCAGGAACTATACGGCACGATTCCATACTTCACCTCGTCGATTGATGGCGAGCTCGTTGCAAGCTCAACGTCAAGCGGAGCAACGACAACGGCAACCATCTCGATCGAAACCAACTCAAATGGACCGACGAAAGTTATGCGATGCACGCCGTCATCGGACCCATTTTCACTATCAAAGTCTGTAAGTTCAACCTCGACTCTTCTAATTGCGCACATCGACACCCCTTTCATTTCCAGCGTGACGTACGCCGGTGTAAACACGACGCGTGCCACTTCAACTGGCGGAGTTGAGACATGGTATCTCGCAAACCCGACGAGTGGAACGAATGATCTGGTTGTCAACCTTTCGCAAAGCAGCGGCGGGTACGTTTCTGCCGTCTCGTACACTGGAACCGACACGTCGGATCCGATCGGCGCGATGGCGTACAACACAGGCTCCACCGGCAATACGTCGGTACTGATCACGACGGAGAGCAACTACTCGGCAGTGGACGACCAAGTCTTTTACGATGGGACTCAAACATTGACTGCGAACTCGCCCCAGATACAGCAGCTCACCGACAGCTGCTCGGGCAACTTCTCCCATGGCGCGAGCGTCTTGAAGACGACATCCTCCGGCCTTCAATCGCTCGGATGGACACATTCGGCTGGTGACGGCGCTTGGATCGAGATAGCGGTAGAGGTGAAGGCGCCAAGCGCGAGCTCGGGAAGTGCCGGTACGTACCTCGCAAAGGTCGATGACGGGTCGTTCAACGTGTACACCTTCGCCACCACCTCGTGGACGATGTACGACAAAAGAGGAACGCGATACACGTTCGGCTCCGATGATTCCGGCAGGATGTACGACACGGGCACCGGCACGTCGACGAACACCTACCGCTGGATGCTCCAAGAGATCCGCGACACAAACGACAACTACATCGAGTACACATATTTAAGAGATAATAATACTCTATACCCCGATACGATCACATACACAGGTAAGGGCTCGACCGACGGGCCGTTCACGATCACGTTTGCAACGACGACGCGGCCCGACGCTCGCATCAGCTACGCATCCGGATTTTCCGCGACCACAACTAAAAGAATTTATGAAATCGATGCTTCAGTGAACGGATCGACAGTCAGAAAGTATCTCCTGGGGTATGGGACTGGAAACAACAGCCTTCGTTCTCTCCTCACAAGCATCGTGCAGCAGGGCTACGACGACAACAATACACTCGTTACGCTCCCTGCGATGACATTCAGTTATGCGAGCTCATCCACCCAATACTTCGGACCGGCGATACAGAACGTGGACGGAGCAGACTACGCAGTCGCAGACACCGACGGCAACGGGATCAACGACGTGAATCTCTTCATGCCCGGGACGGGCAATGGCTTCATGTGGCACGACAACGAGGCAAGCGCTATTGCCGTGCCGGACGCGAGCCACGCGCCTCCCGAGTACTGGGCAAGTACGGGATATCCGAATCAGGTGCCTCTGGAGCGTGGCGTGCGCTATCTCGACATCAACGGCGACGGAAAAGCAGACGCGGTGCGTGGATGGATCGACGATTCTGCCGGCACCTCTGATTACGCCATCTACAACAACCAATATTCGACTACCACTGACACGTATGGCTGGTCGGCAACGTCAACGAGCTACACGGGAAACATTCCCACCTTCGCGAAAAAGACGAGTGGCGGCCTCTACCTCACTGGCGGCCTCTTCGGAGACGTGAACGGCGATGGCTTGCCCGACTACCTCACGGCGCTCACCAATGAACTCGCCACGTCCACGTACCTCGGCAACGGATCCGCGTGGGACCGCACGGTAACGGTATTTCCCGCAGCGAAATCGTTCCCCTCGACTGCGCCCACGGAAACCGCGTCGCAACTCGTTGATATCAACGGCGACAACCTCGACGACTGGGTCTATTCCGCCGCAAGCAGTACGTATGTGTTACTGAACAATGGCAGCGGGTGGAACAGCGTCCCCGATTCGCACTGGACATTCGCCACATCAACAACGTACCTATCGAACGGCAATTACTACGACCGTGGTATCCGCTTCATGGATATGAATGGTGACGGTCTCACGGATCTCGTCCGCTCGTACCTCGGCGCATCAGGCGGAGGATGCGTCGGCACCGAAGTCGCGGACGTAAAGGCCGTATACCTCAATACCGGCAGCGGTTGGGCGACAAGCACGAGGTACACATTGCCCGCGTACATAGCAACCTGCAACGCGGGAACGAGCACGATCGCATACAACGAGTTCGTGAACTTCTATGGCAACGGGCAAATGCAACAGGATGTGATTACGAACGTTACGAATCCCAAAGGCGGCGGCATCGCGATCGCATACAAGATGGCCGGGAATCCCGGGTCGGCGATCAGAGTGCTTGCCGCAAGTACGACAGTGACCCATGATGGTCTCGGCAACTATGCGACAACGACGTATTCATACTCGAACGGGCACTGGTACAACACGACGGTGCGCGACAGGCGGTTCGCCGGCTTTTCACCGGTGACAGTAACGAATCCCGATTCGATCGTCACGACACACTACGGGCAGAACTCGCTCGCCCGCATCGGCCGACCTACGCGCAAAGACGTTTCCGATACTTCCAACAATCTCAAACAGCGCGCGCTCTATCGGTGGGACACGGTTGAGCACGGCGATAGCACGTTCATAGGGCTCGGTAGGCAGGTGACGCTGGATTATGCCTCGGACGGCACCCACCGCGACAAAGCGATCGACTACCATTACTCCTCGACTACGAATGACCTGATCCAAACTATCGAGTACGGAGAGGTCAGCGGCAATACGGACAGTGCCGAATTCACCGACAGTGGAACGGACAAACGCACGACGAACATATCATACGCAGCGAGCAGCACAGTGAACATGAGTGTACCTACCCAAAAGACGCTCCTCGACTACAACGGTGCGACGAGCACGGATCAAAAGTTCTACTACGACTCGCTCGCGTTCGGGTCGGTAAACGTCGGCAACAACACGAAGCAGGAAGACTGGATCAGCGGCACCATGTATGCGAGCTCCACCAAGACGCATAATTCGTACGGCCTTGTCGCAACCTCGACGGATCGCAATGGCAACGCAACGTCGTATGTCTACGATGCAAACAACTTGTACGTTGCCACGTCCACGAATGCGCTACTCCAGAAGACGCAACTTCTATACAACTATGCAAACGGAAAAGTACGATGGAAGAACGACCCGAACGAGTCACTGATGAAAAACGTATTCGATGGAGTCGGGCGTCTCAAAGAAGTAGACGTGTCTTCGACATCGACGCCTTCAACGTACGCGACGACCACTGTCTACACGTACATCGACAGCACGACGACTCCCAGCTCGATTCAGCGAAGCGATTGGCTCTTTCCGGGAAACACAGTGGACACATACCAGTATTTCGATGGATTCAATCGGTTGTTCCAAGAGCGCAAAGAATCGCCCGACTCCAATATCTTCCTCGTCACAGATCGAAAGTATAGTCAGGTGGGACTTCTCGCTTCGTCCACTCTTCCATACTCATCCTCTAGCACGGCGTATACGACGCCAACTGCTACCACGGCTCTCTATACGAACTACCTCTACGACCCACTAAAGCGTCTCACGTCTGAAGCAAACGCCGTCGGCACCAAAACCAACTCGTACGCGAAATGGACAACGACGGCGACCGATCCGAACGGCAACACAAAAGTGTATTGGTATGACGCATTCGGCAATCTCGCGACTGTCGTCGAACGGGGGTTGTACGCCGCGACGACGACAGCGGTGGGTACCTCGATATCGATCGAAACCGGGACGAACGGCCCCGCTAATACTGTCATGTGCTCATCGGTGGCCTCTGTAGAGCTCTCAAAGACTGTCAGCGCCACGTCGACGCTGCTACTTGTTCAGATAGATTCTCCCTTTGTATCAACCGTGAAGTACGCCGGCGTCGACATGACATTCGCCACTTCAACAGGAGGAGTCGGAACGTGGTACCTAACTAATCCCACGAGCGGCTCAAACAACGTTGTTGTCACGTTTTCTCCGAATAGCGGTGGGTACGTTTCGGCCGTCTCGTACACCGGAACGGACACCGTGAACCCAATCGGGGCAATGAAGTTCAATACCGGCACAACGGGCGATCCTTCAATCTCGATTACCACACAAAGTGATAATTCGATCGTGGATGACAATCTCTGGTACAACTTGAGCCAGACTCTGACTGCAAACTCGCCTCAAATACAACAACTGACCAACCAATGCTCCAACAACTTCTCTCATGGCGCGAGCGTTCTGAAAACGTCAACATCCAGCGCTCAATCGCTCGGTTGGACACATACCACGAACAGCGACTGGATCGAGGTAGCGGTGGAAGCGCGTGTCGGCAATCAGGTGAGAACGGTACCGGTCTTCGCCACGACGACGCATTCGTACGACGTGCAGAATAATCTCGCAACGACGACCGACAGCAGGAGCAATGTCCGCGGCTTCACGTACGATGGCCTCGGCAGGCGTCTCTCGGCGCAAGACCTGCACAACGCCACCGACACGACCTTCGGCATCTGGTCGTACACCTACGATCATCAGGGCAATCTCACGTCCCAAACTGATCCGAAGGCTCAAACAGTGAACCGCACATACGACGCCCTCAACCGCATGCTGACCGAGAACTACACGGGAGCCTCCGGCACCGAAGTCACCCTCGTCTATGACAGCTGTACCAACGGCATCGGCTACCTTTGCTCCGCCTCATCGACGTCCGCGACGTCGACGAATAGCTACGACATACTCGGCCGCATTCTTTCCGCAACAACCACGATCTTAAACAATGCATACAACATGCAATACTCGTATGACCGGCAGGGCAATGTTACCTCGTGGACATACCCGAACAGCACAGCCGTCACCGTGGGCTACAACAACGCCGGATTGCCGAGCAGAATACAGCGCAAACCTTCAGGCGGATCGTTCAGCGACATCGTGAGCAGCCTCACGTATGCGCCGACGAGTCAATCCATCACGACAGTCTTCGGAAGCGGCGCCTCGACCACGCGCACCTACAACGCCGATGCCCTGTACAGATTGACGAACCTAAAAACATTGGCGAACAGCTCCAACGTCCAGGATTTCTCATACACGTACGATCCCGCGGGCAACATCACACAGCTCGCGAATCCTGCTGCGGCGAGCTCAAGCGCGACGACGGTGTTCTCGTACGATGCGTTGAATAGGTTGCTGCAAGCATCGACGACCGCCGCGGACTCTCTGCCATACAAGCAGCAGTATGAATACGACACGCTCGGGAGTATGTTGGCTCTCTGGAACGGGACGGCCTCCAGCACGTATGCCTACTCTGGCACGAGCTATGCCAATCCCCATGCTGTAACTGAAATTTCAAATGGCGTCTCAACGACAACGTATTCATATGACAATAATGGAAACCTTTCTCAAAAGACCACAGACAATGTGACGACAACGTATCTGTGGGACTATGCGAATAGGCTGACAGCACTCGGCGTCAACAATTCGACCACAACCTACGGCTACGACGCCTTCGGGGCGAGGGTGTATCAGATAGCGTCGACGACGGCAACAACGACGTATGCGAGTAAATGGTACTCGGTGGCGTCAAGCACGAGAAGTGGGACTAACTACGCGACCACGACCGAGTATATATTCAGCAGTGATACGTTGCTTTCGACGATAGATCAGGCCTTCACGAACGGCAGTGCAACGGGAACCGCGGAAGTGCGGTATATACATCCAGATCATCTGGGGAGCACGAACATCGTCTCCAATGCAAACAACACTGCCGTGATGCAGACGCTCGACTACTATCCGTATGGCAGTACAAGAATCGACTCCGGCACAGATATCTCCAACAGAGAATTCATTGGACAATTCTTCGACGAAGGAAGTGGTCTGTCATACCTAAACGCTAGGTACTATGACGGAGAACGCGGACAATTCCTTAGTCAAGACCCTCTACATCTTGCCATCGGAACGCCAAACATCGAGCGACTCATGGGCAAACCGGCCAGGACGCTACTCGCAAATCCGCAACTGTTAAATAGTTATTCATATGCTGGAGACAACCCAATATCGAATTCGGATCCGAGTGGTCTACTTACAATTACTAGAGCCGGAATCGAAACTTACTTCTATCCGATTCTCGAAGGCGTAAGCGGTGTGCAGACAGCGAGATCAGTGGATGATGCATGGGTTGTTTCTTCGTACGAAAGCACTGCTGAAATACAAGCCGATAAAGCACAGAGAAATGTCGATTTATCATTGTTTGCTGTGGGATCTGCCGCATCATATCTCTATGGGTGGACGGGATATGGCGCTCTTATAAATGTTGCCGGCATTACGCTTGCAGGAATAGATGTATATTGTGCAAAGCATGAATGTCGCAACCTTGATTCTGGAAACCTCACGCCCCAACAAATTGCACAGGCAGTTATCTCCGGCACGCCGTTATCCTCGCCACCACCTAGCTCTTCGGGAGGTGGAAGCGGCAACAACCGACCGGCACAACAACAATCGACCCGGCCATCTGAATCTCAGCAATCTGCTCAAGGAGGTTCCAGTTCAGGCGGCTCTGTTTCCAGTAACTCTTTTGCGGCACAAATCGCGGCCATACAAGCAAGAATCAATGTAATACGCGCACAGCTCAACGCACTGATTCAACGAGCAGCCGGAAAGTCGAAATCTGGCCCATAATTATTAACGTAGCAACTAAAAATGATGAATCAAGATATCGTCATTCTTCTGGCTGGACTCCTTTTCACAATTATTGGAGCCCTCGGACTCTTTAGTAAAAAATTCTTCAACTGGGTAAGACACAACCTATGGAAACAGAGCGAAACTACCGAAGGCACGATAAGATTTGCACGCTTCCAAGCTTTGACGAATTTGATCATTGGCATATTTATCTTATTAACTTGGTTATTCAGATAATGGAGTTTGGATAATGGTGTCAGATACTTTTAAACAATGAAAACATCAACTGAAAATATCCCCGAATCTCTTGCTGTGATGTGGCGAGCATATCGCGCTATACGCTTGTACAAATCCTTCGGCAACATCACGCAGCTCGCAAATCCCGCCGCGGCAAGCTCAAGCGCGACGACGGTGTTCTCGTATGATGCCCTGAACCGTCTCCTCTCCGCTTCCACGACGGCAGCGGACTCTCTGCCATACAAGCAGCAGTATGAGTACGACACGCTGGGGAGCATGCTGGCGCTCTGGAGCGGAAGTGGAACAGCCTCAAGCACGTACACATATGGAGGTACTGGATATGCGAATCCGCACGCGGTGACTGAAATCTCAAACGGAGTGAGTACCACGACGTACATGTACGATGCGAACGGCAACCTCGCGCAAAAGACAACCGATGGACAAACGACGACGTACCTCTGGGACTACGCCAACCGACTTACGACATCGTCATCATTATTAGCATTTTATTAGGCAATATTAATCACATGAAAAGCAACATTGTAGTTTCTATAGGGCTCGGTTTCGCGATTCTTGCATTGGTCGTGCTTGGATTTTTTGTGGTTCGACCTGTTTTGGCGCAGGTTGTGGCAAGTTCCACCGAGTTGCTGTTAGGAACTACCACTCCCGCCGATACCGCAGATTCTGCGCCGGTATCAACGACCGAACAAGCGACGGCTGATCCCGCAATATCTCCGGAACCAACCGTACTTGGTGCGGCAACGTCAACCCCTGAAGAATCTGTCGTGACAACTTCATCGGCTACGGCCACCACATCACCCGCGGACACTGCGAGCACAACAGAGACGACATCTCCTGCTGTTGCAACTTCCACTGCGGAGCCTCCGGCAGAATCTGTACACGTGACAACAGAAAGCTCACCGAGTGTTCAAACAGAAGCATCTACAACCCCATCTGTCTCGGCCGACGAGCTCGTCGAAGTGAAGCTGCAATGTCTGATGTCGTATACCGCCCCTCTGTACGACACCACTTCCGGACATATGGAGGAGGGATACTTCCTCGGCGAGGCAGTTGCTTCGACCACGGGCATGATAGCCGCGCAGGAGATCGGCGAGCAGTCGTGGACCAAGTGCTACGACGCGCAAGGAAAAGAGTACGAGTTCACGCTTACGCCCGAGGAATACGACTCTTTCAAAATACGAGGAACTCCGCAGAAATCAGTGATGCTTCCGGCCGAGGAAGCAGCCGCAGCATCATTCTCCGCAGAATAGCCACGGTACAATTCCCCCTCTCCCGTAAGGGCATAGCAAACAATTTTGTGGTATACAGTTCCAGATGAAAGCCGCCGTGTTGGAGACTATTGACGCTCCCCTTGTTATTTCGGAAGTGGAGCTTGGTCCGCTCGGCAATGGTCAGGTGCTCGTAAAGATCCTCGTGAGCGGGGTTTGCGGCTCGCAGCTGCAGGAGATCGCCGGCTACAAGGGCAATGCAAAATTTGTGCCTCATCTTCTCGGCCATGAGGGATGCGGCATCGTGGAGAAGGTCGGCGAGGGTGTTACGACCGTAAAAAAAGGCGACAAGGTCGTGATGCATTGGCGGAAGGGCGAAGGTATCGAATCAGATTTCCCCTCATACATGTACAAAGGCAGAAAAATGTCGAGTGGCAAGGTAACGACCTTGAGCGAATACTCGATCGTCTCTGAAAACAGGCTCACGGTAGCACCTAAAGATACGCCGAACGACTTTTGCGCTCTTCTCGGTTGCGGTCTCTCGACGGCACTTGCGACGATCGAAAACGAAGCGAACGTGCAGCGGGGCGAAAGCGTGCTTGTGGTCGGCGTGGGAGGGCTCGGTGCCTCTCTCACGAAAGCGGCATCACTCGCCGGCGCAAATCCAATCATCGCTCTCGATATTCATGATAAAGAGACGATGGCCAAGTCACTTGGTGCGACACACTTCTTCAATAGCGCAAAAGAAGATATCAAAGAAGCTCTCGGGAAAGCGGGGATCAAAGATGTAAACGTTATCGTCGAGACATCAGGAAGCGCTGAGAGCATTCGGGACACGCTTCCCCTTCTTGCGGGCAGTGGACGCTACATTTTGGTCGGCCAACCGAAGCCGGGGGCAAGTGTGGAGATAATGAATGCGGTCCACCTTTTTGGCGGCGAAGGAAAAATGATAAAAGCGACACAGGGAGGCCAGTTTGCGCCGGCGAGAGACATCGGGCGGTACATACAGAAGTATGCGAAGACCCTCGATACATCTCTCCTCATCACACATCGTACGGCGCTCGACAAGATAAATGATGCGATTACGATGATGCGCGAAGGGAAAGCGAATCGGATCATGGTAGACCTATGACGGTAAAAAAGAGTAAAAAAAACGCCGAGAAGAACGCGCTCCTCAAGGCGTATCGAAGAATGCTTTCCATCCGAGTCGCGCAAGAGGAGCTCGTGAAGCTCTACATGGATAAAAAAATATTCAGCATGGTCCATTTCTACATCGGGCAGGAAGCGGTCGCCGTGGGCGTGTGCGACGCGCTTCAAAAGGGCGACAAGGTCATGGGCAACCACCGCTCCCATGGCCATTACCTCGCCAAGGGGGGTAACTTTCGCAAAATGGTGTGCGAACTCCTCGGAAAGGCAAACGGCTCGGCACACGGCAAGGGCGGCTCAATGCATATGATCGCGAAAGAGGTGAACTTCGTCGGCTCGACTCCTCTCCTCGGTAGCGTGGTTCCGATCTCTGCAGGAGTTGCCTTCGAACAAAAATACAATAAGCGCGGCACCGTCACGGTCGCCTTCTACGGCGATGGTGCCTCCGAAGAGGGTGTCGTTTACGAGACGTACAACCTTGCGGCACTCTACAAGCTGCCGCTCCTCCTCGTCATTGAGAACAATCTCTTTTCAATCAACTCATACATCAAGAACCGCCGCTCCGTGAACTACGACGTCAAAAAGATCGTCGAAGGATTGGGCGCTCGCTACGAGCAGGCAGACGGGAATGATTACCACGATGTGCACAAAAAAGCGCTCTCGCTCGTCAAATCGATCAGAGAAAAGAGTGAGCCGGCGGTCCTTGAGTGCATGACGTACCGTCATATGGCGCATAGCACGCCCCTCATGGAAGAAGGATACCGCAACGAAGACACGGCCGAGAAGCGGCAGGAAAGCGATTCGTTGAAAAAACTGCACAATGAGTTGTTGGGTATTGGTGTCACAGAAAAAAGACTTTCTTCGCTGGAGAACACACTACGCACGAGGGTCCGGAAAGACATTGCGTTTGCAGAGAAATCGCCGTATCCCAAGAAAATCGAACTCTACACCGATATGTACGCCCGGTAGGACAATTTCGAATCGCTTCGTATGAACATTCAACAGCTGACAGCAATAAAAAATGGCACTCTCATGGCGGCGCAACATTCGCAGGTAGAGCCACAGCAGGAATTATTCGAAATTGTACTAACCGGGTACGCACGATAAATTTTATGGCCCGGATAATCAAATACGCGGACGCTTTGAAAGAAGCAACAGAACAGCTACTCCTGCGTGATAAGCGCGTCTTTGTGCTCGGCTTAGGCGTCCCGCAGGGCGCAGGCGGGACGACGACGGACCTTGCCAAAAAGTATCCGCACCGCGTGCTCGATACGCCGACGTCGGAGGCGGCTCTCACCGGACTCGCGGTGGGCGCAGCAATGTCCGGACTGCGCCCCATCGTTCACCACGACCGCGTTGAATTCAGTCTTCTTGCCTCCGACCAGATGTTTACGCAAGCGGCAAAATGGAACTACATGTTCGGCGGGGGCAATCCCGTACCGCTCACTGTTCGCATCGTCGTGGGCCGCCAGTGGGGCAACGGTCCGCAGCACTCCCAAGCCCTCTATGCGATGTACGGCGCGGTTCGGGGCCTAAAAGTAGTCATCCCCTCAACACCGCACATGGCGAAGGGCTTGCTTATTTCCGCGGTGCGCGACCCGAATCCTGTTCTCGTTCTGGAACCGCGATGGCTTTACCAGACCAAGCAGGACGTGCCTAAACGCATGTTCGAGGTGCCGCTCGAAAAAGCGCGAGTCCTCTGCAAAGGAAAAGACCTCACAGTAGTCGCATATGGCGACGGTCTTGTGGATTCTCTGCAGGCACTCGAGCTCATCGGGAGAAAAATCAGTGTCGAGCTCATAGATGTCGTGAGTATCAACCCGATCGATCACGACACTATAAGAAAATCGGTGATGAAGACCGGACGACTTCTTTGCATCGATACGACGAGCGAGGCGTTTGGTGTGGGGTCCGAGATTGTCGCAGGTGTTATGAAATCGTGTACCCTCAAACAAAGACCGGTGGTACTTGCAGCCCCCAATGTTCCCTGCCCGACCTCAACGATCCTTACCGCAAACTGGTACCCGACAAAGGTTGATATCGCAAACGCGATACTTCGTGCTATGAAGAAGCCAATGGTCAAGAAAACCCTTACCTTTGCGGAACTGCACCTCGCGCCGTCGTATACCATTGTATGAAAAAGAAAAAGCGCATACTCATCATCGGAGAGAGCTGCCGCGATGTATTCGTCTACTGCGACACCATACGGCTTGCGCCGGACATTCCTGTACCCGTTCTGCACGTTACAAAACAAACACAGAATCCGGGGATGGCAAAAAATGTCGAGCGGAACGTAAAAGCACTCCGCCAGTGGTGCGACATAGCGACGAACAAGAACTGGCGCGCCATCACCAAGACACGCTTCATGCACGAGAAAACCCCGCAAGCCTTCTTCCGCGTCGACTCAAAACACTCTTATCCGCGTGTGAACGTAAAGAAAATCCCGCTGAAAAAATACGATCTTGTGGGTATCTCCGATTACAACAAAGGGTTTCTGGCCCATGACGACATCCGGTACATCTGCAAGAATCACCCTTCTGTGTTCGTGGATACGAAAAAACGTATTGGAAGATTCCTCGATAATGCCCACTACATCAAGATAAACAAATTCGAATACGACCACTCACTACCTATCCCACGCAATCTCGACCGCAAGATCATCTGCACGCGCGGCGGCGAGGGCGTTTCGTTCCGTGGCAAGACATACGGCGTCAAATCTGTTGAGGTCAAAGACGTGACAGGTGCCGGTGATAGCTTCTTTGCGGCACTCCTCGTGCGCTTTGCCGAAACAGAAGACATCAAAGAAGCGATCGCCTTCGCAAACCTCTGCGCCTCGCAGGTGGTCAAGAGAAAGGGCGTCTCGGTCATAAAGAGGCCGAAAACGATCCCTGAGACAGGCAATAATAGCCAACGTTGAAAAACTACAGATCCTTCCAATCTCGACGGTAGGTTCCCTCTTTGAGATCTTGAACGCCACGTTGCTCTCTCTCCCACATTCGCTTCCATGCATCGCTCTCGTGGAGCTCCTGTTGGATCCTTTCGAACGCTTCGAGCCGAGGAAGATACCCCGCGTACCGCCGACGTAGCAGATCCTCAGCTGTAACGAAATAGGCTTTGAGGGCGCGAAGTTCGGGGCGCTCCTGCACAATGTACTTATGTAGTTCCTTTACTCGCGGCATATGCAACTCGATGGTCGTAAAAACGATAGATGAACGTCCGCGCTCCTGTGCCGTCTGTAAAGAGTGTAGAACTCCTTCATATGTATTCTTGTCATCGTTCACAATCACCTCGGGCGACTCATCCAACCGTCGCAATAGCTCCCTTTTCATAACTGACCCTTCGCTCATTTCTTCTGGCGCATTTTTCAAGTACGGGGGACGTCCCGCGGCCATCACTACAAGCGGTTTCTTTCCTTCCACTTCTTCAAGATATTGAAGCGCTCCCAACACACCCGCCGTGCCGCCTGAAATAATGAGATTCTCCTGCGGGAGCTCCGAGATAGCTCCACTAACCTGTTCTCCTGTTCTGGATGAACCACCCTCTCTGCCAGGTTCCACTTCCTCTATGTAACGTGAAAGTTTCCAATGCTCCTCCTCGCCGGAGCTAACCCTAACGACACCTCTACCAAGAAGTGCAAGGCAATCAGCCCGCGGAAGTTTTGTCTCGGGGTTAGCAAATGATTCAGTGTCGTCCTTCTTTGGTGTCTCGAGTGTCATTACGAAAAGGATATCGCGAACAGAGGCGGGCAGCTACCTCGCGTCGCAGATGAGATCGAGTTCGGGGCTTGATTTAAGTTCGAATCGATAGTGAGGAGAATAGCTGCTGATGAGCGCCGTGAGACGCGCCGGATCCCCTTGCTTGTGGTATGCGGAGAGTGAGAGAGCGGGACGATATTTTTTTATCGTCTCCGTTGCACCTTCGAGGATTTGCTTCTCGAACCCTTCGCTGTCAACCTTGATGAAATCAACACCAGAAAGTTTCTGCCCGTGGACGAACGCGTCGATGGTCGTGATGGGAACTTCTTCTTTGCCGCTATATGATCCGCTCATGCCGGATTCCGTGAGCGTATTTCCTTCGCCGGAGGAATTCTCGATCAGGAGCTCCGTCTCGCCTAAACGATCCCCGAGCGCACTTTGTACCGCGACAGCGTTCGCGTAGGTTCCCAGATTTTTTTCGAGTGTATCAAAGGTCGATCGCGCCGGCTCGAACGCATATATCTTCCCGCGTGACGCGAGCGTCGCCGCAAACACGCTAAACGTGCCGATATTCGCTCCGGCATCTATCACGATCGAATCTTCCGTAATACGCCCTCGCGCGCGGTATTCATCCTGCAAGATTACTTCGTTGATAAGCCGAAGTGCGACAAGCCAATTCTTGAATCTCTGTGGGCTCGTGGCAATAAACGGCTTTTCGAAGAGCGTCGGTACCTCTTGATAGAGACCTGCACGTTCAAAAATACCCTCGAGCTCGCGGTCGAGAAGGGCTTGGAGCTTGTGTTGAAGCTCCGGAGATTTAAAACGTCCCGGCATAAGATTCTCCACACATTCGAGCAAACTCACCTCACCGCGACGCCATGCCCCGAATCCGTATGCGCGCCACGCTATATGCTGCTCGTGTGTTTTTTCGACAAACGAGGGAAGCCGAAGTGGAAGCAGTTCCTCTTTGATCAACATTTCGAGATTAAGCATCACGCTATGGTACACCCCGTTGTGAATGGTAGCGATGCACTTCGTGCAAATCACCTAGCTCTGGCGTAAAATCGACATTGACAGCGCATCAGCAATCTGCCGAGTTACAGAAACCTCTTTCGCTACCATCTACAACCGGGTACACTGGTTTTCCATGAAATACCTTAACAGCGATCTCAAGGTCCCTCTCCTCGATGCCATCGACAAATTCACCATTATCGAACTGAAGCATGAACGAGCCGAAAATGACGAGAACCGGCAATCCATCGCGAACGAAACCGCGTTTTGGAAGAAAGTTTTGGATGCATACCGCAAAGACGGCGTCCCGCTCAACGATGAGTGGATCGCCACCATGAAGGAGGTGAATGGAAGACTCTGGGACGTCGAGGAGGCCATCCGCAACGCAAAGAAGAACAAACTCTCAAATGAGAACGTGGGCAAACTTGCAGTTCAGCTACGTGATCTGAACGACGAACGCATCGTGAAGCGCGCAAAAATGGCCGAGGTGCTTGGCACTGATTTTTTCGACACTGGAGAACAGATACCGGCTGAAACGCCATACAAACTGCCCCTCCATGAGACTGTCGACCGTCTCACCATTACCGCACTTAAGCTAGAGCGTCTCAAAGGCAATAAAAATTATCCATCCTTCGAGCGTGAATACGCGTTCTACTCGAAGGTAGTAGGTGCATTTCGCAGTGATGGCATCAATGTCAAAGACGAATGGATCGCCGACATGAAAGCGGCGAATGGGCGTGTATGGGACAGAGAATCCGCAATACGACAGGGCCGTGAACAAGAATTCGGGCTCGAGGAAATGGGACGTCGCACGCTGGAGCTGCGCGACATTCAGATGCAGGAGCGCATTCCGGCGAAAAATAGAGTAGCGTTCGAGATCGGCGCACCGTTCTATGAAATAAAGACACCGGCAAATCACGAACAATGACTGACACGTTTACGGAAGCAGAGAGCGAAGAGCTGAAACGACTCCTCAAGAAGATTCAAGAGAACGATTACTGGGTACCGCTGCTGGCATGGCAGGAGCTCCACCGCACGCTCACCTTGCCCGCATTCGAGCTCGTTATCGTTGATAAAAAGCAAAAGGTACCTCACATTCTCCTTACCCGTTACGAGGGCGAAACAATTCCTGCGCACAAAGGCCTTTTTCATATTCCGGGCGGATTCGGAAAAGTGTCGGAGAGCATACAGGAAACGTGCTCGCGAGTGGCGCGAGGAGAGCTTGGAGTCGACGTTGAGTACAAAGGAGCGCTCGATATCCACAAATGGATGGTCGAAGAATCCGGTATCGGCGGACTGTCCGTCTTCGTCGCATGTGAACCGAGAGGAGTAATCGCCGAGAGCGAGGGCAAACGGTTCTTCACCTGCGAAGAAATGCTCGCCCTCGGCTCAAAAGATATGATCCAAAATCATCCTCACCGCGCATTCGCAGAAAAATATCTCAAAGAACTCGAGTCAAAAATTGACTAGAACAGCAATCCGTCGCACTATCTCGAGCGAGTAGGCCGTGGTGGCCTATGAGCTGTTTGAAACCTAATGGAAGGAGGGCGTTATGGCAATGTTCCGTTTTGGAAGTGTAAACTTTCACCGCGGCTACAACCCAGGCTCTGAAGAGGTAATGAATTTTGCACTCGACAAGAGCTTAGATGTTCTGCTTGTTCAGGACGTATATCGAAGGGTTGTCGAGCGCGAAAACTTCCGAGATCGATGGCCTCATTGCAATTTCGCTGACACCACAGTGCACTTCGACGCAACCGGTCAGAGCGAGAACACAAAAGTCGGAATCGGTGTTTTCACGACCTTACCCGTCGTTGGCAAGTCGTCGGAAGCGTATCTCCTTAACATGGAGCCTGTTCCGAAGCTCCTGCGGCAAGCGGTGACGCTTGCGCCAAATGGGAATGCGAGTGCGAAAGATGCCGCATTACTCGCAACATGCGAGAGCAAAATCGCATGTTCCCTTAAGTTGAGCGTCGACGGAAAACCGGTCACGGTTGTCACGACCCATGGGCCGTGGCGAGGAGAAGGAGAAATCAACGAAGAGCTCGATCGTGCCATGTGTGGGCTACTCGACATCGTTATGTCACTGCCCGGTCCACTCGTTATGGCCGGAACATCGCTGTTTGATCGTGACGACTATACCTATCGGATGTTCACGAATACGGGAGGGCTTCAAGACTGCATTCCTCGCTCACTCACCAACACAATCGACTGGAAGAACCGCGGCGTAACGGACGGCCGAGACCGCGTCACGAGCCACATCCTTGCGCGAGGATGCAAGGTCTTCAACGTGGAGCTTGTCTTCGGCATCGCCGAACACGCAGCCCTTGCGGCATATGTCGACGTGTAGAGCAGTCGGCACATCGACCGCAGATTCTTGACTGGGCCTCTCGCACGCGAGAGGCCCGAATCTTTTTATGCTACACTCGCGTCATGCAAAAAATCAAAGTGGCGATGTTCACCGATGAGCTCGACGTTGGCAAAGAGCGCTGCCCGTACTATCGGCGGCTCATCGAGCAACTTCTAAAGGAACCCGAGATTGACCTCACACTCATTCACGCGAAACCAAACCCCGACCAGCCGCTCTACAGGCAAACACGTGAGATAATCCTGCCGCGCATCGAATTGCCATTCGCGTCGCGGTTCGTTTCGTTCATTCGTTTTTGCCTCACGACGAAAGAACAATTCGACATCGTACACTGGCTCCATCCGCGCGTCTTCCCCTTCTTCTGGCTCTTCCCCGCCAAGAAGAAAGTCATCATGGCGCATGCCGGAGGCGACGTGCTCTCACCCACCGACTTCTTTTCGCTGCCGCGCCTCGTCTTCAACTACACCCTGATATGGTTCAGTCGCCGTGTCGATGCCTTTCTCGCCGTCTCCAACTACGGGAATCGTGAGGTCGTCTATGCATACCGCGTCTCGCCGGAGAAAGTATTCACGGTCTTGCCCGCCGTCGACCAAATGTACGACCCGCTTCCGAGCGACGAGCACATTGCCACGACAGTGAAAAAGTACGGGCTCGAAAAAGGGAAATACGTTCTCTTCCTCGGACGTTTCCGCCTCCATAAACACGTCGGCCACCTCGTGCGCTCTTACATCCGCTATCGCGAGAAAAATCCGAATGCAAAAGAGATACTCGCGCTTGCAGGAAGCACAAAAGACGAATACGTCCGCTCCTTCGGCGAGCTTCCCTCCTCGCCATATATGTCCGACATAAAATTCATCGGCTACATTGAAACTGAAGACGTGCCTTCCATCTATGCAGGCGCGATGGTCATATCCTTCGTCACCTTGAGCGAGGGCTTCGGCATGCCTATCATCGAAGGAGGAGCATGCAAGGTACCCATCATCGTCTCAAACATGACAGCTTCTCCCGAGGCAGCCGGCGACGCAGCTATCGTTGTTGATGCGCACGATCCGGAGGCACTTGCAGATGCCTTCTCTCTCGTGAAAAAGCCGGAGGTGAGAAAGACTCTTATCGAGCGCGCATATAAGAGAAGCCGCTTCTTCACCATCGAGATGTCCACACGCTCAACGGTCGCTGTCTATAAGCACATTTTAGGACTCGGAACGCACCTCCGCTATAACGAAAAGCCGGTCCTGCAGTTCATTCCATTCGAAACTGCAAAGCTGTTCGACTAGAACACATCCTTGATTGCTTCTATAACGTCGCGCACATCATCGTCCGTGAGCTTTGCGGATAGCGGAATCGAAGCTGTCCGTTCGCCTATCCATTCAGCATTCGGGAGATCACCCACCTTGCCCCCCAGCGTCTTACGATAGTACGGCTGCAGGTGCAACGGGCGGAAATGCACGCCGGTGCCGATATTCCTTTTTGTCATGCCATTCAGAAACTCATCGCGGGTTATCTTCGTCTTGTCCGTGTCGATGAGGATCGTGTAGAGGTGGTGTGCGTGTCGGTCTCCTTTCTCCACCGAAGCTGGGAGAATAAGAGGCAAACCTTGCAGTGCTTTGTCGTACATCTTCCATATTTCTGCGCGTCGCAACCAATTTTTTTTGATGCGCGCAAGCTGATGAAGCCCGAGAGACGCCTGTATATCGGTCATGTTGTACTTGTATCCGGCCTCAACGACGTCGTAGTGTTTGTATCCCTCACTCCCATAGCGCTTCCATGCATCTGCACTCATGCCGTGAAGCGAAAGCACGCGAATTCGATCTGCATAGGCCTTATCGTTCGTCACGACCATGCCACCCTCGGCTGTCACGAGATTCTTCGTCGTGTAAAAACTGTAGCACCCGAGATCGCCAATTGTCCCGACCTTCCTCGTCTTATATTCGGTCTCCACGGCATGCGCTGCATCCTCGACGACTTTGAGATCGTGCTCTTTCGCTATGCTTAAGATCTCATCCATCTGGCATGGTCGCCCTGCCATGTGCACGACGATAATCGCTTTCGTGCGTTTCGTGATCTTTCGTCGTATATCTTCCGGATCGACATTTTGAGTCATCCGATCACAATCAGCAAACACAGGACGCGCTCCCGCGTGCACAACGACATTCGCGCTTGAGGCAAAGGTAATGCTCGGCACTATCACTTCATCGCCCGGCCCGACGCCGAGAGCGATGAGCGAAAGGTGCAGCGCGGCCGTGCACGAATTCACTGCTACCGCATACTGCGCTCCTACATACTTTTTGAACTCTTCTTCAAAGTGATGGGTCTTTGGGCCTGTGCCGATCCAGCCACTTTTGAGCGTCGCGACAACTTCGTCTATTTCTTCGTGTCCGATCAGTGGAGAACCGAATACGAGAAAATCCTTTCGCATCGCACTACTATAGAGGCGAACCTGTGACCGAGCAAATGACGCAAAACAAAGAGACTGCTACAATGCCCCGTACGTATGGCAAGCCTCGCGTCGCTCGGCGCATACACGGACATGCAGGTTGGGAAACTGCTCGCGAGTTTCTGCGTAATTCTGTATCTCATCGTATTCGGGGTCTTTTTCCTGCTCGGCTCCGCAAATGGCACGAGTTTCGAAACAATGATCGCGCTCGGCGGACCCGAAACGTCCGACGTGACCGAATATGTGCATCTTGCAGAGAACATGCTCACGGTCGGACGTTTTGAGATCTCTTCCGCTTTCGGGCCGGAATATCTGCGCGTGCCCGGCTACCCCGCATTTCTCGCACTCATGCTCGCTTTTTTTGGAACGCTGACCGTTGTTCCCTTTGTCCAAATTATCTTCACCGCAGGCACTGTCGCACTCATATATCTCATCGGCGTGCGTTACTTTCCCCGCCCCATCGCGATCGCAGCTGCCGTAATCTACACCATCGATCCGGTCATTATATATTCCACGTGGGTTCCCATTTCCGAACCACTCTTCATACTCTCGCTCCTGGGAAGCATCTATTGCGTAGGCACGCCTGCTCGACGTGCGTGGGTGCCGTATGTGCTCGCCGGCCTTCTATTCGGCATTTCGGTGTACATGCGGCCCGTCGGACTCTATCTCGCACCACTTCTGGCACTACTGGCATTTGCAAATGCTGTGTCGTGGAAAACCGCGGCGCGCGGCGCGCTCATTTTTCTCGTCGTTACGGCGGCAACCATCGTTCCGTGGATGATGCGCAACTACTCGCTTTCTGGACACTTCGCATTCTCCCCGAGCAGCGCTTTCAACCTGTACTTCGCAAACATGCCGACCTTCGAGCAAGCCCGCACCGGCGTTTCCTACGAACAAATACGGCGCGAATACAACGAGAAATACTTTGGTACGCAGGAAGAAGATATTCTGCGTTCATTCAAGTACGCCGGAGAGCAGTTGGCGATCGCGCGCGAGGTTATCCTCGCGCATCCGTTCCAATACGCCGCGTTCCATACGGCAAAATCGATGCAGCTTTTCATCGGCTCAAGCATCGTCAACACAAAATACCATCTGTACAGACTTGGGATCTTGCCCGGCGAGCGTCCACACGGAGAAGGAGCGTGGGGCATGATACTGCAGGGGCGCTTGGGTGACGCCTTCGTGCAAACATTTACGAACGTACCGCGTCTCATTGAGCGACTATTGTGGCTCTTACTCTATCTCGGCATGCTCTACACGACCTACCGTGCTCTTCGATACCGCGACTCCACAAGCGTGTGGATCGTAGTCGCCTTCCTGTTTATTCACGCGATCGCCTTCATGACAGGACCTTCGAGCGATGATACCCGCTACCGTATGCCGCTTGAGCCATTCCTTCTTTTGCTCGGTATATACGGTATATACCTAGCTACCGCCCAGCTGTGGAACCGTTTTCGCAGAAATGGCGCGGATGTTCTCTCCTACTGATCCGCGAGTCGATATATCACGATCTCGGGTCCCAGTCGCTTGTCTGCAAAGAGCGCAGGCAGCGGCTCGAGAAAGGCACTTTCCCATACAGAAGTTTTCGCTCCTATGCCGGAGAAGTGCGCTGCAACGACGGCATCTTGTCTGAGCGTCGCAATAACATCCGCCGTCTCTGCTGTGCCCTCTAGAGAGCGCGGCTCGAGAACGATGTGTGTATACTTTTTCTCCTGCGCATAGGCTGGAAGATTTTGCATGAACGGCGTTTCGATGAGAGACGTGAGATTGTTAAGCGCATGGGGAACGTCTCCTCGGTTCAAACGCTCGTCGGCCTCGTCAATCTTGCGCAGCGCGCTCGGATCAATTGAGCGCAGTTCCTCAACAGCTTTCGCCTGCGTCGGGATATGCAGAGAGGAAGAGTATACAAGTACGCGATCGTTCGGGCCGAGGTTCTCGAGTACCCACTCTCTCGCATGCTCACGGGTGTCGCCCTGAAACGAAAGATATGCGAGTCGAGCTGATGCAGCGAGCGGAACTAAAAGAACAATACACATAAGCAATGCCGTACTGCGATTCCACAGTCTCGAGATGATATAGCCACCGAGAAGTGCATAGAGCGGAAGAAGCGGGAGAAGAAAGCGAGCATCGAATCTGAAGAACGTGTAAAAGACTGCGACATACAAAAAAAAGAAGCCGAGGACAAAAAAGAATACCTGTCGCTCGCGCGCGACGAGAAATGCCGCGCCGATCAAGAAAAACACCGTGAAGACCGGCTCCGAGAAGAGCGTGAGCGAAAGCGCAGACCATGGAGCGGCGATGAGGCCGACGAGTGACTTTCCTTCGAACAGCGTCGTCGCACCGAGAAATGCATTCCCCCCTTGCCAGAGGAATCCAGGAATAAGCGCGAGAATTACGAACGCGAAGACACCCAAGAACATTGGCGGCACGTCATGAATGATCTGCTTGGAGTTCTTTACGTCAAAGTAAAGGTAATACAAACCTATCATCGGAAGCGCGAGGAGTGAGATTGACGAGATCCCCATGCCGACGCCTGCCGCGACGAATGCGTACAGGTAGCGTCGCTCTTTCCGGATGTCACGTGTGAGAATAAATAGCACAAGTAGGAAAACAAATGAGATGGGAAGCCAGTTGCGGCCGACCATGGAGAGGGCCTGATGCAAAATACTCGTCGCAATGAGAAATCCAGCTGCGGTCGCCGCTACCTTCGAGCGAAATAGTGCTTCGGCGATGCGATAGACGAGGTAGACGGAAACAGTGCCGAGCACCACATGAATGAGTCGCGCCGTGACGAAGAACGCAGACAGATCGGAGAGAAGGTATGCGGTAAAAAGATCAGATGCTCCGTTCCATAGGAGCATTTTCACGCCGATAATGCCGGCAAATGGAAGCACGAGCACATACGAAAGGTACGGCGGGTAGGGCAGAATGTTGGCGAACGCTTCCGGATTCAGGGCTGGAATGAGTGTGCGTGCATCGAGCATCTGCAGTGCGGCGTAGGTAAAGGGATACTCGTCGTTCACGACCGTGAGCGGCAGACCGTAGCCGACACCGGCGACCCGAAGGAGAAACGCAAGCGCAAGAAGTGCGAAAAGTACGGGCTCCGCGCGAATCAATTGTTCAATTTTTCGCAGTAGTGCCATGGAGCTTAAGAATGAGCTCTTCAAATATATGCATGTATTCTGCAAGTGAATATTTCGCGACGCGTGTTTTTGCCGCTTCGCCGAAACGTGATGTAAGAGCGCGATCGGAAAGCAACTTCTCTATTGCAGAGGAAAGCGCGCGCGGATCGCGCGGGGACACGCATAGTCCGGTCTTTCCGTTCTCAATAAAAACAGGCACATCGCCTACCGCCGTTGCAACGATCGCTTTCCCCTCGCGCATTGCTTCCATTATCGCGACCGGCAAGTCGGTTGATACCGAAGGATCAACGTACACATCCGCAAGAGGCAGCACATCCTGAATATCGAGGCGCCCCGGCAGAAGAATGTTGCGTTCTATGCCGAGCTCGCCCGCTTGCGTGAGGAGCGACTCCTTCAGAGGTCCCCAGCCGACCATGAGAAAGATGACATCGGGAAATTTCGCAACAACGCTTTTTGCCGCGTCGATGAGATGCGTGTGACCCTTATCGCTCACCAGCCGGCTTACCGTGAGAACAACGCGTGCTTTTTCGGGCACGCCGAGCTCGGAGCGCACGGTGTGTGCATCCCTCGGTTTCCCTTCCAAAAGCGGAGGAATGTACATGGTCCTGAACTTCTCGAGCGGGATACGTTCCTGCGAAGCAGTGAAGCGACTCGCTGCCTCGGAATCCGTAATGATGACCTGCGTCCACCTAGCGAGAAGCCGATCCATGAATATTTGCCAGCGGCGCTTCTCGGGATAGATATTGTGCTCGTAGCTCATGATGACCGGAACACCTGCGAGAATTGCCGCAATACGTACGAGAAGATTCGCGGAGAAGAGGTGTGTCACCACAACATCGAATCGCTCACGCTTCAGGAACGCAATAAGCGACGGCAAGCGCATGATGTCGAGTGTCGATTGAAATCCAAAGCAGTGTGCGATCTCGACCTCTCCAGCGAGCGAATCCTCTTGTTCGGTAAAAAGCGTTATGAGCTTTGGCGAAAACCGCGACCTATCGATGCCCTGCATCTGATGGACGAGGAGCTTTTCTGCTCCTCCCACGCTCATCCTCGGCACTGCAAAGAGGATACTAATCATTGCACCCGGTTAGTAGAATGCGCCTTTGTGCCAAGCGGCATGCCGTCTTGGCGCGGCGTGAGCGACCAATTCCCACCTGTGGCACTTTGGATATGTTCGTTGGTCGTTTTCATAGTTTGTGTAAGCCTAAGGCACATTTCACTACCGGGGCACGTACGGTTCGTCGACAATACGCATGAGATACGAGCCGTATCCGCTCTTAAGAAGTGGCGTCGCTATATTTTTGAGCTGTTCTTTGGTGATGTAGCGCATGCGATACGCGACCTCTTCGATACTCCCGATGAGAAAACCCTGCCGATTTTCGATGACACGCACGAATTCCGCGGCCTCCATGAGCGATGCGAAGGTCCCCGTATCGAGCCACACGGTCCCGCGATCGAGCTCGATAACCTTCAGTTTGCCTGCCTTCAGGTATGCTTGGATCACCTCGGTGATCTCGTACTCGCCTCGTGCGCTTTGTTTTGCGCGCTTTGCATGGCTGACAGCTGCGTTATCGAAGAAATACAGACCCGGTACTGCGTAGTTCGATTTTGGTTTTTTGGGCTTCTCCTCCACGGAGATCGCTTTCCCCTTCTTGTCAAACTCCACGACGCCGTAGCCGGTCGTATCCGCGACGTGATGCGCGAATATGATGCCTCCCTTCGGTTTCCGGCACCTTTCGAAGAGTTTTCGCAGTCCCGAGCTGTAGAAGAAATTGTCGCCAAGAATGAGTACGACATCGTCCCTGCCGATAAATTTCTCGCCGATAACAAACGCCTGTGCCAATCCCTCGGGCTTTTCCTGCATTGCGTAGGAAAATTTGCAGCCGAGCTTTGAGCCGTCTCCCAAAAGCCGCTCGAAGCTATTCCTCTCGTGCGGTGTGGTGATGATGAGAATATCGCGGACGCCCGCGAGCATCAGCGTCGAGAGCGGGTAGTAGATCATCGGCTTGTTATAGAGCGGGATGAGCTGCTTGCTCGTGCCCTGTGTCAAGGGATAGAGCCGTGTGCCGGTTCCTCCGGCGAGAATGATCCCCTTCATGATTTGATATGGGTATTAGTAGCAGGCACTTCGCCATGAGACAAGCTTTGCGCGAGCCCGCGCACAACATCGGGAAATTTCTCTTCGAGTGAGGATCGCGGCGTCCAGCCCAAGCTGCGGAGCTTCGTTGAATCCACGGCATACTTGCGGTCGTGCGCAGGACGATCTTCGACGTATGAAATGAGCGATGCGGGCTTCCCGAGAATCTCCAAAATGCGCAGCGCTATCTCTTTGTTGGAATATTCTTTTTGTTGCGAGATGTTATACACCTCGAGGGGAACGCCTTTCGCGAGCACCGTCAAAACCGCTTCCGAATGGTCGTCGACGTGGAGCCAATCGCGGCGGTTCTCGCCATCACCGTAGAGAGGTAGAGGCTCGTCTCGAAGTGCGCGCGCCGTAAAGAACGGGATGAGCTTCTCCGGAAACTGGCGCGGACCGTAATTATTCACCGAATGGGTCACGATAACCGGCAGCTTGTGCGTCGCCACGTACGCGCGTATCAGAAGATCGCCCGCTGCCTTCGAAGCGGCGTACGGCGAATTCGGAAGGAATGGCGACTCTTCGGTGAATCTCTCTTTTGAATCGAGCGGCAGATCGCCCCATACTTCATCCGTCGAGATGTGGACCATTCGTTCGACATTCGGCGAGTGCCGAAGTGCTTCAAGGAGCGAGTGAACGCCGAGCACGTTCGTGCGGACGAATGCCTCTGCAGATGTATGGATGGAGCGGTCTACGTGTGTCTCGGCCGCGAAATTAACGACCATGTCGGCGTCTTTAAAGAGCTTGGCCGCCAGATCCGCATCAGCGATATCGCCTTTCACGAAGGAGTACCGGCTCGTATCAACTCCTGCGAGATTCTCGAGACTTCCCGCATACGTGAGAAGATCGAGATTGACGATACGAAGATCGGGAATGCGCTCAAGCGCATAGAGGATAAAGTTCGAGCCCATGAAGCCGGCGCCGCCACATACGAGCAAGCGCTTCCCTCGGAGGACTTCTGTATTAGGCGTCATAGAGGTAGTATCGTCACTATATATGAGAGATGAGCCGCTATCCATTGCCTATGTGTCGCTCGTGCGACTGCCCACGGATCGAGCCCACGGGTACGCGATAATGAAAATGTGCGAGCAATTCGCCTCGCACGGCGCGAATGTCAAGCTATACGTCCCGACGCGCCACCACGGTATCAAAGAAGATCCTTTCACGTACTACGCCATCAAGCCGACGTTCAGTATCCGCAAACTCTCGGCGACCGACCTTTTGGGAAAATTCGAGAACTCGCGCCTTGTCTTTGCGCTCGATCAGCTTACATTCCTCCTCTCCTTGCTGGTGCATCGCTTCGATAGGACGGTCTACACAAGAGACTACCAAGTCGCGCTCTTTGCCCGCGCAAGGGAGATCGTGCTTGAAATACACAGCATTCCGGAGCGCACATTTCTTTTTTTCCGTGCAGTCTCCCGCGCCGCAAAGCTTGTCGTTATAAGCAACGGTCTCAAAGAAGCGCTCATACAAGGCGGCGTGCCGCCGGAGAAAATTGTCGTGGCACCTGATGCGGTGGATCTCGCAGAATTCGACATCAAACCTTCGCGCGACATATGGCGTAGCTATGGCGTCGATCCGAACAAGAAGATTGTTCTGTACACGGGACACTTTTACGGGTGGAAAGGGGGAGAAACACTCGCGAATGCCGCAAAATATCTGCCCGATGGAGTGGAGACTGTGCTGATGGGAGGTGTTGATCGCGAGCTTGCAGAATTCAAAAAAACATACGCGAGCGATCGAGTGCACGTGATCGGATACCAGCCGCGGCAAATATTGCCCTCGGTCACCATGTCGGCAGATTGTTTAGTGCTTCCCAACAGCGCAAAGCCAAAAATCTCTTCTCACTACACTTCCCCCTTGAAGCTCTTCCAATACATGGCAGCTGGTGTACCGATCGTCGCATCAGATCTTCCGAGCATACGCGAAATTCTCACCGACGATACGACGTTTTGGTTTCCTCCCGACGACGAGCACGCGCTCGCGCGGCAGATCGAGTACGTCCTCTCACGCCCCGAAGAAGCACGCGGGAAAGCCGCACGAGCCCGTGAAGAGGTATGGAAATACACGTGGTCCTCCCGTGCCCAGATAATCCTGATACACTTAAAAAGTTGATATGTTTTGGTGGACAGTCGCGGGACTAGGGATGTTCATTTGGGGATTCTACTCGTTGTTTTTACAATCTCCTTCGGGATTTAAATATCGTGCTGGCAAAGATATTGGAAAACCAATGACAAAATCAGACTATTTCGCTGCTCGTTATTTTTGGCCGCCTCAAATCGTGTTTGCCGGGCTTGCAATGATGCCGCTAGGCATTGCTGCATTTTTCCCGGGTCGGGATGTAGTAACTCTAGTGATTGCCGGATATTTTCTTGGCTTGGGGATGCTTTTGACAGCGGGAGGATTGTTGCTCTTTCTTTCACCACCCTTTAACAATTTTTTCTGGCACTACGTTCCTAAAAATGAAGAGTTCGATTCTGACAAGAAGCACATGGGCACTGTCTTGCTTTGCTTGGCCTCCGGCTGTGGATTTACGGCATATCTTTTCTACTCCGGATACTTAACTGCCACGGGATAACCCCTTCTAATATCTCTATATTATTTGACCTTGAATACATGAAGTTTGGTGATGGGCTCCTCATACACCAGTTCGAGACGGGAAAACGGGTCGCCGATGCCCAAAAAGCTCTTGTAGCGATACCGGAGGTATAGGTCGTAATCGGCAAGATACTGAATACCTTCGTCCTGCATATACCCCCATACATCTTTGCGCTGCAACGCAGCGAGCGCCTCGTTGTTCACGAGGCCGTCTAGATTCACCACACGATGCGTCGAGAAGTACCCTTGGATACCGGAGTTGAACGCTCCGAGCAAAGCGTCTTCCGGAAGATTGGCGTTCATCCACTGTGTCGTCTCGAGCATTTGGCGCTGTGGTGCTGCGACATTGCGCAAGTCCTTACTCCAACCAACGTAGAAAAGGAAGAGCGAGAAAAGAATGAGAGGAACTACAACGAATCGGTGCATATATCCTTCTTCGCGCAGTTTCTCCAAAAACCATGCGAGCCATATTGCAATCATAAGGTTTACTGCGATGAAGTACCACGGCCGCGCAGTCCAGCGGATCGATGCGTTCGCGACAAAATTGAGTACGAATCCCGACGCAATAAAAAGCTCAATGGGTATTTCTCGCGGAAAACGCGAGACGAGAGATCTTCCCTTTCCGAAGAGAAACCAGCCGAGCGTCAGACCGGCGAGCACGAAAAGAACAACAGGGATGCCGGTGAATGGCACCACGGCGCGTGCTTCCCTATCGGTCATATACACGGCAGCCTTAAACGTCTGGAACCAGCTCGGGCCGTGATCCTGCACGATGAGCTCGTGATTCACCATCGTGCTCGCTACGGAGGACGACGTTATGACCGTCCCGAAATTCACCGCGTTCCACAATAGCCATGGCGCAACCACAAGCGTTGCCGCGATGCCGGAAATGAGGACAGGTCGAACACTCCGGCGCACTCTATTGCGATACACAAGGTACGCAAGAAAACCCAGAAAATAAAACACCGTGTCGAGGCGGGAGAGCATCATGAGACCACCGACAATCCCCGTTTCGATGAAGCGGCGCGTACTCGGTAATTCAGCAACACGGATGCCGGCAAGGAAGAGCAGCGCTATGAAAAATACGGAGAGCGGCGTCTCAAGCCCGTTCAACATCTGGTAGAGCAAAAAAGGATTCAGAAACCAGAAACCGAGTGCCCCCGCTTTCACCCACGCGCTCTTCGTGTAGCGCCTGATGATCGCAAGCAGTACCGCTCCCGTTGCGACGTAGAGAAGTGCAGAGAGCGCAAGCACTCCCTGTATCGGCACAATGTCGTAGGCGCTGCCATCCGACAGGGCGGAGAAAAAAGGAAGAACGGCGATGAGCCAAAGGGGGTGGTAGCCGTTGGTCGGGTTCACGCCGTCGAACGTTGAGCCAAGCCCTTCGGCGATATTTCGTGCTATCTGAAAGTAGTAAAACGAATCGTCCGATAGAAAATTCCCGAGAACGAAATCAAACGGCGCGAGCGTAAACGAAAAGGAAAGCAGTACCCCTACCGCAAGCACGAAGACGACGGGCCAATTTTCTCGAAGGTAGTGCATGTAGGGATAGTGTAGACTCACCGAATCTCGTTCCCGAGTCGAACTCCGAGCTCCCGCAGACTATGACGTTCAGCGAGAGCGCGCATTGAGGCTCTCGCTGATTCCCGTTCCCCATCTAACTTTGACATCAGCCTCTCGATCCCTGCGGCTAATTCCTCGGAACTTCCTTCTGCGAAGGAAAAATCCGGAGCAAGTTCGGAAAAATCGCGGCTCGAAGCAAGCGGAAGCGCTCCGCACGCTGCTGCTTCAAAAATCGTTTTGTCGTACATGCCGCTCCCGCTGCAATTTACAAAAATATCGTGCGCGCTATAGACCTTCGGCGTCTCGTAGTTCGGAACTCCGGCATGAAACTGTATATTTGTGAGCCCCAGCTCCTCGATACGTTTCAAAAGGCTGGCATGATAGTCGGCATCTTTTGGCAGTGCATCGCCAAAAATGCGAGCCGAGATGTCCACCGACTTTTGTTTGAGGATATCAACCGCTTCTATCAAGACATCGACGTGCTTCGAAGGCGCGATGCGTCCGAGGGAAAGTATCGAGCCCGCTTTCCTCGGTAGGTCCAGCGGCCTGAATACGTTCGTGTCGATTCCAACGGGCATCAGAACGGTCTTGCGGAATTTCGCGGTATAGGAGAATCGCGACGTGCAGAAGACTTTGGTGGAGAGCGCGACGGCAAGGTTGGTCATCATCGAGCCGGCGTAGTGGTTGCGCCATAGGTATATGCGTTTGCCGATTAAGCGCCAAAATAGGCCGGCAAGAAGTACATACTCCTGATTCATGTGCACAAAAACCGCGTCGTACTCGTTTCGCAATTTCCAAATGTAGCGGAATAAACGAGCAACGTATTTCAGCCGAGACGCCCCCCCTTCTTTTCCGAGCGAATGCACGTCCACGTTCTCCGGCAACGAGTGCGCTCCTTCTTTTAAACAAATAACGTTAATGCGTTCGTAGTGCTTCGATAGTTCCTCAATCCAGCGGTGAAAAAACCCAAGAACAGGATCGGTGCGGTCGAGCGTCTGCGTCACGATGAGGAGATTTACCCCGTTAGAGGTAGGTCGCGGCCCCATACTTCTTGCGTTGTCCATAAAGCTCTATGTGGGTATCGTACGCGGACAAAAAACGAAGGCAATCAGCGACCGCGGCCTCTAATGGGGCGCATGCCCGCTATCGGCGGGCTTTCTTTGCCCGCTGCATCATCTTCTGCCCGTACACTCCTTCCAAGAGATCAAGGTCTTTGTGCGAGGCAGCAAGCAAGCTGACGTTCTTCAGCTGCGCCGCTTCGAGAAGCGCGGAGCCGGCAGGCTCGCGAACAGTCTCTTCATAATGCCTCGCGAATGCCGCCATGTCCTTGATGAAGCAGAAACCGCCCGCGCCACGCCCGCCCTTATGCACAGGATTTGCGTACCGGTTGCAAATGAGTGGATCGCTCTCAATGGCACGCTGTATCGGGCCCCAATCAGCCTTGAAATGCTCGGCGAGATCGTACACGAGATTGAAAGTGAGGATTTGCATGTAGCCGCTGATGTTGTGCGCGTACTTGATGAGTTCTGCTTCTTCGCTCGTGCACATGAGATTCTCCGGTGCTTTTTTCAGGATTGCGAGCACGAGCTGCGCCGCCTTCTTGTGCTTTTGCGAGTTCGAGGGAATACCAACAACATTTAAAAAGGGGTTCGCTACATCGTACGCTGCGGTCGCGACCGAAAGGAACTCGGGGCAGAACATGACGACGATGTTCGGATGCTTCTTCTGGAGGAGGCGGGTCATCCCCGGCACGATGGTCGATTTGATGACAGCGATCTTCCCTTTTCCGAGCAAAGAAAGCGCGCTATCGACAATGCTCGCGTCGAAGCCTTTGGGCGTCGACGGCGTCGGGACGGCAATAAAAACGACATCGCAATCCTTTATGAGGCCCTTGTTCTCGATGTATGGCTCTTCGAGCGAATACCTAACAACCGGATACCCGCGACTCTCGAAATCATCGGCGTAGTTCTTGCCAACATAGCCCTGCCCGACAAAACCAATAAGAGGCTTGTTTTGCTTGCTTTTTTGAGCCATAGAGGGATAGGATTGTAGCAGTTATTGAGCGATCGCGCATCTTTTTATGTCATCACAGTATGCGCGCACATACTCGTCAAAATTTTTGTAGGGGCAGTTCTTCAACTCTCCCGTCCGCGGGCCGCTCTTGAACCACTCCGCAAGTGCATCAGCAAACTTCTCTTCGGTCGTCACGATCGCCCCCGCTTCACGCGCAATGCCGACATCAGTTGCGAGCACCGGTTTCCCCGCCGCAAGCGCCTCAATGATAACGAGCCCATATCCTTCGTATTTCGACGGAACCAACACGAGATCCGCAAACTTGAAGTACGGTGCCGCTTCCGCATCAGCGTCAAAAAAGACCCGCTCGGCGACATTCAGGCGTTTTGCAAAACGTTGCAATGATAATCTCTCACTGCCGCTGCCAACGATAATGAGACATACATCTCTCGGCGCTGATCGCGCGAACGCGCGTATCGCGAGGCCGACATTTTTTTCGGGCTCGAGACGCGAAACGACAAGCAGTTTGGTTTTGTACGCAGCAAATCGCACGAGCAGTTTTTCGTCTGGAGAAGCTCTATGTATCCGCTCTACGTCAGCAAAAATTGGCAGAGCTGAAATTGGTACGTTGAGATGGTATTGCTCCTGAATTGATGCCTTGATGTGCTCAGAGACGACCCGGATGCGTGAAGCCCTTCGCAACACGAAACCTGCAATAAGTGCCCGTATTCGATTTATAAGTGAAAGTCGACGATAGTTGGGCGAGAGAAAATCAGTATGCACCTGTACGTGAAATGTTGCTCCCAACCCCATCATGCCAATAAGTGCGGCAACTCCAGTCTCAAAAGGATCTTGGACCGATACGACATCAATGCCATACCTGCTGATAATGCCGGCGATACTGTATGCGGCTCGTATACGCCGTGAAAGCTTACTAAAAAAAGGAGCTGGTGGAGATGATGGGTAGATCGTGAGATTCCCATCTCGCACAGCCGCGAATGGAGTCCCTTCCGAAATACATAATACGTGCAGCTCATCAAAATATTTTGCATATGCGCGATGTCGGCGCCGCGTAGAACTCTCCTCGGCGAATATCGATCTATCAGTACTTATTAGGAGGACACGCATGATTTCAAAAGCGAGGCGGTTGCCTCGACGGTTTTATTAATTGAAAAGTCTTTCGCCCGACCGGACGCGGCGGCACCCAAGCGTCTTCGCAGACCGGCGTCCGACAGCACATGCGTAAGAGCGCCTTCTAGAGCCATTTTGTCGCCGACCGCAATAAGTATGCCGTCCTCTCCATCGTGAACAACCTCGGGGTTCCCCCCGGCACGTGTCGCAACGACCGGTGTGCCGACCGACATCGCTTCGATAAGCGTGTGCGAGAGGCCTTCATATCGGGAGTTTAGGACAAAAACTGTCGCGCTTGCGAAGACCTCGCGGGCCTCTGCGTGAGAGACACGCCCGCGAAGCGTTATCCGCTCTTCACATCCGGCCTTCTGTATCTGATCCCTGAGTTCGCGATGTCGAGGCCCATCGCCGAGAATTTCGAGCTTCCATTCAGGATGAGCACTGACGACTTCGATAAGCTCGTCAAATCCTTTCCACGGAACGAGCCTGCCGGAGGAAACAATGAGATTTTCCTGCCGCGCGACCGGAAGCGCCTCCGACAGTTCGATGCCGTTGTAAATAACTTCTATCCTCTTTATGCGCGGAGACCAACTAGAAATAACCTTCGCAAGGTATGTGCTCGGCGCGATAACACGATGTGCGCGAATCACAACGAATCGCTGTATCGAGCGAAGAAATCCGACGGCCAGTCCGTACGAGCGCTTCTGGAAATCATCGAGAGAATCTTTGACGCCAAACCGCTGTGTTCCCTGCTCCCATGCGTAATCGCCCGGTACGCGAACGACAAACTTCTTTCCCGCAAGCCCCGCTATGATGGCTACGGGAAATCCTGTGGAGACGGTGTCTTGCACGAGCACGAGATCCACATCGCGCATGCGCTGTGCGAGCAGCCACGCATACGCCACGTGCCTCACAATCGGCGGCATGTGTCGAACGAGACTAAACGGAAGCACCAAGACTTCGATGCCGTAGTTCGGGAGTTGTTCCTCGAACAATTTTGCATACGTCGCCGGCCCGCCGATTTCAGGCGGATAGAGACCTGTCGCCAGAAGAAGACGCATTGAAACACTTTATAGCAAAGTGGAAGGGAGCGCGAACGTGCGCTCCCTCATACCGTCAACCTTCCGTCAGTGGCACAAACCACAGCGATGGAAAAAACCAGATCCATTCGGGAGCGCTGCTTCCTTTGCTCATGCTTGGAAGCGGGCCTATCCCGATCGATACGATGACCGTCGTCGATTCGGGCGTATGTGCGATTGCCGCGTTGGTCTCGTCCGACCATTGCGGGTCGTGTCGATGCACTCTTTTTGTCATGACACCCTCCTACGCCCAGCAAACACCCGAATGAGCAAACCTCCAAACCATTTATCCTCTTTGGGAAAGCGGATCAAATATCTGCTTTTTCATTGCTTCCGCAATCAGATTCCAATCGTACTTCTCTTCTGCGAGAGCTTTTGCATTCTTTATTATCCGAGCCGCGAGAGTCGGGTTCTCCATATATTTTTTAACGGCATGCGCGATCGATTCCGGATTTCGCACTTCACAAAAAAGTCCTGTCGGCTCCATATCTTTGTCGCGGTCGGGATCAAAAAGAAAATCCGGAATGCCGCCGACCGGTGTTGCTACCACAGGAATACCGGCCGCGAATGCTTCGACGAATGCACTCCCCATTCCCTCAATGATCGAAGGCCGCACGAAGATGTCGGAAACCTTTAAATATTTTGGAATATCGGCATGCGCGACATGCCCTGCGAAGATGACTCTATCCCTGACATGGGCCTCTTTTGCGATCGCCTCAAGTTTTGCACGATCCTCCCCGTCTCCCGCGACCAGAAATTTCACGTTTGATGGAAGCTGTGGCAGTGCGCGAATAACCTCTTCAACTCCTCGCGAGAGCACGAGTCGCGATGCGGTAAAAAGGAACACATCGCCCATCTTTTTGCCAAGCTTCTCTTTCAGCCCCGCCGTCTCATCTTCCGGAATTGGTACAGAGAACTTGGCAACATCGACTGCATTGGGGATGACCTCTACTTTGCCGTGGTAGCCGACTTCACGCGCGAGACGTGCGATGAACTGTGATATCGCCTTTATGGCATCGGCTTTGAAGTAAACACGCTTATAGAGCGGCCATAGGAGCGAAACAATTGGCCTGCGCGCCTGAATTTGTTCGAGTGAGTTGCCATCTTGCAGCTCCAAGAAGTAGGGCACGTACTTGCCTGTTCTGCGAAGCTTCAGCGAAGCAGAAAAAAAGAGAGCGCCGAAACCCGCCTGATTGGCCATCATTGCCCAGATGAGGTCGAATCTTATATCTTTATGGAGAGAGCGCGCCTTCAGAAATGAAGTGAACGGAAATAAAGATTTTGCGAGCCTGCACTGCCACGGAAGTGCCCTATCGGAAACTTTCACATTCTGTGCGGTAAATCCAATCCGATGCACCGTGACGTTTCCGATCTTCTCAATAGCCGGAAGCCTGCGATCGAAACGAAGCGTAACCATGTCAAACGAGTATTCAGAAGTATCGAGTCGATCAGTAATCTCCTTTATCGCAAGTTCCGCACCCCCCACATACGGCACATACGCGAGCGAAAAAATAAGTACGCGTTTCATTTCTTGGTAGCTTTCAGTAATTCGATGTATTCGCGCACCGTGTGCTGTGGTTTCCAGCCAAACTCTTTTTCAATGCGCGTTGTGTCCACCACCGAATCCATGCGGTTCCCTTTACGCTCCGGCAACATCACAACCTTATCGGTGAACATCTTCGCGATCTCAAGAATTGAATACGACTCCGGCGAGCCTATACCATACTCATCGCCATGCCCGCCCTCACCGACCATGAGGAGCGCGCGCGCTGTATCTTCCACGTGGGTGAAATTGCGCTTCTGCGTCCCCGGAGCCGTCACCGTGATGGGCTTTCCGGCCCGATATTGCTGCTTGAACCTACCCAAAACGCTCGCGTAGGGGCCTTCCGAGAGCTCCCGAGGACCGTAATTGTTGTAGAAATATGTGATCGCATACGGCAAGCCGAACCATTCGCCGTAATTCGACACGAGCTCGGTGTTGGTCGCTTTCATCCATGCATAGGGGCTCTGCGTGCGCCCAAGCCCCTTCTCTGAAAATTTCGTGCTAGAGCCGGCATAGACGAGTTTGCACTTTCGCTTCCGCCAATACTCAAGCACCGCGAACGTGCCTGCGACATTAAGATCCCACACGAGCGCAATATCCTCGAAGCTCTGCTCCACCCGCGAATACTCACCAAGATGAAAAATAATTACGGGCTGCTCCTTGCCGAGAAGCGATTCAATGTCTTTCGTGTGCCCCTTCACGTATTCGGCTCCTTCGATATGGTTCTTCTCGCTTCCGATGAAGTAGTTGTCGAGCGAGACAACACGATACTTCGGAAGCAGGAGCTCGATGAGCGAAGATCCGATGAGCCCCGCCCCGCCTGTGACTATCGCAGTTTCTTTCGTTTTCACAGTTATCCCATTATCACACATTGCGACGCGCGTCGAGCCGCACGTTTGAGGGTCTTCGCGGAGGCGTGAAGACGCCGAGCGGGAGCAATTTTTCAGCAGAAAAATATGCGACCCGAAAAAGTGCGGTGCGGCGGGCGAGCAATTACTCTCCTCCCTCCTCAATGATATCCCATTCCTTCCGGCCGAAGCGGCGCGCGACAAAGACAGCTGCGGCGGCGCCAAGCGATAATCCCGCCGCCGCAAGCCACCATGCCCACGAACCGGCCGCGGAGCCGGCCGCAGCGACCTGCGAAGAAGTCGCAACATCTATGATGGGGTCATCCTCATCAACTTCGGCGGCATTTTTCGATGCGGCCGGCGATGCAACTTTCGCAGGAGGAACAGCCGCCGACTCTTGCATGACTTCCATCGGGACGGGAGCCGGTGCGAGAGGTGCCGGCGCGGAAGCGACTTCGGCAGTTTGTACTTGTGCAAGGAACGCGAGGGCGCCGCTCGGATAATCGAGCTCGGCAGAATCTCCGGCATAAAAATGCAGTGTGTTCGGTGAAATGCGCATTGTTTGCTTCCCGAGTATCAGAGAGTTCTCGGGCAAGGTGAATCGCTGGCCGGAAAACCGGATGATCCAGTGCGAAAGATCGACGTCACGTGTCGCAAGATTTTCTAGCTCAATGCTGCCGTCCGAAAGCACCCGAACGGCAAGCCGTGCATCCTCTGCCGTTATCGTGAACCTGTCCGTGTCTGACGCACCATCCTTCGAGCCCGTAACCACGACTGCGTAGCTACCAGCATATTCAAATCGGTGCACAACGTTTGCGCCCTGCGCTGTCGAGCCATCACCGAAATTCCATGTAAAAGCGGCATTTTCTAGCACTTTCGTACCGCTATATGCACGAGCGATAAGTTGTATATCCGCACCGACAACCGCAGTGCGATCACTGCCGCCGTCGACAGAAAACCCCGAAGATGCCGAGGTCGGAGGCGGAGATGCTTGCGCTGAAGCGGGCGAGGGAGTCGGAGGAGTACCGGGGCTCGGTGAAGGAGCCGTAGAACTCCCACCCGAGACAACGATGTGCGTGATGACGTCCTCGTACGACTTGGAACCTGGCTCTCCAATGCCGTTTACACGGCTTATCTCCTGGACGGATGCGTACGGCCGACTATCGATGATCCGTTGCGCGATCGTGGACCCTACGCCGGGAAGCGTGTCGAGCTCTTCAAGACTCGCCGTGTTGATATTAATGTCGTGATCGGCAAACACGAATGGCGCAAGCAAGAGCAGTGCGGCGAAAAAAACGACGTATCGAACGTTCATGGCTCAAGCCTCCCCCTTAAGAATCTTAAGAAGCTCGTCATGCGAGACCTCTCCGGATTCTTCGTCCTTCTCATCAGCGAGTGTCTGCGCGGGAGCTACTGCAGGCAGAGCGGGTTGGGGACGCGGCTCCCGCTCGACATTTCGCGTCTCTCCAGAATGACTTTGGCTCGGGACTGCGCTCTCGCTCACTGCCGGCCGGGACTTGCGTGCCATGCCCTCGGGCGTAGCCTTACGGGCGAGCCGCTCGCGTAAAATATCAGCGGGCGATCTTGTCGCGAGAGATGCGTGCCCCTCTCCCGCGGGAGCTGCGGCCGCGAGAGCAGCGCGAAGCGCGGAGCGCTCCCCCTCTGCTGCAAACGGATTATCCCGAACGCTCGGCCGGTTGGGATTCTGCGACAAAGATATCGCGGGTCTTGGGCGCTCATTCCGCTGAAAATTCGGCGAGAAATTGCCTTCCCTACCTCTTCCACGGTCACGTTCGGGTTTGCCCGTAAACGCGCCGCCTCCCCGAGATGGCCGCGGCGGCTGCGCGAAATCTCTCTGGCGCTTTGCGACGAGGGCTTCTATTTCTGCCCGTGGACGAGAGTACTGGGCACGCGAATACCGGACGACGTCGTCGCGATACGAGGCAGGAGGTGCTTCTATCGGCGGCAGTGTTTCCGAAGAAAAGGGCGCCGATCCCACGCCGTCTATCATGAGCGTGAGGTAGATTTGCCCGATGCCCAAACCGACGAGATCTTGCACCATAAAGGTCGGCTCAAAAACCGTTTTTAGAGTCTCGGCATCAAAGGGGCCGACGCGGAAACACACGAGAGTCCCCACGTTGCCAAAAACCGCGTCGCGCACCTTCTCTTCCATCTGCTCGATATACTGGTTGGCAAGTGTGAGCGCGAGCTTGTACTTGCGCGACTCCGACAAAATATCGGCAAACGCCTCGTTCATCATCGACTGAAACTCATCAACGTAGAAGTAGAATCGAGGGAGTTGCTTCATGCGCGACGCCGGCTCATCCGCGCGCGACATTGCTGCAAGGTATATTTTTACGACAAGCATCGAGCCAAGGAGCGCAGCGTTTGTCTCACCCATGCGACCCTTAGAGAGGTTGACAATGAATATCTTTTTTTCATCCATCATCTTTCGCATATCGAAGGAAGATTTTCCCTGTCCCACGATGTTACGAATGAGAGGGTTCGAGGTGAACTGACCGACCTTGTTCTGGATGGCCGGTGTCGCCTCTCGTGTATAGGTATCGGTGTAGGTCGCAAACTCCTCCGTCCAGAACGAACGGACGATAGGGTCGGTAATTTTCTCAACGACCGCGGCACGGAACATTTTATTTGAGAGCATGCGATTCACGTCCAAAAGCGTCGCGTCCGGATACTCAAGGAGCGCGAGGAGAGTGTTTTGCAGAATGTATTCCATTCTTGCACTCCACATGTCGACCCAAATGCGCTTGAATGCACCGATGAGACCCGAAACGACGAGATGCCGCTTGTCGTAGCCAACGTCTTCCATCACGTTGAAGCCGATCGGGTAGTCGGTGTCGAAAGGTGCGAAGTAGAGTACGTCTTTGATGCGCTCGTGCGGCACGAAGTCGAGAAGGCGCTCGGCGGTCGCCCCGTGCGGATCAATGAATGCGACCCCCTCGCCGTTCTGGATGTCCTGAATCGCCATATTTTCGAGCATGGTCGATTTGCCCATGCCGGTTTTTCCGATGATGTAGATGTGCTTGCCGCGGTCGGCCGCACGTATGCCGAACATCTCGCGCTTCCCGCGCGTGTGCGTGGCCGCAAAATAGTTAATGCGGCGATCATCATCGTTTTGATGATTATTTGGAGGCATCTGTCCTATTATACTCCGGTCCTATTCGGTTTGTAGCACCTGCCGGAGGCTGGTGTATCGGTTCGCCGGATCCCAGAAAAACCACGAGGTGAGGCCGGCGTCGTAGGTCGCCTTCGTCTGCGCGAGGATATCGGCGGGAAGGTAGTCTTTGCCGTAATCAAAATCCTGCAGCCACGGCCGAAGTTTAAGTGGGCTATATGCTGACTTTGAGTACATTCCGGTAGCAACTTCCCGCGTCGTTGTTGCAGATGTCACTGTCGCGGGAACAATTTCTGTCCGCATAATAGGCATCGCATTCATGGTGGCAACAGGCGTTTCTGTGGCTTTCGCACGGCGCACGGCTTCGACCATCGACACGTGCACGACCGCATATGGGTCGCTGTTTGGATTAGAGAGTCCTGCAAATCCTTTGTTGTAATGCGAGGGGTATACCATCGGCGCCACATAGTCGAAGTATGGGAACGCGCGCTCGATTTGCTGCCCGATCCCGAGGTCGTCGGTGAGAACCGTCGTGTAGCCAAAGAGGTCCACTGACATCTTCACGCCAATGGGAGCGACCCGCTCATGCAGATACGCGAAAAACTTCTCGAGCTCGCCCGCGCGGTCGGTGGAAGGATAGGCGATATCGGACATCGGACCGTCGGAGGGCCAGCGCACGTAGTCGTAGTTCAGCTCGTCGAAACCGAGTGCGTATGATTCTTTCGATAGTTCGACAATGTAATCCCAGAACGTCATGCTGTTCACCGCAACGAACGAGAGCCCTTTGAAATCTTTCCACGGTTCGCCGGGGCGACCCTTGCTCAACACTGATTGCTCGGGATGATGCTTCGTGTAGAAGGGATCCTGAAACACCGTGACGCGACCGACGACGTAAATGCCTTTGTCGTGGAGCGTCTCGACGAACTCTTTCATGTCGTCCGCGCCGCACTTTTCGGAAACCGAGCCGGAAAGAATCGGATTTTCTGTCGGGTACGCGATCTTCCCCGCATAGTCCTTGATGTCTATCACGACGGCGTTCAGCTTCGTCGAATCAATGAACTCCACGAGCGTATTGCGAAGCGAAGGTGTGCCGACCGCGCATTGCGTCATGTATATGGCGTACATCGGTTCGGGCGTCGGGAGGTGTTTGACGGTCGGTTTTGTCTCGAGAGCCGGAGGGGTCGATGTTGCGCCCAGGCGCACAAAAGAAACGCTCGGCGCAGTCGCGAGCGCGGCAGCGCCCGCGACGCTGACAACAACAATTGCGACTGAGGCGGCAAAACCGAAACTAGACCGGATCATGAGTGCTGGAGTCGTGCGAAGGTAGGTTCTCAACGAATGTATCGCTTTTCCGCGTCTGAGATTCGCTCCCTGCCTTGCCGGCAGGCAGGCGCCGCCGGACGGCTATCCCGAGTCCGATAGTGCACACGCCTGCCAGAAAAAGAAGTACGGTGTCCCAGCTATTGGGAAAGCCCAAGAACGGCAACACCGCCACAAACGCACCCGCAAGTATGATGAGCGCATCAAGTGTCATGCCGCGAGTATATCACGCGGTACCTGTTCCTAAACACAAAATTCTCTGTCCACAAAGAACCTCCAAGGGGGGCGCGGGCGTGTCAGAATGAATACGACGTATGTCCCAAGAACTGCGAAACGACCGCATGCGCCCAGGAGATCTTGCGGAAAAAATAAAGCAGCAAAAGCTTGATATCGAAGCTCTCGGTCAGGCTAAGGCTACTGTCGAACGACTTCGCGAAATTGCAAAAAAAGATGACGCAGACGGCTTTCTGGGCGACGCGCGCGATTTACGTGAACTTGCTCGAGATCTCGAGGCAGACGTCGTCAACGTCGAACGGGAGATGCGAGAACCAACGAATGCCAAAAGTCTTGAGCTCGCACTGTACAGCCTGAAATTCCACGCTGACGAGGCGTTCATCGCTTTACGAGAACTTGGTTCAGAACCAAGGCCATCTATACAAGCCTAGGCTGACTACGTAATTAGTACAAATTCACCGCGGTCTTTGCGCCTCGCTTTTATCACTTGCGCCAGTTCGCCCGGTGTACCGGACAAAACCTCCTCGTGGATCTTCGTGAGCTCGCGGGCGACAACAATGTGACGCTTCGGTGATACCTTTTCGAGTTCTTGGAGCAATTTCAAAATCCGATGGGGAGATTCGTAGAGAACGACGGGGATCTCTGATGCCGCAATTTTCTTGAGAGCCGTTTGCCTCCCCTTTTTGTGCGGCAGGAAGCCGAGAAACACGAACTCGTCGACAGGAACACCGGCGATTGAAAGTGCGGCGGTGAGCGCAGACGGGCCGGGAACCGCTTCGATCTTTGTTTCCGGAAGCTCCTCGCGCACTTTAGCAACAAGCCGTGCCCCCGGATCCGAGACACCGGGTGTACCGGCATCAGTGACATACACAACATGCTCTTCCGCCTGAAGCCGTGCAGCAACCTCCGCCGATTTCTTCCCCTCCGTCGCCGCATCGAGACGGAATACGGGCTTTCGAAGTCCGTAGTGATTGAGAAGTTTTAGCGTGACGCGTGTATCTTCAGCGTAAACGACGCTGCACTCCTTCAGATTCCAGAGCGCCCGAAAGGTGAGGTCTCCGAGGTTTCCTATCGGCGTTGCGACGATTGAAAGTTTCCCTGCCATGCCGAGACGCTACCACAAAAAAGGAGCGGCGGCGAAGCCGTGGCTTTGCTCCCACGCACCTTTACATCCCTTCCGCTCACTGTAAGATTTCACCAAATGCTATCACTCTTGCAGAGAATTCTCGGTTGGAAGTTCGTGCGATACGGGCTTGTCGGTGTATTGAATATGATCTTGAGCTTTAGCATCTTCAATTTCTTCATATGGATCTCCGGCGTCACACGCGGGATTGAAATAACCATCTTCTCCGCAATCACATTTGCGATCGTGGTGACACATTCATTCTTTTGGAACAAATTTCTCGTATTCAAAAGCACGGGGACTGCCCACCACGAATATATGAAGTTCTTCACGGTATCGACCACGACAGCGCTCGTGAACGTAGGCATCATTTCCTTCCTCGTGAACGGCATCGGGGCGCCTGAGGGAGTTGACCCGCTCCTCTGGGCCAACATCGCAGTCTTGGTAACGATTCCTGTCTCCGTACTCGGAAACTTCACCGGCTACGCGCTCCTCGTATTCAGGGAGAAAAAACCGTCAGCAGAGAACGAGCTGGGTATTACTTGAAAACACGAGCTGGATTGCCAACGACCGTCGCGCCGTCGGGTACGTCTTTCGTCACAACGGCCCCAGCGCCCACGAGGGATCGCTCGCCTATGGTGATCCCTGGCAGTATCGTCGCATTCGATCCGATGGAGGCGCCCTTCTTCACCCGCGTCGAAATGAGCTCCCAATCGCCGCTCTTCAGCATCGAACCGTCATCATTGACCGCACGCGGACGCTTGTCGTTGGTGAACATCACGCCATGTCCTACGAAGACGCCGTCTTCGATGGTTACCCCTTCGCACAAGAAGGAGTGCGAGGAAATTTTGCAATTCTTGCCGACAGTAACGCCCCGTTGAATCTCTACGAACGAGCCGACTTTCGAGTTATCTCCTATTTCGCATTCGTACGCGTTTACAAAATCGAAAATCTGCACGTTCTCCCCTACGCGTACATCGCGGATATTTTTTCTTTCGGATTGTTCGGTAATCGTTTTCATGTCTTCGCAGTTTTCTTTAAAGCTAGCCCGAAACTCCGCACCGCCCATATGAGTTTTGGCGTCTCCCGCAGTGCCCGAAAGATCGTCACAAGGGAGGCCCCTTTGCTTTTCCCTGATTGGCGCGGATGGTAGTAAGACAATACCTCGATAGGACGCATGCCGCAAAGCAGAAGCTTTGCGCATATCTCGCTTTCGATGAGCGAGCTCGAGAGCTTCCAGGGAAACGACATGATAGTGCTTCGTTTATATACTTTCACCCAGTTTACGTCTTTCAGCTCGATCCCGTTGAAGTATCTATTCACCCACTTGTTCGCGGCCGAAAGCAAGCTACGAAACGTCGAGTACTGCACGTTTTCGAGACGGTAGAAAGATACGAATGTACCGTCTTCAACGTTCAGGTACGACTGAAGCTCCCGCACATCAAACTGCCCATCCGCGGGAATCGCCGTGAGGTTCTCGTTCCTGGCGGAGCGGTATCCATCGATCAGCGTCGGCCCGATGCCAAGATTCTTTTGATGTCTGATCACTCCCACAACATCGGACCGCGCGCGATGAAGAGCTACGATCTTCTCGTACGACCCGTCTGTGGAACCATCGTCCACGACAAGTACCTCGTAAAGATCTTTTCGGTGCTCGTCAAAGAGATTGATGATACGTCGCACTACTTCTTCCACCGCACCAACCTCATTGAAGCAGAATACAACGATGGACCAACTTTGTTTAGGCATACCCGGTTAGTAGAATGTGCCTTTGCGCCCAAGCGGCACGCCGTCTGGGCGCGGCGTGAGCGACGGACTCTTGTTTGTGACGTTTTGGATTTGTTCGCTATTTGCTTTCATACTCTGTGTAAGCCTAAGGCACATTTCACTACCGGGCATACAAATTCACCGCCTCGATGACTCTCCCTATCTCGTCCTCGGTCATCTCAGGAAAAAGAGGAAGTGACACGCAGTGATCCGCTACATATTCTGTGTGCGGAAAATCACCCCGCGTATACCCGAGCGAGACGTAGGCTTTTTGGAGGTGGCACGGCGTCGGGTAGTGCATGGACGTATCGATACCCAGCGAGCGCATGTGTTCAACAAATGCCTTCCTGTTTTCGGTTGTTATGACGAACAAGTGGTACGCAGGCGTCACCCCCTCAGGAATGGTCTGAAGTGCGACAGCGGGATTCCTGATACCATCGCGATACTTATTTACTATCTCTGCCTTTCGTGTATTCCATGTGTCGAGATGTTTGAGCTTCACGGAAAGCACCGCGGCCTGAATACCGTCGAGGCGCTCGTTGTACCCCACCATCTCGTGCACATACTTTTCTTTCTCACCGTGTGAGCGGAACATCTTCACTTTCTCGGCAACATTCGCGTCGCTGGTGACGACTGCTCCTGCCTCACCGACGGCACCAAGGTTTTTGCTCGGATAGAAACTAAAGCATCCTATGTCACCGATGGTACCAACTTTCGTATCCCTGTAGAGCGCGCCATGCGCCTGCGCACAATCTTCGACAAGAAACAGATCGTGCTCTTCTGCGATTTTTTGCAGCGCCCGCACATCGCACGGCACACCGTACAAGTGAACCCCGATGATGGCCCGTGTTTTCTCGGTAACCGCCGCTTCGACCGCAGTTGGATCGATCTCCCATGTGAGAGGGGTGCAATCGACAAATACCGGCTTCGCGCCGACATACGAGATGCCCCATGCGCTTGCGATGAACGTATGCGAAGGCACGATAACCTCATCTCCCGGCCCGACGCCGAGCGCAAGGAGTGCGAGATGAAGCGCGGCCGTGCCGCTTCCTACTCCGCGCGCATAGTTCGCGCCGCAATATGCCGCAAATTCTTTCTCGAAGACATCGACAAACTCGCCCCCTGAAAATGCGCTCTTTTGCATGACGGCCTCGATCGCCAGCGCAAGTTCATTTCGTAGGTCGACATGCTGCCGCTTCAGATCAAAAAAAGGGACCCGATCCATAGTTATGAAAGGCGGACCTCTGCGCCCCCTTCCCTGAGAGAGCGCTCAGCTGCGTCAAGCACCCGAACCACGTTCAAGCCAAAGTGTGCATCTGAGCGCGGTGTCGAGCCTTTCGATACAGCATGGATAAAATCTTCGACGACACCTTGCAGTGCCTCCTTATTGCCGACATTCGGTATATGTATATCGCCGCTCCGATAATCCATGTAGAGGCGTCGCTTATCCTCATCGGTGCGTACCGTGTAGCCGGATTCATATATTTTCACCTTTTCGATAGCCTCGGTATCATCAAAAACGATCATCTTTTTGTCTCCTGATATGAGCATCTGCCGTATCTTCACGGGCGAGACCCACGATGCGCCGATGTGCGCGATCATTCCATCGTCATAGCGCAGCGTCAGGTACGCAATATTCTCAATATTGTTACCGGTGTGCGACACGCCGACCGCGTTCACAAGCGTCGGCATGCGTCCGATGAGATGCAGCAATATGGAGAGGTCGTGGGGCGCTAGATCCCACAATACATTCACATCGCCCTGGAAAAGGCCCAGATTAAAGCGCGTCGAACTGAAGCTTTGCAGTACCCCGATCTCCCCTGAATCTATGACCCTCTTCATTACCTCCACGGCACCGGTGTAAAGATAGGTATGATCAATCATCAACATCAACTTCTTTTCCGCTGCAAGCGCGACGAGCTCTTCGGCACCTTTCAGGGAATCCGCAAGCGGTTTTTCCACCAGCACATGCTTGCCCGAGAGAAGCGCCGCGCGGGCGAGTGAATAGTGCGTTTGCACAGGGGTTGCGACGATAACGGCATCGATGTCCTTTGCCTCGGTGACCTCGTTCGCATCCGTCGTCGTCCGCACCGCTGGGTACACCTTTTTGAGCGCCGCAAGACGCTCGAGCTTTTGGTCGGCAACAATCGCAACCTCTGCATCCGTGTGCGCAACCAGATTGCGCAAAATGTTCGGCCCCCAGTATCCGTAGCCGATCAGCCCTATCCTCATGGTGGGCACTCTACCACAAAGTTTCATGGAAGATGACGCAAGCTACCTCACGGGGTATAGTCTGGAGTAATGAAAAAAAGGGCTCATTTCATCGGCATTGCAGGCATGGGAATGAGTGCGGTCGCGATTCTCCTCAAGGAGCAGGGCTGGGAAGTCGGCGGCTCCGACACCGAGGCGTATCCGCCGGCAACGACGCAGTTGAAGCGTCACGGCATACCTCTTCATAGCACATACAAATCCTCCAATGTGCCCAAACATGCCGACGTCATTGTGATAGGCATGAACGCGAAACTAACGCGGGAGCATAACCCCGAGGTGAAAGCCGCGTACGAATCCGGCATTCGCATCACCTCATTCCCCGAGATACTCGGTGAGATCGTGGCGCACAGGAAACCGACCGTTGTCGCGGGCTCCTACGGGAAGTCGACCATCACTTCGCTCATCGCGTGGTGCCTTTCTTATTCGAACGTAGATGCGGGGTGGTTCGTCGGCGCCGCGCCGGAGGGAATGGAGCCGTCCCATCTCGGCGAGCATCCCGTCTTCATCCTCGAGGGAGATGAGTATCCGACATCCCGGACCGATCCGCGCCCGAAATTTGCCCATTATCATGCCCATGATGCACTCATAACAGCCGCAAGCCATGATCACGTGAATATTTATAAGAAACACGAGGACTTTTTAAAACCCTTCCGTGCATTAGTGATGAGTCTGCCGAAAGAGGGCATCCTGCTTTTTTGCGGAGACGAACCGCATGCGTCATCGCTCGTAGAGGGCGCGAAAGCGCGCGCCATTCTCTATGGCATGACTACGGCATCAGAGTGGCACCCCAAGAATATCTCGTATGGAGATACGACAACGTTCGACCTCATGCAGGGAGGAGATATGATCACAACGCTTTCAACGACCCTCATAGGAGCACACAACACAGAGAACATCGTCGGCGCTTCGGCGATGCTTCTCGAAAAAAAATTGCTTGAGCCGGAACAATTGGCAACCGCGCTCCATGCATTCAAAGGTCTCGCGCGGCGACTTGATAAAAAGACGACCCGCTCGTCCGTCCCCGCGTACGAAGGATTCGGCTCGTCGCGGGAGAAACTGCACTCTGCGATCAGCGCTCTTTCGGCGCAGTATCCCGACAAGCGTCTCGTCGTCATCTTCGAGCCGCATACCTTCAGCTGGCGCAATAAAAACATGCTGCATTGGTTCGACACTGCATTTGCAGGCGCGGCACTCGTGATTATCTACAAACCCGCCGAGCAAGGTGCTGAAACGCACGAGCAGAGCACGCAGGAGGAAATGGTTGAACGACTTGCGAGAACCGGTGTCTCTGTCGTGCCGGCAACGAATCCGGAAGAAGTGCTGGACATTTGCGCAAAAGAGATCCGCGGCGGCGATGTCGTCCTTCTTTCCTCTTCCGGCCCAATGGATGGCCTTATTGAACAGATCCCAAAATGGCTCGATAATACATTCTCACACTAGTATGCGCTTCTTCAGCAGCGAACTCGGGCAAGACTACTCCTCGCTTACCTTTGGCTACTGCAACTACGCTCAACTCGAAGCGGGCGACACGCTCTCTCAAATCTACGAGCGAGGTTACCTTCCCTACTCGGGTTCGCCGGAGAGCAAGGGGCTTTTCTACATGGCCCGCGGCGGGCGCCTATACCTTCCCGATTTCGAACTCAACAGCGAGTGTCGTCGCGTCGCCAAAAAATTCGACGGCCTCTACACGCGCGAGTCAGTTCAGCTCGAAAAATTCGAGATGACCGATGAATTCATCGAATTCTGGCTCGAGTACTACAAACGGGCTCATAGCCCGACCATGATGCCCCGTGAACGGCTGACACACATTCTGAATTTCGGAATTATTTCGCACGTGAGCATCTATAAGGACGCAGGGGGAGCAGTCGGAGGATACACGCTTGAAGTCGCAGACGAGACGATAACCCACGACTGGTACCAGAGCTATGCGCCGAAGCTCGACAAGACTTCTTTTGGTATGTGGCTCCTCATCGACATCGCGCGCGCGGCAAAAGCGCGCGGCGCGACGTACTATTATCCCGGCACTGTGTATGGCGGCTCAACCGATTACAAAACAAATTTTTCCAGCCTCGAGTACTGGAACGGCGAAAAATGGCTGAAAGACACGAACAACAAAAAACTCGGCGCGCGCACAAAAACGGACAAGAGGCAGCACATTACGCTGCTCGACGAGTGGAAAGAAAATCATCCGCTCTTCTAGCCCCACAGCTCCGGCGTCGTCGGGCGAATCATTCCATCACGATACTCAATGTGCGGCTCCCGATCGCGCTCAAGAAGAAGAGGGCCGTCGAGATCAACGTAATCGGCATACTGCGCGACAACTGTCGCCGGCGCCATCGAGAGCGACGTGGAAACATGGCATCCAACCATAACGGAGAGTCCCGCTTCTCTCGCCCTCTTCGCCATTGCAAGCGCCTCCGTGAGACCACCTGTTTTGTCGAGCTTAATGTTGACCGCACCGTACCGGTTTGTGAGTTTCTCAATGTCCGCAGATGTATGCGCCGATTCGTCCGCGCACAGCAAGATAGACGTTCTCACATTCTTGAGAATGTTGGAATATTCTGCGGGCACAGGTTGTTCGAGAAGTTCGACGCCCGCGGATTCACATGCGCGCAGCATCGCATCAATGTTGTTCTCATTCCATCCTTCATTCGCGTCAACGATGAGCCGCGCCTCCGGCGCGGCTTCGCGAATTTTCCGGAGTCGCTCTTCATCGCCGTCCGCACCGAGTTTGATTTTCAGAACCGGGTATTGCTTCGCGACTTTTTTTGCCTGTTCAGCCATTGCCTCAGGTGCATCGAGGCTTATGGTAAAGCACGTCGGCATCGGTCGCGGGTTTTTAATGCCGACAAGTTCCCAAATCGTTTTGCTTTTTTGCTTCGCTTCAAGGTCCCAGAGTGCACAATCAAGTGCGTTTCGCGCGGCACCCGCCGGAAGCAACTTCTGCAATTCGTCTCTCCCCGCCCCCGCTTCAATTGCAACTCGTACTGAGGAAATCTGACTTTGAACACTCCCAACTGTATCGCCGTATCGCTGGTACGGCACACACTCCCCGCGACCTTGATATGTGGCATCACGGATCGTCGCAACAACGACCTGTGCTTCCTTCACCGCCCCACGGGATATTGCAAACCCTGCGCGAACGGGCCATGTCTCGACTGAAAACGAGAGCTCCATTGCGGCACTATATCACTTTACTCATAGTGGATTCTGTTTTCTGGCGAGTTATGCACATTGCGCGGAAAGCGCACGGGAATACAATGCACGTCCTGTTGTTTGTGGAAGTCGGGTTAGATTCCCGCACTGTGCCGCAACGGTAATGTCCTTTCGGGGAACGAGTCCGGTCGTCAAACAACCGTAGTATCCCGAGCAGGAGACCGTCGCATACGACGTGTAGAGGAAAAATCTCCGCTCGGGCGGAGATTTTGCATTCATATGAAAAAATACATTGCACTAGCGATCGCTGTCGTGATCCTCGCCGGAGGAGCATTTGTCAGCCAGCAGTGGTTCGTTCAAACATACCGAGCGGGAGATATCCGAACAGCAACGGTGACGTTTACTGCGAGCGCCGATGGCACAGTGCTGGACGCAATGAATGCCCGCGCAGCCGAAGGAGAACTTTCATTCTCCGGACGAGACTTTCCCGGGCTCGGATTCTTCGTTGAGGAAATAAACGGAAGGCGAGGTGCCGACGGCTACTACTGGATACTGCGCATCAATGGAGAACTTTCCGACAGAGGTGTATCGCAGGCCAGCGTCGAGTCAGGCGATATCATCGAGTGGAGATACGAAAAGGGTTATTAGCGATTACCAATAACTAATCCATATGAAGTATTCATTGCGTTTACTCTCAAGTGCCGCTGCTCTTTCCTTGCTTCTCATTATCCCGAGCATCGCGCTCGCAGAAAACATCGAGGGAAATATCGAGCTTCCGGACCACTGCACTGTGGTGGATAAAAACGGCGTGTCTCACACATTTCCAAAAGAAAACTCCCCGAGCAAATACCTTGCCGTGTGCGCACTCGCAAAAGCCCTGGAGAAGGGGGTCATTAGCGCTATGGTGCTTGGCGAATTTTCCGGATTCGGCCTTTTCGTTGAGGGGTTAAACGGGATCACGCCGGCCGCAGACGAATTTTGGGCACTGTGGCTAAATGGCGACTTTGCCGATTGCGGCATTGAGTGTCTGCCGCTTGCTCAAGGCGACACCGTTTCTTTCATTCTCACGTCGTTCGAGGGCGAGGAGCGCGGCGAGAGCATCGTCCTGCACATCACCTCACTCGTGCCAACTTCACAGACTGCGCCTGGCCAATCTGGCCAATCCGGCGGAGGTGAATACCTGGAGGACAGGGTGTTCAATGTCGCCTCGGCGCTCGAATTCCTTGTGAAAAAACAGAACGCCGATGGCTCTTTCGCCTCGCCGATGCTCACCGATTGGGCGGCAATTGCCTTCGGTGCAGCGAACATCGCAGATAACGAGGTGTGCAACGACGCATGCCGTGCGGCCCGCGAGCGGCTTCGAACCTATTTGCGCAATGCTTCGAGCTCGGTGTCCTTAGCAACAGATCTGGAGCGACATATCATGGGGCTCGAGGCACTCGCTATAGATCCGTACACCATTTCTGGAGCTCCGGTCGATGCCCTCGTCTCCTTCTTCGACGGCACTCAAATGGGCGAGAAATCGCTCGTGAACGACGACATCTTCGCACTTTTCCCTCTTCTCCATGCAGGATATGCGAAAAATGATTCTATGATCGAAGCCATCGTCACATTCATTCTCTCCAAACAGAAGCCGAGCGGCTCGTGGGAAGAGAGTGTCGACCTCACCGCAGCAGCAATACAAGCGCTCAAACTTTTTGGAGAGCATGCAGAAGCAGTCGCGGCTGTCGGGAAAGCAAAAGAATACCTGAAACGAAATCAGGACGATTCAGGGATTTTCGGGCGCAGCAGTTTCACCCTTAGTTGGGTCTTGCAGGCCATTGGCTCGCTTGGCGAAACGCCACAAGACTGGAAAAAAAGCGGGGTCACGCCGCTCGGATACCTTGGCGTTCTCCAGCAGGATGATGGAGGCGTTGAGCCTATGAGCGTGAGTGCCGACACACGCGTGTGGGCAACAAGCTATGCGATACCGGCCGCGTTTGGCAAGCCGTGGGATTCAATACTCGGCCACTTCTCGCGACCCGCGCCGATCCCGCCCCCGTTGCCAGCAACAACCTTCTCGACATCATTGCCTCAAGCGCAGGTACCTCTACCGGAAATGCGAGCCAATACGGTTGTCGCTCGCTCCATAGCACTGGAACCTCTCCTTGCCCGTGAAAATGAACCGGAAACTGCAACAAGCTCTGGTGCGACAACAACCCCTGCGCGTACCCAAACCGCAGCAGCGGCAGCAGAACGAACGACCGAGAGCGGCGTCTGGGCGTGGCTCGGAGGTTTGGGGCTTATCTTCGGCGCGACGTTCTATTTCTTGCGGCACCTGCCTGACCGGCAGGCAGGTGCCTAACAAAACGCGTCGTGGTAAAGTATCTGCATTATCCCTCAAACATATCGACCATGAATCAGGAAATAACGAAGAAAACGCTATTTTTTATCGGATTCTCCGTGCTTGGTTTTCTGGCACTTCAAGTACCTCTCACGCAACTCGCCGGATCGAGCGTGAAATTCACCGTCTTTGATGCGTTTGGGCCGACCGCGGGAGCCTTCCTCGGGACCTTACCGGGTGCAATAGCGGTTCTTCTTATGCAAGCAACGAACTTCGTTGTGCAGGGCGCGGACTGGAGTGACACGGGCACCTTCATCCGGCTCCTTCCGATGATGATGGCCGCCGCGTACTTTGCCCGAAAAATGCCGCTAAATGTCATCGTCCCGATCCTTGCCATTATTTCGTTCGTCGCACATCCGGTGGGACGTGAGGTGTGGTACTTCTCACTCTTCTGGACCATCCCCATCATCGCGTACTTCTTTCAGGAAAAATACCTCGTCGCACGAGCGCTCGGCGCTACCTTCGCTGCACATTCCGTCGGTGGTGCGTTGTGGATATGGCTCGTACCGCTTCCCGCGGCCGTGTGGATTGGGCTTATCCCCGTCGTCATCATGGAGCGACTCCTATTCGCGGGCGGCATTATTGTCTCCTACCTTGTGCTCAACAACATCTTTGCACTCCTGAACAAAAAGCTGGAATTCGGCTACAAACTTCCCGTACACGCGCAGTATCTTCTTTCCTCTTTGCGCTAACGTTTCGGCTTCTTCCGCGCACCGAGACGCCGAAACAGCGGCGCGTACATGTCGTCTTTTGGTGAGATAAGTACTTCCTTGGGATTCATTCGCTCCGTAAAAAAAACGGGGGCATCTTCGATAATGGCAAGCGGCTGCCGCTCTGCCCCCTCGCCCATCACAAGAGTCGCGGCTGTCGCAAGTGAGTCTGCAACATCGGTCAAAGTGACTTTAAGTTTCCGGCCGAATAAGTCCTTTTTCCCGCGATAATCCCGCACGCCGCGAAAACCTGCGTATCCGAGAGCGACACCTGTGACACCCGCTCGCATCGGAGAGATCCGGCTGTCGGTGATTACAACGCCTAATTTTCTTATTTTGTGATGGCGCCTGTCCGCCGAAGCCTTGCCGTGCCCACCCGAAGCTTTACGCGAAGGAGGGGCGTAGGCGGACAAAAGACTAGAACGTAGTTTCCTTGCTGATGCAAACGAGTCACGTGGCAGGAGCACGAGCTTGCCCTTAGCATTCGAATCGTCTATGCCCGCGTTCACAAGAAGCATCCCGTCCTTCTCCGTCCACCACCACTCCGGATGCGTCTGCAACGCCCATGCGCTTTCCTCTTTAATAATTTTTATTTTTTCTTTCTTATTTCTTATTTTTCTTGTCCGCCCTTCCGAAAGCGCAACGATCTTCGACGTCACCGCAAGAACTGAACCGTTCTTCAGTACCGGAACATGTCTGCGAATGAACACGACAATATCTTCTCCCTCTCTGAAGATGCGGGTTTTTATGGCACGAACAGTCATAGAAACCGCATTGTACGGAATATTCCCTGCGAAGCAATTTCTGCGAGGACCTATCCAGTGCTCACGAGCATTTGATAGAGGCCACCAAAATATGAGGTTTTGCGCCACGTGTGTGCGCGCATTTCATTTGGAAGAATACGGTTGAGTTCGCGGTTCCACAACTCGCGCGCGGTCGGCTCGAGTCGACCGAGCAGCGGCAGGAGGAGATAGCGGAGGGGATGAAAGCACGAGGGCGCGCCGTAGTCTGCGATGATAATTTTGCCACCGGGCTTCAAAACGCGCAGGGCCTCGCGCATTATTTTCTCGCGGTACTCCTGCGGCACCTCGTGCAAAAGAAAAAATACCAACACTTGTTCGTACAATGCATCGGGAAAATCGAGTAACGCGGCGTCCATCGGGAAAGTCTGGACAGAAGAGTCTTTCGGGAGTTTGCGTTTCAGATTCTCCAACTGCACCGGCAAAACGTCTACGACATCGAGCGTTCCACGACCCTTTTTGACACACTCAAAAAGACGCGGCGTTAATTCCCCATAACAACAGGAGATCTGGAGTGTCTTCCCGGAAATGGCGTGGCCGAATTCATGCAGTACTTTGTCGCGGAGTGTCCGGTATTTTCCAAAGAGAATCAGGTTGATGAGCCACGGGCGATCCCAAAAGCGAACGGCTGAAGGGCGCACGTATGCCCACCAGTAGTTTTTTTCAAGATATGCCGGAACGGGCGCTCCGGCAGCGGTATTCATCTGGCTCATCTCATCTTACGAAGCAAGAGCGTGAGGTACAAACCGATAGCTGCACCAAAGTAATTACCGCCACGTTCGATGAAATCAAGCCAGGAGAGTGGCTCGAAATTCGCTGCGGTCACCCTGCTGAAGGCGGTCGCCAACCCCCAAAACACTGCCCAAAGAAGCAGCAGGACCATTAGGCGCGACTGTGCCAACTGCGCGAGCTTGCCGCGACCGAGCCATACCCCGATAAGCGCGAGCACAAAGACAGCCGCGATCGTAAGGTCAACCCAACCGATAAAGCGAACGAGAGGGAGCGCCTCCTCCGTGGTCATTTGGATCCCAAGTACATTCTGGAATGATTTCGTGACGAGATCGGCAAAACTCACCTTTCCACTGACGGCAAAGCCGCCGTGGCCGACAAAATTAAAAATATTCGCTCCGGCCGCGAACGCATAGAGTACGAATAACCTGCGATCCCTGAACAAATTGTTGCCCATATACGACTATGGTAGCGCCTTTTTAAGCCCTCAAGCCCGACATTCCACAGACAGTGTTAATAAAGGAGCCCGCGCACTGTGGAGCATTGGGCGAATTTCAATGTCTTCCGGTGAGTATCTACAACGCTGCTCGAACTCATTTTAGCACCAACGCTGACTGACTGCGCACGCGCCGCGTGCGCTGTTTCTACACGCGCCGCGTGCGCTGTTTCTACAACCCCGATCGTCCGCCCCGATTCCGCTGTGGCTCGTCCGCCCCCGCGCGGAGTACCGCGCGGGCCGCACCCCGCCTCCGCCGCTGAATCCCATGCGTATTTTTCTCGCGGGGGGGGTTTCTGAATTATTAAATGGGCGGCGGGGCGGGGTGCGGGCTTCTCACTTGGAGGTGAGAAGCAGCGGAACTCGTAATGCAGATGCAAGAAGGAGCAAACGGCTCGAATGCACCAAACAAGCCGTTTAAATACATTTAAATACAAAAGTGGATGCCACGGGTTGCGAACAGTGCCTTCGTATTGGTGTTGAATTACTACCCGCCATCCGGCGGGCAGGGTATCTCGCTAGGGCTCGCCCGGCAGTATCGGTACGCCTTCGGCGCTCATCCGAGTGGGGTGGGCACACCCACCCCCCGCTCCATCGCGCTAGTGCTCCAAAAACCCTCGTTTGATATTAGTGCCTCGCGGTGCGTCCGTTCGCTTCGTCTTTGTATCGGTTTCAGGTTTGCTATCTTGCAGCAGGTCTCATTTATCCGCCGCTCCGTTCGCGTTCGTGCCTCGGCTTTTGGAGACCTCCTAGCGCGCTGCAGCTCCCCCCACCCGCGGTCAGTATTTCACTTCCGATTCCTCGTACATAGTTAGTTATCCGCTTGCGCGGGCCGGCCTCGGTCCAGCTTTCCCTAGCGAGATACCCTGCCCGCCAGAAGGCATCTATTCACGCATGCGCCTGACGTACAGGCGCATGACACTCGCCGCGCTTCTCGCGGCTGCGCGTCGTTTGTATATCGCATTTCACTTCCGATTTCGTGCCTCCTTGCATACAAAAGCCAAAAATCACCGTGTCGAAAATGCCCGGGGCGCGAAGCCGATACATGCTTGCCGCAGAGCCCGCGCGGGCTCCCGAACCAATCAATTCCGGCTTGGCATTATCTTCCGAATCTCGTCCCGAATCTGCACCAAAGCGTCATTTGCGCGGGCAAGCTTTAGAGCTTCACCGTGAAGTCGCGCGGCGTTTGACTTTGTATCAAGCTGCCTGCTACCGCTCAACACAAAAACATACTCCGGTATTTGTCTCATAAACGCTATGTGGGCTTCAACTGCGAGACTCCTCAGCGCAAGCGATGTGTCGTAAACTTTATCAAGTTTACTTGTGTCCAAATTATAGACTTTTGCACGATTTCGTAGAATGTTGATGTTCAGTTGGATACCTCCGTCAAAAGCCTCAAATGCGCGTGCTCCTGCAAGCGTGTCGCCGCCCCCAAATATTTTGTTCTCGATGACAGCAATCGACTGCACATTGCCTTTGTCCATTTCATCGACGTAAGCCCGCAACATTTTGTCGATTTCTTCGGACGGCGGGATTTTGGGCTCCTGCTTTTCGTAAGCTTGTTCTTGAGTCCTCTCCTGTGCGTTCGCTTCTGCAACTAAATCTGTCGGGATGCTGTTGATTGCAGCCGATGCCCCAAGTGCTGTTAGTCCCTTTAGAAAACTGCGCCTGTCCATTTCGTCCTGACCGGCTGGCATTCGTTCGCTCATAGCTGTAAGTGTATATCAACATACAACGACAGTGCAACGTCCCGTCCGGTGTACAATTTCGAGGTAGGTAGTGCTTTTATCAAAATAACTCAAATCCGTACGTTATGGTCAGCGAGAGATTGAACGCCCAGCCAAGCAAAGACGACGAAAAGAACCTGTCACGCAGGCAGTTTTTGCGAGGTATGGCGGCCGCCGGGGCCGTTGGTGCGGCGGCAGCCCTGACAGGGTTGCCGGAGGTGGAAGCTGCCAATGGCCCAAAAGAAGTTCCTTCCGTCGAGGAGATCGCAAAAATGGTTCAAAGCACACAGAGGTCTGAACAGCTTGTCGGCCCCTTGGTGGGGAGCGCTAATCCGCTTGCCGATATTGACGCTGCGCATAAAACGATCGAGGGAATCATGAGTACGAAACAAGGAGCGAGAAGCTTGCCGTCCAATCAACGACTTGAGATTTTGATGAAGTCGGACACGCTCAAACTCGGTACGGGAAAGGCGGCGCATGCGGATTTGCTTCTCTATTTATCTCAGGCGAAATTAGCATCATTCAAATCGGACGCAGAATTGCGAAAGGTTGTGGAAGAAAAAGTGAGACCCGCCGCAGTGCAGTTATCCCAAGCGCGGAAAGACATCATGCAATTACGAGATGATGTCGTTCGGAGATTTCCATAATCAGCGCGACGGCTCTCTATGAGCCGTCGCTCTTTGACTGAATAGGAAACGCCCCGCCGCCCATTTAATAATTCAGAAACCCCCCCGCGGTACTCCGCGCGGGGGCGGACGAGCCACAGCGGAATCGGGGCGGACGATCGGGGTTGTAGAAACAGCGCACGCGGCGCGTGCGCAGTCAGTCAGCGTTGGTGCTAAAATGAGTTCGAGCAGCGTTGTAGATACTCACCAGAGTAGAGACAAGGTCGGTTTCGGATGCGCGTTCGGTCGCCGCGGCGACCGAACGCCAAGGGTTTTCGGGCTCGCCGCGCGCTTCGCGCGCGTGGAGGGTGAGGTTCGCAAAAATTCAAAGCCGAAGATTTTTGGAGGGGTGGAGGGGGTCAAATGCAAATGCCGAATACGAATACATAGTGGAGTGCTTGGCCCACCCTCCCGTCCGCGCACGATAGTCCATCCCTCGTCGTTGTGAGGAACATTTTACAACGGCGAGGATGGCTCCCCACAATTCATTTCAGCAATGTATTGATCGGGATGTTAAAAACTTTTGCGAGTCGCTCCATTCCCTTTAATGATACATTTTGAACGCCGCGCTCGATTTGACTAATGTAGCTCGGGTGTACGCCGATTTTCTTTGCAATGTCGCCTTGCGACATGCCGCGTTTTTCGCGCAGTTCCTTTACCTTTTTGCCAAATTTCCTCGATATATCCATGTTCGGCTATGGTAGCAATTTACGCGGCGTGATACTATATGGAGTAATAACTCTATGAGCTACTTTCTTTATGTCCGCAAAAGTACCGATGTTGAGGACAAACAGGTTTTGTCCATCGAGGCGCAACTCGTCGAGTTGCGCGCGCTTGCGCGAGAAAATAATTTGGAAATCGCCGCCGAGTTCGTGGAAAAACAATCGGCCAAAATGCCCGGCCGTCCCATTTTTAACGACATGATGCTCCGTATTCAGCGCGGAGACGCGCGCGGCGTGGTTTGTTGGAAATTGGATCGCCTTGCGCGTAATCCGGTAGACGGCGGGCAGATTAGCTGGTTTTTGCAAAATGGCACCATCACGCACATTCAGACGCATGACCGTGCATATTATTCTGCCGACAATGTATTGATGATGTCCGTCGAGTTCGGCATGGCCAATCAGTATGTACGCGATTTGAGCGTGAATACCGCGCGCGGTTTGCGCCAGAAGGCGCGGGAAGGTATTTATCCCGGCCAAGCGCCGCTTGGTTATTTGAACGATTCGCGCACGAAAACTATCGCAGTTGATCGCAAAAAGTCAAAAATCGTCCGCGCCGCCTTTGAGCTATACGCTCAAAACGGCTCTCGGCTCGAAGATGTCTCTCGTTTTCTGTTTGAAAACGGCATCGCCACCAAAGCGACCAAGCGGTGGCAAAATGGCGGCCTCCGGCCGCTCAAAAAGGACCAAGCGAAACTCATTCTCACGAATTCGTTTTACTACGGTCATTTTCGCTATGCAGGTGAAATGTACGAGGGGAAGCATACGCCCATCATCGCCAAAGAACTTTTTGACAAGGTGCAAAGAGTTTTGGCTCTGCGCGGTAGGGCGCAAAAGTTAAAGAAAAGTCCGCAAGCGCTTTGCGGCCTTTTGAAATGCGCAGAGTGCGGCTGCTCCATCACGGCCGAAGTGCAGACGAAGAAAAGCGGCAGATCGTATGTGTACTATCGTTGCACAAAAAAGCGCGGCGCGTGTTCGCAACCATTCGTCCGCGAAGAAGCGCTCGATACGCAACTCTCCGCATTGCTCTCGCGTTTCCTCTTGCCACGCTATTGGGCAGAAGAGCTAGGACGTATGGCTACGAAAGATGCGGCTGACGCCTCTCAAACGGCGACGGCATCCGTTCAGGTGATGCGGGCAAAGATTGCCGACTTGGACGGCAAAATTGCTCGCCTCACCGACCTCTTTGTGGAGCAAGATATTGAGCGCGACGAGTATCTGTCGCGCAAACGTTCCCTCATGTCCGAAAAGAAGTCGGTGCAGGAGCGTATCCTGCTTCTTGAACGAAACGCCGCCGTATGGCTCGAACCCATGCGAGCATGGCTAAAGGACGCTTCATTGCTTGATGAAGCGGCTAAATCGAATGACCTCCCCTCCAAAAAAGCCACCCTCCAAAAAATCTTCGGCTCGAACCTCACCCTCCACGCGCGCGAAGCGCGCGGCGAGCCCGAAAACCCTTGGCGTTCGGTCGCCGCGGCGACCGAACGCGCATCCGAAACCGACCTTGTCTCTACTCTGGTGAGTATCTACAACGCTGCTCGAACTCCCAATCCTTGCGGAATACGGTTCTGAACCGTACGCGCCCGAGCACTGAAATGCCGTGTGCCGTGAGAGGGACTCGAACCCTCAAGGGTTGCCCCATACGATTCTGAATCGTACGCGTATTCCAGTTCCGCCATCACGGCATTTAGTGCCGGGTAAATATACCAATTTTTACCCCGTACCAAAATCAGCGGAGTCCAACATCAATAAAGTGTAGCTGTGAGATTTTTGGTTTGGGGCCGCCACGCACCCAGCGTGCGCATTTTATGCGATGTCGGGTGGAACTACCAGCGTCTTTGGATCTTTGCCATCCCAGTGGATGTGGCCGTGGACGACGAGATTCGTTATCTTCGGCTGCCGTTTGTGCTCCTCAACATTTACTGCTTTTGCGATCTCTTCGGCACTCATTCCCTTCTTGAGTGACACACGATGCTCAAAAAAAGCAGGACCGCGATCCATCTCGTCGGTAACGAAGTGCATCGTGAATCCGGATTCAGAAATTTCGCCTGCATCGAGTGCAGCCTTCACCGCTTCGTGAATGTGTTTGCCATACATCCCCTTCCCGCCGAAACGGTGGTTAAGTTGCGAAAGAAGCGCGGGATGAATGTTAAATGTTCTTTTTGGATCGAGCCCCTTGACCTTTTTTAGCCACCCCGAAAGCGCCGCCCACTCCGCCCCTGCTTTCTGCACAATCTCTTGATACAACATTCCAACATTCTTGAGAATGTTGGAATGTTGTGATGGGTCGAAATAGATGAAGGGAATGCCGATTCTGTCGGCTCGCTCGCGCACGCCGCCATGCTCATGATTCGATACGACCGCGACGATCTCGGCATCGAGCACCCTCGTCTTGGTCGCCTTGACGAGATTCTCAAACCCCGACCCGCCTCCGTCTTTCGTTCCGGATGCAAAAATCACTAACTTCGGAGTCATAGTGCACGGCAATTAAATAACGCTATTCGCCCGTAAAGAGCCCCGAGAACTCGCCTCGAAACACTGTTGATTTTCCGTCTGCTGAATGAAGTGTCATCTCCAGGCCGTCGTCTTTACGTATTACCGAAATACGTGAACCCTGCATTTTTTCAAGATTTCTACTATCATTGAGTAACTTGTTCACCAGAAAATCAAGGTGTATTGCTAAATTTCTGAGGTTCCACTCAATTGTTTCAATATCTTCAGAGTCTGGTTGAATACCAATATTGAAGCTAATGCCATACTTCTCGATCATTGCTCCGAAGTGTTCGACCCACCAAAGTTCCTTTTTGCCAGCTTCAGTCGGGATATATTCAATACTATCCCCAGCCGCAAGAACATTGCGAATCGCTCGAGTAAATTCTTGAAGATGTGCTTCACCTGCTTCCATCCCCGCCTCAACTTTCATGCTATGAAAATATCTCGAGTTATCAATAATGGCTTCCGCCTCTGCTGCATCACCGGGTTTCATCACCCCCGGCGGCGCCTTATCCCGGGAGTCAAAGTGTATAGCGGATTCTCGCCAGAACTCTTTTTGTTTTTCTGGTAAATCTCTCAAAATATTCGCCATTGCCGCCAGCACCGAGGTTTGGTCGAGTGTGCTTACGTACGACTTGCCAAGCTCGATATCCAAACCAAATTGCTGGCGGCATGTCTCGGCTAAGGATTGGAGTTTTCCGGCGTGCTCGGGGGTCTCAAATTGTCTACGTGAGGCCTCCCATGCTTGTATCTCCGCCATGATGCCGTACATATGCGCAAAGGAATAGTTCATACTCCCCGCAGTAGAAGTCTCTGGCTTTAACTGCGCGTAGTCGCTTTCGTCGGGTTCGCTTGCCGTTTCAACATAATTTTTGAGATGTCGGAGAAAATCCATCGGTGTACCGATCCGGATCTGCCGAGAGGAGAGCTCGATTTTTTGTCCGGGAAAACGAAGAAAAAATATGTTCTTTTGTTTGAGAGATCTCGAGCCTGAATCCCAATCACCCTGCAAGCGAGGATCATCTTCCAGGACGTCGCCGACATTATTAAGAGTCCGTATAATTTCATCACCAAAACCGCCCAGCGTCTTATGCATGTTCCGATCCGGATGCTTCTGAATTGATAGACCCAAGACATCCGGATGGAAGAGTTTCCGTAAATTGCGCAGAGTCCCTTTTGGGTCAGGAAGTGCATCTGGAGATTCCGCTCGATGCTCTCGTTCGGTCTTTGTTTTCCTGCCTCCCAAGAACGACTTTAGACGCCCTAACGCCATTGCCGCATCGTAGCACGCTCTCTACTCAACTGCTTCGACGGAGGCGCCGAGTTTTTTCAGGCGCTCGTGAAGATTTTCGTAGCCGCGGTTGATTGGGTACACGTCGAGGAGCGTTGATTCCCCTTCCGCGGCGAGCATGCCGATGAGGAGAATCGTGGCAGGGCGCAGCGCCTGCGGGGCTTTTATATCCGCTGCGTGGAGTGGTGTAGGGCCATCGATAAAAATGCGATGTGGATCGGCCAAAAGCATTTCCGCGCCAAGTTTCTTCATTTCCATGTAGTAGATAGCGCGGGTCTCATATACCCAGTCGTGGATGAGCGTGCGGCCGCGCGCCTGTGTCGCGATCGGAACGAAGTATGGGAGGTTGTCGATGTTGATGCCCGGATACGGGCGCGGTGCGATCTTCTCTACCGGCGCAACAAGCTCGGAGGGGTGAACCGTGATGTCTCGCAAAATCGTGTGACCGTTTTCAGAAGCATATGCCTCGCCACGCGAATGGCGCAAGCCCATGTGCTCGAGCGTGAAGAGCTCGAGTTCGAGAAAATCGATCGGGCACCGCTCGATAGTGATTTCGGAGCCCGTGGTAGCAGCAAGCGAGACGAAGAACATCGACTCGATAGGATCTTCGCTCGGATGTCCGTGCACTTCCGCACTGATATCCGAAAGACCGTGAACGACGAGCGTGGACGTGCCTATCCCCTCGATCTGCACGCCGCAATGCTGCAAAAAGACACAGAGGTCCTGCACCATGTAATTCGCGCTCGCAAACTTTATCGTCGTCGTCCCCGGAATCTTTGCCGCCGCCAAGAGCGCGTTTTCTACGCCCGTGTCGGACGCCTCGACCATGATGATTTCAGCCGGCCGGAGTGCGCCCGTGCGAACGCTATACGTATGCTCCTCTTCGTTCCCTTTTACTTCGATGCCGAGCTTCGCGAGCGCGTCGATGTGCGCCCCGAGGCTTCGCTTCCCCAGATCGCACCCGCCCGGCGCGGGCAATTCGAAATTGCCGAGGAGGTGTGCAAGCGGCGCGATCAAAAGCGCGATGACACGGGTTTTCTCGGCAGCTTCCTTGTTCAGATTTCGCAGGTCGATTTTTTCGGGCGGTGTGATGCGCATGTCGCCGCTCTCGTCCCAGACTATCTTTACTCCGATCGATTCCATGACTTCGATAAGACGCTTTACCTCCTCGATGCGCGGCATGCGCTTCAGGATCGTCTCGCCTCGATTCAGGAGCGAGGCGGCGAGCATCGCGACAGCGGAATTCTTCGAGACGTTGGTACGCACCGTTCCCGAAAGCTTTTTGCCGCCGATGACTTTGTAGTTCATCGAGGCATTATACCTGTGCGGGCGGAAGGAATCGAACCTTCGACCTTTCGATTATCAGTCGAATGCTCCACCGTTGAGCTACGCCCGCAATGCCGCTAGAGCTTATCATATCTATCAAGAAATGCCTTGATGGACAATCGAAGTTCAGTTTTGTATCTCATTCCATGCACATAAATCTGACAGGTCCCGTGTCGATGTCCTTCGCTATACGAGAAACTGCCCGGTCGTAGTTTTCGAACCTGATTTTTGTAAAGCTGATTCGGAGAAAAACCAGTGAGCTGTAACCAGAAGCCCTGCTCTCTCCGAACATTCATATTTTCGTAGAGATGCAATTGCATTCTCATATCTTTGTTTTTAATTCCCAAGAATTTCCGTAGCCACCAGATAAAAAATTTGATGAGCTGAGAATCTGTATTCGAGAGAGCAATCGTGTAGTCATTTCTCTTACTCCCCTCCGCTAAATACAACATCAGACCTACGACAAAAAGAGACTCGGATGATATCCGTTTGAATTTCTTGACGATTTCTCCATACATATCCGCCTCTCTTGCCTCACGTTTCTTTCGCATCGTCTGTCTAAAAAGTTCGCGGCTTGCCTCTCCGCGGCTCCATGCTTCTCTACGTAATTCAAGGACCCTTCTCTCGGAGAGGGGCAAATCCTTAAGCCAATAACTGAGGGTGCTTTTGGGAACTGAGAGTTGTTTTGCAATCATGCCGTAACCAAGTTTTTGTTTGATTCGGAGCTCAATAGCCTTTTCTCGGTCGGTTGCTCTCATATCTTTAGTATATAAGATCATTATATGTGACTTACAGTGCCCGAAGGTACGATGTGGATAGTAAAATTGGGCCTTACATGCTACTTTTCGAACGAAATCGGCAGACCGATTTCGTGTACCAACAAAGCAGGGGCCACATGATCAGCCGTTCCGCCTAAAGCGGTCGAGCAGCACCGGTATGCTCCAGCGACTGCTTCAAAAGGAGAACAAAGAGGACCGACGGAACCGGTGGTGTCGTCGAAAACTTTCGCGCAAGATTCGAAAAACTCAAGTGGGCCGTGGAGAAAGACCATGAAAAAGCGTTGAAACGGTCATCCGCGGCACTGGGCCGGGCTCGCGCATTTCAGCGAGCCCGGCAAGATTTTTTATGCTATCGAGCAATACAAAGCACAAATGGGCATCACCGACGACCGCGCGATCAGAATTCGCTATCCACATGTGTTCTCGGTCGGACACAAAACTCCGGTACCATGAAAATATGAATTTGGAAGAGCGTCCGAAAAAGCGTAGCATCGGTGAAAAGCTACGCGCCGCAGCGCTTGGCGCGGCGGCACTCTCTGGCGCGGCAGCAACGGATTCGGTAACGAGCAAGGGAGCCGAGGCTCAGACGATACTTCAGTACACCCATGAACAAGGACAGGATCCGCGTATCGCTTCACTGCCAAAAGATACGACCATGTTTCAAACTGCCGGCAGAGGCCAAGTGAATGTTATCGACGGCGCAACGCTCGACCCCAAGATCACGCATATCTATCAAACGACCCGAGGAGGTGTGAACATCATAAAGAATAAAAACAAGATCCGGCCAGATGTCGTCATCATCCAAGAAGGCGGTTCGAATGTTATCTCGGACGGAGACGCGAATAATATGATCACAAGAGGTCGCGGGAGCAACATCATCGGTGACGGCAATATTATTAACGGCCGTTAACAGAAAGGTAGCCGAACGCTTTTAGCCGCGGCGCGCGGCTTCGATAGCGGCGACATCGATTTTTTGCATCGTCATCATCGCATCGAACACACGTTTTGCCTCGGCGCCTCCTGCTGCAAGAGCATCAGTCAGCACGCGCGGCGTAATCTGCCAGGATACCCCCCAGCGATCCTTGCACCAGCCGCATGCACTTTCCTTACCACCATTCCCCACTATCGCGTTCCAGTAGCGATCCGTTTCTTTTTGATTGTCGGTCGCGATCTGAAAAGAAAACGCCTCGCTCTGCTTGAAGGCCGGGCCACCATTCAGACCGACACAGGGAACTCCACAGACGGTAAATTCTACCGTCAGCACATCGCCTTTCTTCCCGCTTGGAAAATCAGAGGGCGCATGAAAAACGGCGCCTACTTTGCTATCAGGAAAAGTAGCGGCGTAAAATTTCGCTGCCGCTTCTGCGTCCTTTTCGTACCAGAGGCAAACCGTATTCTTGGGTTGTTTGTTCATATATGCCCATTATAGCAAATCGACCATTTCAGTCGCCGACTGCGCGATTTAATCAATAATCGAGATAACTTTCTTGAGGATTGCCTCCTCTTCCTCCGAAATCAAATTGGCGCCAGCAGCCGCCTTCACAAATTGAGGAAGAAAGGAACATCCAAGCATAAATAAGTATCAAAACAATGCCCACAATTGCAGATATAAGACCGCCAAGTTGGCTGTGTTCAAAGAAATCGACAATTCGTCGCTTTATGGCCGTTACTTTTCTTATAACTGTCATGTCCATAGAATTATGATATACCCGTAGTTCAAATCTCCTAAAGGTAATTCATCGGCTACCGCCTAACGGTAGATTTTCTCTACTATTAAACCAAACTCGACCTACTAATTTAGGCTTGCGTTTTTGAATCTTGAGGAACATAGTTGTCCCGGTATGAGTGAAAATTCTCCAGAAGAAAACAAAACTCCTTCAGAATACGATGCGGCACTTGAGCGTATTAGGTCGCTGCGGGGGCGGTTCTATAAAGCACAATGCACTTTCTACGCATTCGAGGGGATGCAGGAACTCATTGCCAGGGATGTGGTTGGCGATGATCAGGCAGAAAAGAACAGTCATACAATAAACACTTTCCGCAATTTCTTTATCCCGGCAAGAGAATCTCTACGTATCAACTTCTTTCTTGAACTAGCCAAGATATTCGACGCTTCAGACCAGGCTCTTCACATAACGAAAGTTGTAAACTATGTCGATAGACACCGAGAGACCTTAACAGCTGAAGCACTAAAAAAGCACGGCGGCTTTTTTGAGAATCGCAGAGTAGACAAAGAGATGATTGACCAGTATCTGGGCGTCAAGAATGAAGATTTGCTCGAGATTCGCTCTCTACTTGCTACGCATGAAAAAACCATCGAGGAATTGAAAACTTACCGAGATTCATGGCTTGCACATGACGACATACAAAAACCTGAACCGCCGAAGATTGATCGCCCTGAAATTATCGGACTCTTTGAGCTACTGAAGAAAATTCTAAATACACTTACAGGTAAGCTCAGTAGTGAAAGCATGATGTGGGATCACGTTGAGCGCGACGTAAAACACCACACGAAACTTGTCATTGAATATCTTCAGCGGTTCGAGCCGTACCGCATCAAAGAAATTGAGGCAGACCTCGATAAAGAATTCAATAAATTACCGCACTAATGACCACTCCAACGCAAAAGCGCCCCGTTAGGGGCGCTTTTGTTTATACACTCTTTTGTTCCCTTCGACTTCGCTCAGGACAAGCCGTCCAAACCATCGGTCTTTCCTGTGTCTACCGCTTAAGTACGGCTTCAATGAAGGCAAATCGGTACCCGAATAATACCTGCCACGCTAGCGCGACAATCATACCCAGTACTAGAGGAGCAATGAGAGCCATAATCAAAAACTCGATGGAGGCATAGGCAAATGGCCATGTCCATGAAGGGAAGAAAAGATTTATAACTTCAGAAACCACTATGACAACCATGGCCCAGGAGCAAAAGTGTAGTAATCGTGCTTGCTGCATAAGCAGAATGTTGGCGGCGAAGAGTCCCCACCCAAGTACTGCAAGGAGTATGAGAAAGAATGGGCCAAACCCGAGAAGGTAGGTACCGATGCCCAGATATTTTCCGACAATCAAGTCCACGGGCGGGCCATACACTAAGCCGGTGAGGGCACCCTGCCAAAGAACGCGCGGCACATCAGCGAGTTTTTTCTCATAGTGAGCGTGGATCAGAAACACGACAAACTGTATAAGAATGAGAACGGAAAATTAAACCAGAGGACAGACATTTCCGTACGATAGCACGCAAAAGCGCCCCTTTCGGGGCGCTTTTGCAACAGTAACTTTTTATACACTCTTTTGTTCCGTCCAAACCATCGGTCTTTCCCGATGTGTCAGGCATCATTTTTGGATGAATGCCATTTCCCTTGAGCACTCGATCGAGATGCTCAAATCGACAGGCCGGTTCTGCTGCAATGCAGAGAACCAATCCTTGTTTGAATGAATCCACGAGCAGCTTCCGCTACCCGTGCCTTGTTACGACTTAGTCTTTGTCATTGAGTTTGCCTTGGTACATAACGAGTATGTCCTTCGGGCACTCCCAACTTCCCTGACTTGACGGGCGGTGAGTACAAAGCTTGAGAACGTATTCACCGTGGTGTGGCTGACCCACGATTACTAGCGATTCCGGCTTCATGAGGTCGGGTTGCAGACCTCAATCCGAACTGGC